>JBKPFJ010000175.1:0-11812 GCA_046728795.1 Actinomycetota bacterium | reverse complement strand
CCGGACGCCGTGAGGCGGGCCGAGCTCACGGCCGACCTGCGCGCGGAACGCCGCCTGGCTGAGCGCCTAGAGCGGGAGCGAGCCGAGCGCGCCCGGGTGGTCGAGGGTCTCCGGGCCGCCATCGAGCGGGACGCCACACTGGCGACCTCGGCCGGGCGGGCTGCCCGGGCCCTCGATGCGGCCGGTGCCGCGGTGGCGGGCCGCCGCGAGGCCCTGGAGACGGAGCTCGACGCCGGCGCCGCCGCCGGGCAGGAGACCGCCGCGGCACTGCGCGCCTTCGCGCACGAGGAGGCCGAGCTCCAGGGACGGTTGCGGCGTGCCGGTGAGGCGGTGACCACCGCCGAGGTCGCCGCCCAGCAGGTGCGCGACGCGGCCGCGGACGTAGAGCAGGAGCTCGCGGCGATCGCCTCGCGGCTCGGGCTCGAGCCCGAGCCGGCGTCCAGCCCGCTCCCGGCCGACCGGCGTGAGGACCTGGAGGCGAAGGTCGAGCGCCTCGCCCGCCGGCGTGAGCAGCTCGGCCCGGTCAACCCGCTGGCGAGGCGGGAGTATGAGGACGCCGTCGCCCACGTGGAGGAGCTCGAGGCCCAGCGGCGCGACCTCGAGGGCGCGCTCGCGGAGCTGGACGGGCTCATCAAGGAGGCGGACCGGCGCATCCGGGAGAGCTTCGAGCAGACCTTCGAGGCCGCGGCGCGCAACTTCGAGGACGTCGTCGGGCACCTATTTCCCGGCGGTCGCGGCCGGCTTCGGCTGGTACAGCCGGAGGGGCCGCGTCCGGTGCTAGGCGGGGAGACGGACGGCGAGGAGCCCGAGGCCGCCGGCGGCGAGGAAGGGACGGAGGCCGGGGTGGAGGTGGAGGTCACGCCCGCGGGCAAGGCCACGAAGCGGCTCTCGTTGCTATCGGGTGGCGAGAAGTCGCTCGTCGCGCTCGCCTTCATGTTCGCGGTCTTCCTCGCTCGGCCGTGCCCCTTCTACATCCTCGACGAGGTGGAGGCGGCGCTCGACGACATCAACATCGACCGCTTCCTGCAGCTCGTCCGCCGCTACTCGGACCGCGCGCAGTTCATCGTCGTGACCCACCAGAAGCGCACGATGGACGCCGCCGACCGCCTCTACGGGGTGACCATGGGCGGCGACGGGGTCTCGCGGGTGGTCTCGCGGCGCCTGGGCGAGGCCGCCGCTGCCTGACTGGGCCGGGCGCCTCTCGCCAGGGCCTATGCTGCCCGGCTCATGGCGCGCACCTGGCAGGAGCTCGTCGAGGGCGGAGCGCAGGCTCCGCCGCCGCAGGAGCCCGAGCCCGAGCGGGCGGGTTTCTTTCGCCGCCTGCGCGAGAACCTCTCGAAGACGCGGCAGGCCCTGGGCGCTGAGCTCCAGGCCACGGTCTTCCAGAACCTCGACGACGAGGCCTTCGAGCAACTCGAGGAGACCCTCATCTACGCGGACGTGGGCGCCCCGACCACCGCGTCCATCGTGGAGCGTCTCGAGACGGAGGCCTCAGAGGGCGACATCGCCGGCGGCGAGGATCTGGCGCGGCGGCTGCGCGAGCTGCTCGCGGACACGGCCAGGGTCGACGGCGACCGGCTCGACCTGAGCGCGCGGCCGGCGGTGGTGCTCATGGTCGGCGTCAACGGGAGCGGGAAGACCACCACTATCGGCAAGATCGCGTGGCATCTCCAGCGAGAGCTCGGGCTCTCGGTCCTGCTCGCGGCGGCCGACACCTTCCGGGCCGCCGCCGCCGAGCAGCTCGAGACCTGGGCGGAGCGCGCCGGCTGCGAGCTCGTGCGCGGCGCCCCTGGCTCCGACCCGGGCGCCGTGGCCTACGACGCGCTCGAGGCGGCCCGGGCGCGCGACCGCGACGTGGTGATCATCGACACGGCCGGCCGGCTCCACACGCAGCAGCACCTGATGGACGAGCTCGGCAAGGTGCGCCGGGTGATCGCGGGCCGCCTGCCGGGCGCCCCGCACGAGACGCTCCTCACGATCGACGCCACCACCGGCCAGAACGGCCTCCGCCAGGCGCTCCTCTTCCGGGAGGCCGTGGACGTGAGCGGGATCGTGCTCACCAAGCTCGACGGTACGGCCAAGGGCGGCATCGCGCTCGCGATCGCGCAGGAGCTCGGGGTGCCGGTCAAGCTGATCGGAATAGGCGAGGCGCTGGAGGACCTGCGCCCCTTCGACCCGGACGATTTCGCGCGGGCGATCCTGGAATGACAGGCGAGGGCACACGGGTCGTTCGCGCCGGGCTCCCCGAGCCCGCACAGGGCGAGCCCTTCCTGCCCGGGCCCACCTTCGCGGCGCCCTACCACCTGCGCGGGGACCCCGCGGAGGCCCCGTTCGTCTACGGCCGCTACGGCAACCCGAGCTGGGAGCGCTACGAGCGGGCTCTCGGGGAGCTCGAGGGGGGCGAGGTCGTGTTGTTCGCCTCGGGCATGGCCGCCGCGAGCGCCGTGCTGCTCACCACGCTGCGGCCCGGGTCGCGCCTCGTGGTGGCGGCCGACTGCTACATGCACGTCCGCAACCTCGCCCGCGGCCACCTGGCCGAACGGGGCGTGGACGCGCGCCTCGTGCCGACGCCCGAGCTCGAGCCGCCGATCGACGCGGATCTGCTGTGGCTCGAGACGCCGACCAACCCGGAGCTCCGCGTGTGCGACATCGCCGCCCTCGCCGGCGGCTCTCCCACGGTCGTCGACAACACCACCGCCACCCCGCTCGGGCAGCGTCCGCTCGCGCTGGGAGCGGACTTCTCCGTGGTGAGCGCCACGAAGCACCTCAGCGGACACGCCGATCTGCTGCTCGGCTACGTCGCGGTCGGCGACGGCGCACGCGCCGACGCGCTGCGGGAGTGGCGGCGCGAGAGCGGCGCCATCCCGGGCCCGTTCGAGACCTGGCTGGCCCACCGCTCGCTCGCTACCGTCGCGGTCCGGCTCGACCGCCAGTGCGCGAACGCGCTCGCGATCGCCGAGCTCCTCGCCGGCCGCGACGACGTGCGGTCCGTGCGCTACCCCGGCCTGCCGGACGACCGGGGCCACGAGACTGCCCGGCGCCAGATGCGCCGCTTCGGCACGATCGTCTCGTTCGACCTGGGGAGCCGGGCGCGGGCCGAGGCCTTCCTCGCCGCTGCGGAGCTCGTCACCGAGGCCACCTCCTTCGGCAGCGTCCACACGAGCGCCGAGCGGCGCGGGCGCTGGGGCGGGGACGCAGTCCCCGAGGGCTTCGTCAGGCTGAGCGCCGGGATCGAGGAGGCCGACGACCTGCTGGCTGATGTCGGCCAGGCGCTCGAGCGGGCGGCGTAGGGAGCCGGCCGGGCCCCTCCGGCGGGCCGCGTAGGATCGGGCAGATGGAGGACTGGGTCGCCTGGATGATCGCCGCCGGGGCGCTCGCCGTCGGGGAGATGATCACCACCGGTTTCTTCCTCGGCCCGGTGGCCGTGGCGGCGCTGCTCGCGGCGATCGCGGCGGCGATCGGGCTCGGCACGGCGCTCCAGTTCGTGGTCTTCGCGGTGGCCGCGGTGGCCTCGCTCGCGCTGATCCGGCCGGTGGCCCGCCGCCATCTGGTGATGCCCGCCCACCTGCGCACCGGCACCGCGGCGCTGGTGGGCTCGCGGGCCCTCGTGCTCGAGCGGGTCGACGCGCACGGGGGTCAGGTAAAGATCGGCGGCGAGGTGTGGAGCGCTCGGGCCTACGACGAGGACGCCGTCCTCGAGGCCGGAGCGCAGGTGCATGTGATGGAGATCGAGGGCGCCACGGCGCTCGTGGCCGACTAGGGTGTCCTAAGGAGGAACATGGTTTCTGCCGGCGCAATCGTGGCGATCGTCCTCGGCGTGGTGGCGCTCATCGTGCTCGCGCGCGCGATCCGGATCGTGCCCCAGGCCCGGGCCGGCATCGTCGAGCGTCTCGGCCGCTACCAGCGCACCCTCCAGCCGGGGCTGGCGCTCGTGGTCCCGTTCGTGGACCGGGTGCGGCCCCTGCTCGATCTGCGCGAGCAGGTCGTGTCCTTCCCGCCCCAGCCCGTGATCACCGAGGACAACCTGGTGGTCAACATCGACACGGTCATCTACTTCCAGGTGACCGACGCCCGCGCCGCCACCTACGAGATCGCCAACTACATCCAGGGCATCGAGCAGCTCACGGTCACCACGCTGCGCAACGTGATCGGCGACCTGACGCTCGAGGAGACGCTCACCTCGCGCGACCAGATCAACTCCCAGTTGCGGCTGGTGCTGGACGAGGCGACCGGCAAGTGGGGCATTCGCGTGAACCGCGTGGAGCTGAAGGCGATCGACCCGCCCGCCACGATCCAGGATGCGATGGAGAAGCAGATGCGCGCCGAGCGCGACAAGCGCGCGGCGATCCTGACGGCCGAGGGGGTCAAGCAGTCGCAGATCCTCACCGCGGAGGGCGAGAAGCAGTCCGCCATTCTCACGGCGCAGGGTCGCCGGGAGGCGCAGATCCTCGAGGCCGAGGGCCAGTCGAAGGCGATCGAGACCGTCTTCCAGGCCATCCACGAGGGCGATGCCGACCCGAAGCTGCTCGCCTATCAGTATCTACAGGTGCTGCCTCAGATCGCCCAGGGCGAGTCGAACAAGATGTGGATCATCCCCAGCGAGCTGACCCAGGCCCTGGGTCAGCTCGGGCAGCGAATCACCGGGGATCGAGACCGACCCGAACCGTGAGCGCTTCGCCCGCAGGGGCGGCCGCGCGGGCCGAGCTCAGGCTGTACGGCACCGTCGGCTGACCCGCAGCCGCGTACGCGGCGCCCGCCCCGCGCCGCGGGCAGCCCACACACAACTTCGCACTCAACCCGCTCGGCTTGAGAAGCGCGGCCTTTGGCTCGTGCTCCGAACGCGACCGCGCAGTCTTGGGGGGCGGCGCGTCTAGTGGCGACTTTCGTGCGGGCCTAGTGCCCGAGGAGCTGGGCCGCGAGGGCCGAGGTCGAGGCGGCCGCTGGTCACGGCGCGCGCGCGATGAGCCACAGCGCGTCGCCGACGATCGCCCGCAGAGTACGCTGGACGGAGTGTTCGACACGCTCTCAGAACGGCTCCAGGGGGCGCTCGGGGATGTCCGCTCGCGCGGGAAGCTCACCGAGGACGACGTAAAGAAGGCCATGCGCCAGGTGCGCCTGGCCCTGCTCGAGGCCGACGTCAACTTCCGGGTCGTGAAGCAGTTCACCGACGCCGTGCGCGAGCGCGCGCTCGGCGAGCAGGTGCTGGAGTCGCTCAACCCGGGTCAGCAGGTCGTGATGATCGTGAACGACGAGCTGGCCGCGCTCATGGGCGGCTCGGGCCGCGACCTGGCCTTCGCCAGGCAGGGGCCGACCGTGATCCTCATGGCCGGGCTGCACGGCTCGGGCAAGACCACGGCCTGCGCGAAGCTCGCGCGCCACCTGCGCGAGGAGCACGGGATGGATGTCGCGCTCGCTGCCTGCGACGTCTACCGGCCGGCCGCCGTCGACCAGCTCGTGAAGGTCGGCTCGCAGGCAGGCGCCACCGTCTACGAGCAGGGCACCGGACGGGACCCGGTGGACATCGCCGAGTGGGCGCTCGATCAGGCGAAGCAGGACCGGCGCGACGCCCTGATCGTGGACACCAGCGGGCGCCTCCACATCGACGAGGAGCTCATGGCCGAGCTCGCCAACGTGAAGAAGCGCCTGAAGCCCCACGACGTGCTGCTCGTCGTCGACGCGATGACGGGCCAGGACGCCGTGACCGTGGCCGAGCCGTTCGCGCAGACGGCCCAGGTCGCCGGCGTGGTCATGACCCAGCTCGACGGCGACGCGCGGGGCGGCGCCGCGCTTTCGGTGAAGGCCGTCACGGGCAAGCCGATTCTGTACGCCTCGACTGGCGAGAAGCTGGCCGACTTCGAGCGTTTCCACCCCGACCGAATGGCCCAGCGGATCCTCGGCATGGGCGACGTGATGACGCTCGTGGAGAAGGCGGAGCGCCAGATCGACGAGCGCCAAGCGCAGGAGCTCGAGCGCAAGATCCGCAAGGAGCAGTTCACGCTGGACGACTTCCTCGACCAGATGCAGCAGGTGCGGCGGATGGGCCCGCTCACGAACCTCCTGAAGATGATGCCCGGCGTCGGGGCCCAGCTCGGAAACCTGAACGTGAACGAGCGCGAACTCGACCGGCTCCAGGCGATCATCCAGTCCATGACCCCGGCGGAGCGGCGCGACCCGGCGATCATCGACGGCTCCCGGCGGCGGCGGATCGCCCGCGGGTCGGGGACCTCCGTCCAGGCGGTGAGCCACCTCGTCAAGCAGTTCTCCCAGATGAAGAAGCTCATGCGCCAGATCTCGCGCGGCAAGATGCCCTCGCTGCAGCAACTGGCCGGCGGTCGCTAACCTCGCCGCATGTCCGTACGACTTCGGCTCACGCGAGTGGGCGGCAAGAAGAACCCGATCTGGCGCGTGGTCGTGGCCGACCAGCGCTCGCCGCGCGACGGGCGCTTCATCGAGACGATCGGTCACTACAACCCGCAGACGGAGCCGTCGACGATCGCAATCGACGAGGAGCGACTCGAGCACTGGCTCGCCCGAGGGGCCCAGCCCACGGGCACCGTCAAGAAGCTGATCAAGGCCCGCGCGAAGTCAGCGGCTTAAGTGCTCCCCGCCTCGACTGCCGTTGCGCTCGGCCGCCCAGGATCGCGGCTCGCGGCTCCCGCGATGCTCGCCGATGCTCCACATCGCCTGCGCTCCCGGGCTTGCGAGCCACGGTCCTGGCTCGTCCGAGCATCGACGCCAGTCTCGGCGGCGAGCACCTAGACGCGGTGGAGGAGTTCCTCGCCTACCTGGCGCGGTCGCTCGTGGACCGGCCCGCGGACGTGTCCGTGGAGTCCTTCGAGGAGGAGGACGGCACGCTCGTGCTGGAGCTCGAGGTGGCGGAGGACGACGCGGGCAAGGTGATCGGCCGGGGCGGGCGGACCGTGGCCGCCCTGCGGACGGTGATGAAGGCGGCGTCCGTGCGGCATGGCCGGCGGGTGCTCGTCGACGTGGTCGATTGACGCTCGTGAGCGCCGGCCGCGTGGGGCGGCCGCACGGCCATGACGGAAGCTTCTGGGTGGATGGGGCCACCGAGGACCTCGCCTCGGCACCGCAGGTGACGGTGGCGGGCCGACGGCGGGAGGTGACGCGCCGCGCCGGCTCCAGGGAGCGCCCCCTGCTGCGCCTCGCCGGGCTCGACGACCCTCGCGGCGTGCGCGGCGAGCCCCTGCTCGTGGAGGCAGAGCTCGCGGACGAGGAGTGGCTCGCCGCCGAGCTCGTGGGACGGGAGGTGGACGGGCTCGGCCGGGTGAGTCGCGTACTCGAGGGACCGTCGTGCGACCTGCTCGAGCTCGAGGACGGCACCCTCGTCCCGCTGGTCTCCGACGCGATCCGCTCGATAGGGGAGACGATCGCCGTCGATCGGGAGTTCCTCGGCCTGTGAAGATCGACGTCTTCACGCTCTTCCCCGCCTGGTTCGGCTGGTTTACCGAGCAGCGACACGTTCGCAACGCCCTGGCGCTGGGACACGAGCTCGCCTTCCTCGACCTGAGGGCCACCACACCGCTCTCGGCCGGACAGGTCGACGACACGCCCTACGGGGGCGGCGCAGGGATGGTGATCAGGGTCGACGTGGTGGACGCCGCGCTACGCGCGCGCTACGGCGACGCGCCGCCGAGGCGGGTGGTCGCCCTCTCCGCGGGCGGGCGCCAGCTCGACGACGCACTTGTATCGGAGCTGGCCGAAGAGGCCTCGCTGGCCCTGCTCTGCGGCCGCTACGAGGGCTTCGACGAGCGGGTGCACGAGCAGCTCGCGAGCGACGTGATCTCGATCGGCCCATACGTGCTGGCCGGCGGCGAGCTGGCCGCGATGGTGGTCTGCGACGCCGTCCTGCGCAAGCTCCCGGGCGCACTCGGCCACGAGGAGAGCGCGCTCGAGGAGTCGTTCAGCAGCGCCCTCGAGGGGGCGCCCGAGTACCCCCACTACACCCGCCCGTACGACTGGCGCGGCCACACGGTGCCCGAGGTGCTGCTGTCCGGCGACCACGCCCGGATCCGCGCCTGGCGGCTCGAGCGGAGCCGCGAGCGGGGCCCAGGCGGCGCCTAGGACCTTCGCTACCATTCGCCGCCGTGCGCCCGAGCCGCCCCCGCGTCTCGGGCTTCTCTCCGCTATGTCCGGTGTCATCGACAGCCTCGAGCGCGCCCAGCTTCGGCGCGTGCCGCCCTTTCGGGCCGGTGACCGGGTGCGGGTGCACTTCCAGGTTGTGGAGGGGAGCCGCCGGCGGACTCAGGTTTTCGAGGGCACCGTGATCAGGCGACAGGGCAGCGGAGCGCGGGAGACGTTCACCGTGCGCAAGCAGTCCTTCGGGGTCGGTGTCGAGCGCACGTTCCCCGTGCACTCGCCGAAGATCGAGCGGATCGAGATCGCCAGCCGCGGCGAGGTGCGGCGCGCCAAGCTCTACTACCTGCGCGAGCGGGTCGGTCGTCGGGCCCGCGTGCGGGAGCGGCGTTACGTGGGCGAGGAGCCAGAGGAGGGCACCATGCCGCTCACGGACGAGGCGCCCCGTCCCGGCGAGGAGGAGCTCGCCGAGGAGGTGGCGACGGAGGCCGAGGCCGCTCCCGAGGAGGGGGAGTCGCCCGGCGAGGCGTCCACGCCTCAGGAGGAGGTGGCCCTGGCGGACGACCAGCCCGAGGGCCAGGGCGCCGAGGACGTGCAGGCCCGCGCGGCCGCGAACGCACCCGCCGACGAGCAGAGCGCCCCCACCGACGAGTCCGAGTCCTAGGGGCCGAAGGACCCGCCCCCTTGGCAGTGGCTCGCGCGAAGAAGAAGACCGGCCACGGCTCCCTCATCGAGCTGGTGACGATCGTCGTCGTCGCGCTCGGGCTCGCGCTCGGCATCCAGGCCTTCCTGGTCAAGCCGTTCCGGATCCCGAGCGAGTCGATGGAGCCGACACTCGACGTGGGTCAGCGCGTGCTCGTCAACCGTGTCTCGAAGCACTTCGGCGACTACGACCGCGGCGACATCCTCGTCTTCAAGCCGCCTCTGGGCGCCGACGAGAACGTTTGCGGGGTTCGGCACTCCGGCCAGACGTCGTGCCCCCGGCCGACTCCCAGCCGCTCGGACACCAACTTCATCAAGCGGGTTGTGGCCGTCGGCGGCGACCGGCTCAAGGTCATCGACGGGCGGGTCTACCTGAACGGGCGGCGTCAGGACGAGCCATTCATCCGACCGGACAGCCAGTGCGGGATCTGCAATCTGCCCCGGGAGATCACGATCCCGAAGGGCTACTACTTCATGATGGGAGACAACCGCGGCCAGTCCGCGGACAGCCGCGAGTGGGGGCCGATCCCGAAGAAGTGGGTGATCGGCCAGGCGTTCGCCACCTATTGGCCGCCCAAGCGAATCGGGATCCTTTAGCCGCGCTTTCCGGGATCGTCCGCGGCCCCGGAGTATCCTCCGCCGCGGGTCGACTTATGATCGCCGCGAGCGTGGGTCGGAGCGGCACCACAGAGCGCCGGGTACGCCGCCGCGCCTCGAGCGGGCGCCGGCTGTTCGCCTTCGACCGGGAGATCGGCCGCCGCTGGGTGGCGGGTGCCGACGAGGCGGGGCGGGGCTCGCTCGCCGGTCCGCTGGTTGCGGCCGCGGTCTTGTTCGACCTCGAGCGCCTGACCCTCTCGGAGCGCCGCGCACTCTCGCGGCTGAACGACTCGAAGCAGCACACCCCCGAGGCCAGGGAGGAGCTCTACCCGCTAGTGCTCCGCGCGGCTGCGCGAAGCACGATCGTCGCCCGCTGCGTGCGCGGGATCGACGCTCGCGGGCTCCACGTGACGAACCTGGAGGCACTCCGCACCGCGCTCCGCTCCGTGGCTTGCGACGGCGCGATCTGCCTCGTGGACGGCTTCAGGCTCGCGGACTTCGGCTTCGAGCAGCGCGCGGTGATCGACGGCGACTGTTGCAGCGCGGCGATCGCGGCGGCCTCCGTACTCGCCAAGGTCACCCGCGACCGCTACATGCGCCGCGCGGCGAAGCGGCACCCCGGCTGGGAATTCGAGACGAACGTGGGCTACTCGACGCCGGAGCACCGCGCCGCGATCCGTGCCAACGGCATCTCGCCGATCCACCGCCTGTCGTTCCAGTCGATCGCCTACCAGCAGCTGGCGCTCGAGGGCTAGGGCGCTCGGCGCCGGCGCCTCGCCCGGCCGCTAGAACGCGCCCTCGAGGTGCTCGAGGCGGATCAGGCGGCCGTCCGGGCCGAGCTCCACCGCGATCGCGTCGAAGCGGAGCTCGTAGGTGCGACGCCGGTCAGGAGCCTGCGGGCTCGTCAGCCACTCGCGGGCCATCGCTCGGAGGCGGCGCCGCTTCTCGCGCCCGATCGAGGCGAAGGGACCGAAGGGACCGGGTGGCCCGCGGGCGACCCGGCTCTTGACCTCGCAGAAGATGAGGACGCGCGCGTCCTCTGCGATCAGGTCGAGCTCCCCGAAACGGGTCCGGAAGTTGCGCTCGAGGATCCGGTAGCCGGCCGATTCGAGATGGGCGGCCGCCAGCCGCTCTCCGAGCGCCCCCAAGCACCGCCTCCGGTCCATCGCCCGACAGTAGGCCCCGGCCACGCACGCGTGTGCGACGAGCGCGACGATTGCCGGAAGCCGAGCGGGGCGACTTGTTGCGCAGGTCGCCCACACACAGCGAGCGCGCCCCTACCTTCCCCGCCCGTGCTGGCGAGCGTCGCAACCTTCGCGATCGAGGGCGTAGGTAGCCGCGAGGTGACCGTCGAGGCGGACGTGCGCCGGGGACTTCCGACATTCACGCTCGTCGGACTGCCGGACCGGGCCATTCGCGAGTCGCGCGAGCGGGTACGGGCCGCGCTCCTCAACTCCGAGCTCGACTTTCCGATGAAGCGCCTCACCGTCAACCTCGCGCCGGGGCACTTCCGGAAGGGCGGGCCTGGCTTCGACCTCGCGATCGCGGTGGCGCTACTGCTGGCGAGCGAGCAGATCCCACCCGACTCGCTCGGGGACTGCGCGGTCTGCGGCGAGCTGTCGCTGAGCGGCCGGCTGCGGCCGGGCCGCGGCGCGCTCGCCGTCGCCATCGGCGCCCGGGACGCCGGGTACCGCCGGCTCCTCGTGCCGGTCGAGAGCGCGCCCGAGGCGGCGATAGTGGAGGGCATCGAGGTGGTCCCTGCGCCGAGCCTCGGCCGAATCGTCGAGCTCGTTCGAGGGAAGTGGGAGCCGGAGCCGGCTCGCCCTCGCCCGCCGCCGCACCGCGACGGATCCTCCGAGCTGGACCTGGTGGACGTCCGGGGCCAGGACGACGCCAAGCGCGCCCTCGAGATCGCCGCGGCGGGCGGGCACAACGTCCTGATGGTGGGCCCCCCGGGGGTAGGGAAGACGATGCTCGCGCGGCGCCTACCCGGCATCCTGCCGCCGCCGACGTTCGACGAGGCGCTCGAGATAACGAGAGTCCGGAGCGTCGCCGGGATCGGCGGCCACCAGCTCGCGGCGGAGCGCCCCTTCCGGGCTCCACACCACACGATCTCGTCATCCGGCCTCGTCGGCGGTGCGGCGCCGCCGCGTCCCGGCGAGGTGACCCTGGCCCACCGGGGCGTGCTGTTCCTCGACGAGCTGGCGGAGTTCTCCCGCGCTGCCCTCGACGCGCTCCGCCAGCCGCTGGAGGAGGGGCGCGTCGAGATCATGCGCGGCCAGCGGACGATCGCGTTTCCGGCCAGCGTGACCCTGGTGGCGGCCTGCAACCGCTGCCCCTGCGCTCGTCCTCCTGACGCCTGCACCTGCTCCGAGATCGAGCTCGCGCGCTACGCGCGCAGGCTGAGCGGCCCTCTGCT
>JBKPFJ010000129.1:0-8068 GCA_046728795.1 Actinomycetota bacterium | reverse complement strand
GGGTAGAGATCCGTCAGGGGACCATTCGGGAGCTTGCTGATACGTCCAGGGGCCACCGGGGCCGCGGCAGGCGCGGCCTCGGTGCATTGCCCCTAGCGGTGATGGAAGCGCTTGGCCTGCTTGCCCTTGAACAGAACGGTGTTCGCATTCGCGCATGCCGCGTCGACGAAGACGTCGACGTCGGACTGCGTGGTGTTGTTGAAGTCCGCCGCCCAGCTGATCGGGCCCGGGTCGAAGACGAACCCCTGACCGACCACGACCTGGTTACTCACGTCGCCTGTGACGCTGTCGAACGCGAGCGCATCGCCTCCCGTTGGGAAGGTCCCGGCGTGGCAGTCGGCAAAGAGCGTGATCGACTCCCCATCGGTCAGCGTGGTGGCGTCGAATGGGTACACGAGCGCTCCAAACCCGTCGGTCCCGTTCGCGCCCGCCGGACCCCGCGGGCCGGCCGGTCCCTGTGGGCCCGTGGCGCCGCGCGGGAGCTGGCCGCTCTTGAAGTCTCTCCTCAACAGCGACCGATTCTTCACGTCCCTAGTCGTGAGGTTGTTGTTCTTGACGTCCCTGCTCGTGACGCTGCCGTTCTTGATCTGAGCGCCGGTGATGACGGCGGCGGTCGCGGTGCCAGCGCACGCCACGGCGATGATCGCCACGATCATTGCGGCCGAGGGCCGCTTCTCCAGGATGCGCTTACGAGTCCTCCTTTGTTGGAGACACGTCCCCCGAGCGTCGTGGGAGACCCCTCTTGGGTCAAGCTGCGCCTAATGCAGCGGTCGGTGCAAACCGGACTCAGGCCACCCGCGCGGCGCCTTGAAGCCCGCACAGCTCGGCGCGGCAGGCAGTGTCGGCCGACACCCGGAAGCCCGGGCCGAGCAAGAGCCGCCGGGCGCCGACCGCCAGCAACAGCTCGTGGTCGCCGGGGTGGTGGCCGACGACGTCCTTGAGGTCGTCGAGGAAGGACTCGGGCACCCCGGGGCTGACGTGCAATACCAGCCGGCGCGGCGGGTGCTCAGCCGCGGCGCGGGCCGCGTCGAGCTCCTCGCTGCCGGGCTCGAACGGCTCGACCTCCTGGGCGACGAGCTTCGTCTCCCCCGCCTCCTTGTGGTCCACCCGCCCGCGCACGACCACGACCTTGTCCACGTCCACCTTGTCCGCGTTGGCCGCATAGGCCGAGTTGAAGACGAGCAGCTCGACGGTGCCCTCGAGGTCGTCGAGCGTGGCGAACATCATCGGGTCGCCCTTCTTCGTGCGGATCCGCTTGCACTCGCTGATCATGCCCCCGACGGTGACCCAGTCGCCGTCCTTCTTCACCTCGAGCTCGGCGAGCGAGCAGTCGACCCGGGCGCGGAGCGCCGGGCGGAGCTCCTTGAGCGGATGGCTCGAGAGGAACAGGCCGAGCGTCTCCTTCTCCATGGCGCCGATGGCCTCGCGCTCGTCGGGCAACGACGGGACCGGCAGGTCGTGGTGCTCCGCCTCGCCGCCGACGCCCAGCTCGAAGAACGTGCCTTGCCCGAGCTGCGCGTCCTGCTGGTGCTGCTGCCCGCCGGCCTGCGCGCGCGGCAGCACCTCGAGCATGCCCGTGCGACTCGGGCCGATCGAGTCGAGCGCGCCGCACTTCACGAGCGCCTCGATCGCCTTCTTGTTGACCGCCCGGCAGTCCACCCGGCGGCAGAAGTCCCACACCGAGGTAAAGGGCCCGCCCTCCTCGCGGGCGGCGAGGATCGCATCAACTGCCGCGGCGCCCACGTTCTTCACGGCGTCGAGCCCGAAGCGCACGTTGCCCTCCACGACCACGAAGTCGTGCCCCGACTGGTTCACGTCCGGGGGCAGCACGTCGATCCCCATGTCCTCGCAGCGCGAGACGAAGAAGGGCACCTTGTCCTTCGTCGACATGACCGAGGAGATCAGCGCGGCCATGTACTCCGCCGGGTAGTTGGCCCTGAGCCAAGCTGTCCGGTACGCGATCAGGCCGTAGCAAGCGGCGTGCGAGCGATTGAACGAGTAGTCGGCGGCGTCCTCGTTCACCTTCCACAGCTCCTCGATCACCCGCTGCGAGGTACCGGTGGCGCGGGCGCCCTCGAAGAAGCGGTCCCGTAGCGCGGCCATGGCGTCGCGAAGCTTCTTGCCGATCGCCTTTCGCAGGTCGTCCGCCTCGGGCCCGGAGAAGCCGGCGATCTCCTTCGCGATCTGCATCGACTGCTCCTGGTACAGGATCACCCCGTACGTCGACTGGGTGATCGGCCGCAGGCGCTCGTCGAGGTAGGCGATGGACCCCGGGTTGCGCTTGTTGCGGGCGTACGTGTCGATGTAGCGCATCGCACCCGGGCGGTACAGCGCGACCAGGGCCACGACGTCGTTGAACTCGGTCGGCTTGACCTTGCGCAGCGCGTCTCTCATCCCGTCGGACTCGAACTGGAACACCCCCACCGAGTCCCCGCGGGCGAGCATCTCGTAGGTCTTCGCGTCGTCGAGTGGCAGCGCGCCCATGTCCGGGCGCTCACCCGTGGACTGCTCGATGATGTCGAGCGCCGCCTCGATCACGTCGAGGTTGCGCAGCCCGAGGAAGTCCATCTTGAGAAGCCCGATCTCCTCGATGGGCTTCATCGAGTACTGCGTGACCGTCCGGTCGTCCGCCACCTGGAGCGGCACGATGTCCGTCAGCGGGCGGTCCGCGATGACCACCGCGGCCGCGTGGATCGAGGAGTTGCGCACTATTCCCTCGAGGCCCTTGGCGACCTCCACGATCTGGCGCGCCTCGGCCTCCGTGTCGTACACGCGGCGCAGCTCCGGCTCCTCGGCCAGGTACTCGTCGAAGGACTTCGAGCGACCCATGACCGGCTCGGGGATGAGCTTCGCGATCCGGTCGCCGGTGCCGTAGTCGAAGCCCAGCACGCGCGCGGCGTCGCGCGTGGCCGCCCGCGGGAACATCCGCCCGAAGGTGACGATCTGGGCAACCGACTCGCGGCCGTACTTGTCGGCCACGTACTGGATCACCCTGTCGCGGCCCTTGACCGAGAAGTCGATGTCGATGTCGGGCATGGACACGCGCTCGGCGTTCAGGAAGCGCTCGAACAGCAGGTCGTACGCGAGCGGGTCGACGTCGGTGATGCCGAGCGCGTAGGAGACGATCGAGCCGGCCGCCGAGCCGCGGCCCGGGCCCACGGCGATCCCGTTGTCCTTCGCGTACTTGACGAAGTCCCACACGATCAGGAAGTAGGCGTCGAAGCCCATCCGCGAGATCACTTCGAGCTCCAGCTCGAGACGCTCCACGGCCTCGGCCGGCGGCGGGTCCCCGTAGCGCCGGCGCAGCCCCTCCCCCGCCAGCCGGCGGAGGTAGGCGCCCTCGGGCTCGCCCGCCGGGGTCGGGAACCGCGGTATCAGCATCTTGCAGAGCTCGATCTCGACGGAGCAGCGCTCCGCGATCTCGGCGGTAGAGGCGAGCGCCTCGGGCCGGTCGGCGAACGCCTCGGCCATCTCGCCGGAATCCTTCAAGTAGAACTCGTTCGTGTCGAAGGACAGCTTCGGCGCTGCCAGGGTGCTCTTCGTCTGCACGCACAGCAGCGCCCTGTGGTTGTCGTAGTCCTCGCGGCGGAGGTAGTGCACGTCCGCCGTCGCCACGAGCGGCCGTCCCAGCTCGCGCGCGATGCGCTCGATGCCCTCGTTCGCGCGCTGTTGGTCGGCGATCCCGTTCCGTTGGACCTCGAAGTAGACGTCCTCCGGACCGAAGACCTGGACCAGGTCGTCCGCGTGGGCGCGCGCCTCGGCCGGGACCCCGTCCACGATCCGCCGGCAGAAGCGCGACTGGAGGCAGCCGGTGAGGGCTATCACGCCATCCGCGTGGCGCGCCAGCAGCTCCATGTCGACGTTTGCCTTGCCTCGCCGGTAGCCCTCGAGGTAGCCCGCCGAGGAGAGCTTCACGAGGTTCCGGAAGCCCTCGTCGCTCGCGGCCAAGAGCGTCAGGTGGTTTCGCTCGTAGCGGACCGCCTCGGTGCGAACGTCGTCGACGAGGTAGGCCTCGAGGCCGATGATCGGCTTGATCCCGCGCTCCTGGCAGGCCTTGTAGTGGTCGACCGCGCCGTTCATGACCCCGTGGTCGGTGAGCCCGAGGGCCGGCTGATCGAAGGCGGCCGCCCGCTCGGCGAGCGCCTCGATCTTGCAGGCGCCGTCGAGCACCGAGTACTCGGAGTGCACGTGGAGGTGGACGCATGTCATGCGGCCGTCCGAGGATAAGGTCGGGATCCGACGGCTCGGGATTCGCCGCGAGTGGCGATTCCGCTACGAGCGGACGCTGCGTCTACGGGTCTTCTGTGTCCGAGTCGAGGCGGTCGATCATGCGCCAGATCGCCTCCGTCTGCGCCCGGATCTCACCGCGCTGGCTGTCCAGTCGGTCGGCGATCGACCTCACCGCGGCAACCGTGTGCCCCCACCGCGCGTTGCGGTCGAGCGCCTGTGCGGTGTCCTGGGAGGCGGCCATGAAGCGCTCCTCGAACTCGCCGCCGCGATCCGTGCCGGGCACGGACTGATTATCCCACCAGCCGTCCGCGAACGGGTGTGCGCCGACGTAGCCCGTCCGCGCATCACCGAGAAGACGGAAAACCCATGCTCGGGGTGGCGAGCCTCCGACTCAGCTACAGGGACGAATAAGGGTCGTGAGACGACAAAAGTCGTCGCTGTACCGGCCCCTCCGGCCGATTGGACTCCGTCTGGCGTGCTGCGGGCGAGGCTGAGGTGTTACTCGCCCCCGCCCGATCGGGCGGCCACGATGCCGCCGACCAGGACGAGCAGCAGGACGCCCGCCGCACCCAGCTTCACCCGGTTCTTGGCGATCTTGCGCTTCGCGACTCGGCTTGCGATCTGCCAGACGACCCAGCCGAGCACTGTGTAGCCCTTCGTGCTCATGAGCCTTCGTTTCCCCGATTCCGGATCCTGTATGCCATCCGCGACTGGAGGCTCCAGAGCTCGATGAATCCCGGGCTGGCCTGCTGGGAGAAGAGGCCCCCCGACTCGCCGAAGCCCGCCAGGGCGGGGTCGTAGAGGGCGTTCGGCGAGCGCCGCGCCACGGGCCGCAAGGAGCCCTTGTAGAGGCGGACCGTCACCGCGCCGGTGACCTGCTCGTTTACCCGGTCCATGAAGGCGTTCAGGTCGCCCATGAGCGGCTCGTACCACAGGCCGGCGTAGACGAGGTAGCCCCAGTGGTCGTCGAGGTGGGGCTTGAAGGTGTTCTGGTGGATCGTGCCCACGAGCTTCTCGAGCTCCTTGTGGGCTGTCAGCAGTATCGCCGCGGCCGGCACCTCGTAGAGGTCGCGGACCTTGAGGCCGACGATCCGGTCCTCGATGTGGTCCACGATGCCGACCCCGTGCCGAGCGCCGAGCTCCCCGGCCCGCTCGAGCAGCTCCACGAGGCCGAGGCGTTCGCGGTTCAGGGCCACGGGGCAGCCGCGCTCGAACTCCACCTCCACGTCCTCGGGCTCGTCTGGGGCCTCTTCGGGGTCGGTGACGAGGTTGAACACGTCGTCGCGGGGCGGCTCCCCGATGTCCTCGATCGGGCCGCCCTCCGACGAGCGCCCCCACAGGTTGTCGTCGATCGAATAGGGCGGCGTCTCGGTGCCCCCCTTCACGGGGATGCCGTGCTCACGGGCGTATGCGATCTCCTCCTCCCGCCCCATCTGCCAGCCACGCACCGGGGCGATGATCTTCAGCCCGGGGTCGAGCGCCACCACCGTCGACTCGATCCGCACCTGGTCGTTCCCCTTGCCGGTGCAGCCGTGGGCGATCGTGTCGCAGCCGCTCTCGCGCGCCGCCTCCACGGCGAGCTTGGCGATCAGCGGTCGACCCAGCGCCGTGAACAGCGGGTAGCCGCCGCCGTAGAGGGCGTTGGCCTTGATCGCCGGCAGCACGTACTCGCGCGCGAACTCCTCGCGCGCGTCGACCACCTTGCAGTCGAGCGCGCCGAGCTGGAGCGCCTTGCCGCGCACCACCTCGAAGTCCTCGCCCGGCTGGCCGAGGTCGACGGTCAGCGCCACCACCTCCGCCTCGTACTCGTCCTGGATCCACTTGAGCATCACGCTCGTATCGAGCCCGCCCGAGTAGAGGAGCAGCACCCTCCCGACCTCGCCGGGCTCGGCCTCGTACGAGGCCGTCTTGATGAGGGTGCGCCGCTCCATGGGCGGCTGGACGCTAGCGCAGCGCCGCCGCGCGAAGCCGGCGTCGCAAACCGCGCCGCACGAGGGCGAGCCAGGCCCGGTGGACGGCCAGCCCGGCGAGCGCCCCGAGCGCCGTTGTCAGGAGCGGCAGGAAGAGGCTGCCGCCCAGCAGCAGGAGGCCGAGCGCGGCGCCGGCCTGGGCCCCGAGGATCAGGGCGGGGAGCACGGGGTGTTCTTCGCCAGGCGCCGTCCGAGCTCCTTCACGTACGCCGGCGGCAGGTCGCGTTCCCGCGCCCCGGCCAGCACCAGCTCCGCGTAGTCGCGCGTCGGCGGCACCTCTTCATGCTCCTTCTCCTTCACCTCGTAGGCCTGCGCGCTCAGCCGCTCGCCGCGAAGCTCGACCGTGACGGTACGGCGCCGATAGGCGCCGACCGCGGTGCCCTCCTTGGCGTCCAGGCCCTCGAGGTCGTCCACCTCGTAGAGCGCGCCCCACACGCACTCCCCCGCCGTCGGCACGATGTCCACCGCGCCCCCGCCCCAGCGGACCGAGCGCCGCCGCAGCTCCAGGCGGTGGCCCTCGAGCCGCGCGGGCCCGAGGAAGTGGGCGCCGGGGGTGACGGCCGCCATCTCCGCGCTGGCCATGTTGCTGCCGTAGGTGAAGAGGAGCGTCACCCGAGCACGGCGGCGATGCGCGTCGCGGCCTCGTCCAGCTCCGCGTCGGAGACCGTCAGGGGCGGCAGCAGGCGGACCGTGTCGGGCCCGGTGGCGTTGGTCACGAGACGCTGCTCGAGCAGCAGCCGTCGTACGAGCTCCTCCGCCTCGGCGGCGTGGAAGGCGAGCATCAGGCCCCGGCCGCGAACGTCGAGGCCGAGCCCGGCGAGCGCGCCCGCCAGGCGCTCGCCCCTGGCCCGTACGGACGCCAGGAACTCCTCGTCGCCGACCACGTCGAGCACCGCGTTGGCCGCAGCGGCGATCACCGGCCCGCCCGCGAACGTCGAGCCGTGGTCGCCGGGCTGGAGCACCGGGGCGTATTCCGACGTGGTGACGCAGGCCCCAACCGGCAGGCCGCCCCCGAGGCCCTTGGCCACGGTCATGACGTCCGGGCGCACGCCGCTCTCCTCCCAGGCCCACATCCGCCCGGTCCGTCCCATCCCGCACTGGACCTCGTCGAAGAGCAGCAGGGCGCCGTGCTCGTCGCAGGCCTCGCGCGCCGCGCGGAGCAGGTCCGGCTCGATCGGGTGGATCCCCGACTCCCCCTGGATCGGCTCGATGATCACCGCGGCGACGCGCTCGTCGACGGGGAGCGGGCCCTGCCGCGGGGCCACGCGGAAGCCCGGAACGAGCGGCGCGAAGGGCTCCTGCTTCGACTCCTGGGGCGTGGCCGAGAGCGCCCCCATGGTGCGGCCGTGGAAGCCGCCCTCGAGCACCACGAAGTCGCCGCCCCGGCGGTGCCGGCGGGCGAGCTTGAGCGCGCACTCGATCGCCTCGGCGCCGGAGTTCGTGAGGAAGACCTTGCCCTCGAGCGAGGCGTCGGCGAGGCGCTTGGCCAGCCTCATGCCCGGCTCCGTGTAGAAGAGGTTCCCCACGTGTATGAGGCGCCCGGCCTGCTCCCGCACGGCGGCCACCAGCCGGGGATGGCAGTGGCCGATCTGGGCCACGGAGATCCCGGCCAGGAAGTCGAGGTACTCGTTACCGTCCGCGTCCCACAGGCGGGTCCCCTCCCCCCGCACGAACTCCACCGGCTGGCGCACGTACGTCGCCATCACTGCGTCGCGCTCGAGCGCCTGGAGCTCGGCGAGCGTCACGACCGTCCGCCCCGGCGCCGTGGCCTATGCCGGGCGCGGGCGCCCAGCGCGGGGGTGGGTCGCCTTTTGGGTTCGTAGGCACACAAAACGCGCCCCACCCTCCGCGGGAGGGCGCGCTCGGGC
>JBKPFJ010000153.1:0-10456 GCA_046728795.1 Actinomycetota bacterium | reverse complement strand
GCTGACGGTAAGGGCGCGCGGCGCGGGCACGGAGGCCACAGCTGGCGGGAACAGGGTGGCCGCGGCCTCCTCCGGGGCCGGCGCGGGGGGCGCCGGCTGGCGGTCGCGGGGCGGGAGCAACTCGCGGAGCGTGTCGGGCGCGCAGCGCTCCCAGCGCACTAGCACCGCGCGGCCGTCCCAGCTGTCCAGGTGCTCCCCACGGGCGCCCTCCTCGGGCAGCGACGGGCAGAACGACCGCAGTACCCAGGCCATCGGCTCGCCCAGCGGCTTCGGCTCCTCACCCCGCTTCCCGAGGTCGGTGGCCCCGCTCAGGACGAGGTGCTCCTGCGCGCGGGTCATGGCGACGTAGAAGATGCGCCGCTCCTCCTCCTCATCGCGCAGCTTCTGCTGCTCGCGCATCTCCTTCATCCGCGCGCTGTCCACCGACTTCCCCTCGAGCGACGCGAGCCGGAGCCCGAGCCGCCCGTCATCGGAGACCCGCAGGGCCCCGTAGTCCTCACGCCCGCTCTTCCCGAGGTCGGCCACGCACACCACCGGGAACTCGAGCCCCTTGGCGCGGTGCACGGTCATGATCCGCACCGCGTCGAGCTGCTCGGCCTCCAGCGGCGCCTCGCCCTCGCGCTCCTGGATCAGATCGCGCTCGGCCACGAAGTCGATGAACCCGCGCAGGTCGCGGCCCTCGTCCGTCTCGAACTCGCGGGCCATCCGCATCAGCTTGCGCACGTTGGCCATTCGGCGATCGCCGGCCGGCATGGCGAGCACCGCGCGGTCGTATCCGGTGCGCGTCACGGCCCGGTCGATCACGGTCTCGAGCGACAGCCGCGGCGCCGCCCGGCGCTCCTCACCGAACAGCCGCACGAAGGCCTCGAGCTTGGGCCGATCGCCGGGCGCCAGGTCCGGCGGCAACTCCTCCGACAGCGCCCACCAGACGTCGCGGTTCGCCCGGCGCGCGTGGATCCGGGCGAGCGCGAGCGCGTCCAGCGAGGCGCCAACGAGGGGCGAGGCCAGCACCGAGTAGACGGCGAGCTCGTCGAGAGGGTTGGCGAGCGCCGCGAGCCAGTGACGGAGGTCCGTGACCTGCTGCTGGCCCCAGTAGCCCCGCCCGCCCACCACGTGCGTAGGGATCCCGCGCTCCTCGAGGGCGCGCTCGTAGAAGCTCATGTGCGTGGTGGCTCGCAGCAGCAGGACGACTTCCCCCGCAGACCAGGCGCCGTCGCGGATCAGCTCGTCGACGCGTCGTGCGAGGAGGCGCGCCTCGCACGCCCGCCAGGGGCTGGCCGCGCGCATGGTCGGCCCGAAGAGCTCCTCCTCGCCCCAGGCCGCACGGCGCTGCTCCGCGACCAGCAGCTCCACCGAGGGCGTCAGGCACGGCGGGCCCTTCTCCGCCCCCGCCCGCAAGGGTTCGAAGCGCCCGCCCCAGAGCCGGTCGAAGGCGAGGTCGACGGCGTCGAGCACCTCCCGCCGGGCGCGGAAGTTCGCGGTGACGCTCTCGGCGCGACCTGCCGCGGAAGCGGCCTCGTGGTGGTTGCGGAAGACCCCCACGTCCGCATTGCGAAAGCCGTAGATCGACTGGTTCTCGTCCCCGACCCGGAACAGGTTGTCGCGCTCGAGGAGCTCGAGGATGGAGTTTTGGAGCGGGTTCGTGTCCTGGAACTCGTCGACCATCAGGTAGGTGAAGCGGCTCGCGTACCAGTCGCGGACACCCGGCTGGTCGCGCAGGAGGTCCCGCGCGCATAGCTCGAGGTCCTCGAAGTCGAGCCCGGAGCGCTCCCGCTTGAGCGCGTCGTAGCGCTCGCCGTAGAGGGCGAGCAGCTCGCGCACCAGCGTGTGGTCGCGCCAGTCGCGGCGGGCGAGCTCGAGCTCCGCCAGTGCGATCCGGGCCCGTTCGTACTCCTCGCACGCCGCGCCCTGCAGCGCCCGGGCGCTGCCGGCGAGCCTGGCGTCCTCCGCGGGGAGATCCTCGCAGCGCTCGAGCTTGCCGATGGCGTCGCGCACCTGTGCCCCCGGCTCCGCGATCGCGCCCAGGTCGGTCAGCGCGGACCTCGCGGCGGCGAGGAACGCCTCACCCTGCCCGCGCTCCCGCGGCTCTTCTGCCTCGGGCAGCGCGGGATGGCGCTCCCCCCGGCTGCGGAGAAGCGAGTACGCGGTACGCACCATGTCCCGCAGCCGGTCGGGCGAGTAGGCGGCCACCATCTCCAGCCGCACGGGGTCCGCGGCGTCGTGGAGGAAGCGCTCCAGGGCGCTGTCGAATGCGTCGAGCGCTACCCGCTCGCTCTCGAGCTCGTCGAGCACCTTGAAGTCGGGGTCCACGCCGGCGGTGAGCGCGTGGGCCCGCAGCACCCGCGAGCAGAAGCCGTGGATGGTGGAGATCCACGCGCGCTCGGCCTCGCGCGCGAGGTCGCGGCGGCCGAGCTCGCGGAAGCGCCGGCGCACGCGCGCCTTGAGCTCGGCGGCGGCCTTCTCCGTGAAGGTGATCGCGAGCACTCCGTCCACCGGCGCCTCGTCCGCGAGGACGGCACGCACGAAGCGCTCCACGAGGACGCTCGTCTTCCCCGTCCCGGCGCCGGCGCGCACGAGGAGCGAGCCGTCGCGTCTCTCGATCGCTCGCAGCTGCTCCTCGGTGAAGCGGATCACCCCTCCTCCCTGCAGATCGACGGATGCGAGCAGCCGCCGTTCCAGGCGCACGAGTCGGGCGTGCAGCGCAGCTCGCCCCGCTCCATCCGAGCGGCCGTGTCGGCGATCCGCTCGCGCGCCCAGGCGAGCTTTGCCTCGAACTCCGCGGGACCGAGGCGGTCGTTCCGCGAGAAACCCGAGCCCACCTCCTCGACCGCCGCCGCGACCATTCCGCGCGGCTGGCGCTTCGTGCCGCCGAGCGGCACGTAGACGCCGCCCGCCGGCTCGAGCCCCAGCAGCTCCCGGACGGCGAGCATGTACAGCGCCGCCTGGAAGCGGTTCTCGCTCTCCCAGCTCGCGGCCTTGTAGGCGTCGGCGGACTTGCCGCTCTTGTAGTCCAGCACGAGCGCGTGGCCGTTCCAGGTGTCCACGCGGTCGATCCGCCCGCGCACGTTCACCCCGTCGATCGCGGCGCTGAATTCGAGCTCCAGGTGCTCGGGCTCGAAGAGCCCGTCTCGGTGCGCCTCGTGGCGGAGGTAGCGCAGGAGGTCGAACTCGAGCCGGCGCACCGCGGCGCGCACGCGGGTTCGGTCCGGCGAGACCGGGAAATCGGGCCCGCCCGCCTCGAGCTCTTCGAGCGCGATTCGCTCCACGGCCGCCAGGTTGCCGGGCGTGATCCGCCGGTCCCCCGTCTCGTCGCGGAGCCGCGCATAGGTGCGTTGGAGCACCGCGTGTGCGAACGCCCCGCGGACCATCGCCTCGGGGTCCGGCTCGAGCGCGTTCGGACGGAGGAAGTCCTCGACGAACCACTTCACCGGACAGTCAGCGAAGCGCTCGAGGGCACCCGCCGAGACAGCCTCCCGGGCGGCCAGCTCCGCGAGCACGGGCGCGGCCGTAAGTGGGCGCGGGCCCTCGGGCACGGCACGCGGACCGCGCGCCGCCACGGCCCGCTCCCACTCGGCCGCTGTGGGCGCCTCCTCCGGCGTCCAGCTGACTTCGGAGAGTGAGCGACGGCGCTCGGGAAGGTCCTCGAAGAGGTCGCGCACGTCCTCCACGAAGAACGACGGCGACTCGGGGTCACCCTCCTCGTCGCAGTAGCGCGAGCTCAGGACGAGCAGCCGCTCGGCGCGCGAGGCGCAGACGTAGAAGAGGTAGCGCTCGCGGTCGAGACGGTCCTCCCGCAACGGCAGCCGCAGGCCGCTGGCAGCGGCGATCGCACGGCGGTCCTCGTCGGGGAGGAACGGCTCGGGCGAGGCGCCGAGCGGGAACTCGCCCTCCTGGAGGCCGCAGACGAAGACCGCTTCGAAGCGGCGGGCGCGTATCTCGGTCGGGCTCGCCACCTGCACCCGGTCGGGTTGCGGGTTCTCGCCCACGCGCACCCCCAGCTGGGCGAGCTTGTCGTGGATGCGGCGGCGGTCGAGCTCCACGCCGGAGCCGGCGGTCACGACCGCGTGCAGCTCACGCAGCGCGGCGTGGGCGGCGTCGAAGGCCCGGGCGTCGCCGAGCTGCGGACCCTCGAGCACCACGGCCTTGCGGCGGTACGGCCCGGCGAACAGGGACTGCAGGCGCCGGTCGAGCTCCTCCAGCAGCGCCGCGGCGCCGCGCGCGTCGCGCACGCGATCGATCTCGCCGAGCGTCCAGTCCGGATGGCGCTCCTCCCAGAGCTCGCGTGTGCGAGCGGCGGTGCGCGCGCCGGCCCGGCGGGCCTCGGCCTCGAGCCGGTCGGCCAGCGCCGGCTGCTCGAGCTTTCCCGGCGTGCGCAGCCACGCGAGCAGGTCCTCCGGGCGCCCCTCGGGCCCGGCGCTGCGGAGCAGCGCCAGCAGTCCACGCCCGAGCCCCGTGTGCCCGAAGGGCACCGTGCGGTCGATCGAGTAGGGAATGCCGTAAGAGGTGAAGACCTGCTCAACGAGCGAGGCGTAGTCGCTTGGACGGCGGAAGACCACGGCAACGTCGCCCGGGGCTGTCCCGCCCCGCAACAGGTCGAGCAGCTCGGCGGCCACGAGCTCGACCTCGGAGCGCTCGCCACCCGCGCTGTGCAACCGCACGGCGGCGCCGGGGGCGCGCGCGGGCGGCGGCTCCGTCTCGAACAGCGCACGCTCGAGGTGGTGGAGGGCGTCGCGCGACTCCTGGGCGTAATGGTCCGAGATCGCGTCCAGGTGGACGCGCTCGGCGGCGATCGCCGCGAGCCGCTCGTGCGCTTCGGCGCAGGCCCTGAATGCCTCCCGCCCGGGCTCGTAGGGCAGCGAGACCGTCACGTCCGCCCCGCATCGCGACGCCACCGTCTCGAGCGCGTCCAGCTCGAGCGGGGTGAAGTCGTCGAAGCCGTACACGAACAGCGGTGTGCGTCCCCACCCCGCGGGCTCGCGGCGCAGGGCGTCGAGCGCGCCCCAGGCGAACAGCTCGGGGTCGACGAGGCCGGCAGCCTCGAGTCCCGCGCGATAGCGGCGGTAGATCGAGGCGATCTCCTCGGCGTAGGCGCGGCGCGGACCGTCTCCCGTCCAGTCACGAAGCGCGCGGGTGAGGCGGCCGGGGTCCACCATCGAGCCCTCGAGCTCCGCGACGAAGCGGGCGGCGGCGCGGACGAACCCGGGCCGCTCGGCCGACTCGGCCAGCAGCTTGAGGCGCGCGGAGGACACGGCCTGCTCCAAGATCAGCTCGCGCTGGACCTCGCTCGCCACCCTGCCGGAGTAGCCGGCGCGCTCGGCGATCAGCCTGAAGAGCCACTCGAAGCGGACGACCCCGGCGCCGAAGACTGCGCCCCGCTCCGCCAGCTCGCGCTGGGCGTGCTCGACGTCCTGGAACGCGGGCACAACGAGGATGGGCTCCTCCTCGAGGCGCGCGCGCAGCCCGCCGAGCACCTGCCCGGCCTTGGCGGAGTTGGCGGGTCCCGTTACGAGCGTTAGGGGCACTGAGCTACGGTCGCATCCTGCCCTGCCCCCCTGACGCCTCGGCGAGCGCCTCGGCGTAGCGAGTCGCGGGCAGCATGACCGGCGCCTCCTGGAGCTCCCAGCCGCGGTTCGGCCGCATGATCCAGCGCGCGATCCGGAGGCGTCCTCCGGGGAGCGCCTCGACGCGCAGCTCGTCTCGGAGCTCGCCCGAGCGACCGGGGCTCGCCCCGAGCACAAGCGGCGGGCCGTCGGGCGCGTCCGCGTCCGCGAGGTCCGTCGAGCCGAGCGCGGCGGCGTCGCCCTCGCGGAGGCCGCCCCGCTCCGTCGCCTCGGTCACCAGGATCGCGAGATGCGCCGCGGCGAGCACGGGCGCGCGGCGGCGCAGCGACGCGGCCGCCCACTCGGCGAGGCGCAGGCCGCCCGGCACCTTCTCGAGCCGCACCTCGTATTCCTCGCCCGCGTCGTCCACGTAGGGGCCCGCGCTCGCGTAGGGACCTTTGACCACCGCGGCCCCGTGTGGCTCCGAGCGCGAGGAGCGGGCCGGAGCCGCGGCCCGCGGGCGCCTGGCCGGCCGCGCGTCCCGGTCGAGCACGGTCCCCTTGGAGCAGATCGGGCACTCCGCCGTGTAGCGGTTGTGGCGGCAGAAGAGCGGCACGGCTCCTGAGCGTAGCCGCCTTGCCACCATTCGCCCGGTGCTGACCGCGATCGTCTCCGACCTGCACCTGGGCATCGCGACCGGGAGCGACATCGCGCGCCTGCCGGAGGTGCGCGAACGGCTCGTGGGGGCCCTCGAGGGGGCCGACCGGGTACTCCTTCTGGGGGACTTGCTCGAGCTCCGCGAGCGACCGCTGGCCGAGGTGCTCGAGCACTCCCGGCCGCTCTTCGAGGCGCTGGGGGAGGCGCTCGAGGGCCGAGGCGTGATCCTCGTTCCCGGCAACCACGACTACCAGCTCGCCGAGCCGTGGCTCTCCCGCGCCCGCGTCGACGGCACGCCTCTCGCCCTCGCCGCGGAATGGCCGGTGGGCGCCGACGACGGCGCGGCGGGCCGTCTCGCCGAGTGGATGCCCCGCAGCGAGGTGACCCTCGCCTACCCGGGCCTGTGGCTCCGCGAGGACGTCTACGCCACGCATGGCCACTACCTCGACGTCCTGCTCACCGTGCCGCGACTCGAGTCGATCGCCGCCTCGGCGATGGCGCGGCTCTCCGGCCGCGGCGAGGGTTGCCGCTCGTCCGGCGACTACGAGGCCGTGCTGGCGCCGCTCTACTCGTTCTTCTTCAGTCTCACCCAGGGCACACAGGGACCGCTGCGGCGCGGGGGGACCCTCTCCCGAACCGTCTGGGCGGCGGCGAGCGACGGGGCCGCGAGCCGGCTCTCCCGTCTCCTGCTCGGGCGGGTGACGATCCCGGGCGCCGTGGCGATTCTCAACCGCGTGGGGATCGGCCCATTTCACCCGGACATATCGGGGGTCGAGCTGCGCCGCTCGGGGCTGCGAGCGATGGCCGGCGTGGTGGAGTCGCTGGACATCGAGGCCGAGCATGTGATCTTCGGCCACACCCACCGGCCGGGTCCGCTGCTCGAGGACGACGGCACGGAATGGACGACGCCGCGCGGCGTCCGGCTCTGGAACACCGGCAGCTGGCTGCACGAGCCCGTGTTCCTGCGGTCCGGCCCCGTCGAGGGTCCCTACTGGCCCGGCACGGTGATGCGGCTGGCGGACGATGGGCCGCCGGTGCTCGACAACGCGCTGCACGGTGTGACCCTCGAGACCGGTGTCTGAGCGCCCGGACGCGGGTACCCGCGTCTAGCCATGGAAACCCGGGTCACGGTTGACTCCGTCCGGACCTTCGACACCAGCCGGGGCAACACGCGCTACGTCCTGCGCGACGAGCACGGTCACGAGTACACGACGTTCCGCCCCCAGATCGGCGAGACGGCGCGCGAGCTCGAGGGGAAGCCGGCGAAGATCGAGTTCCACGAGGAGCAGCGAGGCCAGTACACGAACGTATACCTCGACGCGATCGAGCCGGCGGGAACGGCGCCCCCGAGCGACGAGACCGACCCCGAGGAGGCCGCCTGGCGCACCGCGGTCGACGCGGCGCCCTGGCTCGTGGGGTCGAGCGCAGAGGAGAAGGTCGATCCCGACGAGCTCTTCGGCAAGCTGAAGCCCTTCAAGGACCGGGTCGCGGAGGACATCCGCGACGACGACACCGAGCCCGACGACTAGGCTCGCGCGCGGGAACGGCGGCGACCGTTCGGCGCGCCGTCCGTGGCGGCGCCCTCGGCGGGCTGCCGCTCCCTCCCCTCGTCCTCCGCGGGTTGCTCGGGCGGCTGCGCCCGCGGGCCGGTGGCCCAGTCCTCGTCGAAGTCGACGCGCCACTTGCCCTCGTCGTTCTGTTCGAGCTTCAGCTTGGCGCGGAAGTTGCGGCCGGAGCGGCCCCGGAAGCCCGTGACCTGCCTCGCGGTGCGCCCCACGGGCGGATCGTCGCCGCGCTCCATCGAGGCCCGCAGCGACTGGATCAGCTCCTTGGCAACCGCCACCGGAAGCGACTTGCCCGCCTTCTGCTTCCAGATGACGAACCCGCAACCCGGGTCGTCCCGGGACCAGCACGAGTATCCCTTCCGGTTCTCGACGATCTCGCGGCCGCATACCGGGCAGGGGCCGAGCTTCGCGCGCTCGATCCGGACGCCCTTCAGCTTGTCGAGCTCCTGGACGGTCTCGGTGGTGAACTTCGCGATGTCGCGCATGAAGGCCGGGCGCGAGTCCTCGCCCTGCTCGATCAGGCCCAGGCGGTGCTCCCAATCGCCGGTCAGCTCGGCGGAGGTGAGCGGGTGGGCGCCGAGCAGCCGGGTCACCTGGATCCCCTTCTCGGTGGCGTGCAGCGAACGTCCCTCGCGCTCGATATAGCCAACGTTGATGAGGCGCTCGATGATCGAGGCGCGCGTGGCCGGCGTGCCGATCCCGGAATCCTTCATCGCCTCTCGCAGGTCCCCGTCCTCGATGTCCTTGCCGGCCGTCTCCATCGCCGCCAGCAGCGAGGCCTCGGTGTAGCGGCGCGGCGGCTGGGTCTCCTTGCGGAGCGCCTCCACGGAGCGCGTCTCGACGCTCTCCCCCTGCTCGAGCTTCGGCAGGAGCTGGTCGCCGCCCGAGTCGTCGTCGGCGGCGCGACCGTTCTGGGCGTCCTCTCCGTACACCGACTTCCAGCCGGGCTCGACCAGGCGTCTGCCGCTCGTGCGGAAGACCTTCTCGGCCACGGTCGTCTCGACGCGCGTGCGCTCGAATACGGCCTCGGGGTGGAAGACCGCGAGGAAGCGCTTCGCCACCATGTCGTAGATCTTCAGCTCGTCCTGACCCATGCGGCCGAGATCGTGCTCGGACCGCGTGGGGATCAGGGCGTGGTGGTCCTCGACCTTCTTGTCGTTCACGACCCGCTGCAGCGGGAGCCGCGCGAGCGAGGTGACGTACTCGGCCGCCCTTCGGTACTGGGGGTTGTGCCCGACCAGCTCGGCGGTGGGCTTTATCTCCGAGACCAGATCGCCGGTGAGGAAGCGCGAGTTCGTACGCGGGTAGGTGATCGCCTTGTGCTCCTCGTACAGCCGCTGAGCGGCGCTCAGCGTGCGGCGGGCCGAGAAGCCGTAGAGGTTGTTCGCGTGGCGCTGGAGCGAGGTGAGGTCGTAGAGGAGCTGCGGGCGCTCGCGCTCCTCCTTCCTCTCGAGCTTCGTGATCTCGCCGGGCTTGCCGGTGCACGCCTCGACGATCGCCGTTGCCTCCTCCTCGCCCTTCAGCCGCCGGCCGCCCAGGTAGCGGCCGGAGTACAGGCGCTCCTCTGAGGCGGCGAAGCCGGCCTCGACGAGCCAGTAGGGCTCGGGCTTGAACGCCCTGATCTCCTCCTCACGACGGGCGACCAGCGCCAGCGTGGGGGTCTGCACGCGGCCTAGCGAGACCGCCCCGTCGAAGGCCGCGCGCAGGCGGATCGACGCGGCGCGGGTGGCGTTCATGCCCACGACCCAGTCGGCCTCCGAGCGTGAGCGCGCGGCCGCCTCGAGGCGCTCCATCTCCTCGCCCGGCCGCAGGTGCTCGAAGGCTTCCTGGATCGCCCGCTTCGTCATCGACGACAGCCAGAGCCGTTGCACGGGCTTCCGGGTCCCGGAGGTCTCATAGACGTAGGCGAAGATGAGCTCGCCCTCGCGGCCGGCGTCGCAGGCGTTCACGATCGTCTCGACGTCCGAGTCCTTCATGAGCCTATGGATGGCCCGCAGCTGCTTGGCGGCCTTGTCGTCGTTGGGGACGAGCTTGAACTCGTCCGGCAGGATCGGCAGGTCGGCGAAGCGCCACTTCTTGAGCCTGGGGTCGTACTGGTCGGGCTCCGCCAGCCCGACCAGGTGGCCGATCGCCCAGGTGATCACGTAGTCGTCGCCCACCAGGTGGGTCTTGTCATTCGACTGCGAGAACGATCCAGGCAGCGCCGCCGCGAGGTCGCGCGCGACGGAAGGCTTCTCCGCGATGACGAGAGTCTTGGCCATCTGAGTCCTGTTCAAGGGTACGCAGGCTAGGGTCGGAAAGGGTGCGCCGCCTCCTCGATCGCCTCCGCTCCCGCCGCATCCCAGCGCTCGGGATCGGCCTGGCGGCGATCGGCGCGGTCGTGGCGACCGTGGCGATCGCAACGAGCGGCGGCGACTCCGGCGCCGGTCCCGGCGGAATCAAGTCGGTCAGCTCCTGCGCGACCGAGCGGCTGGCGGCGCCCGTCCGGCGCGGCGCTCGCGCCACCGTCGACGCCCCGGTCGAGCGGCGCCTCTCCGCCACCGAGCCGGCCACGGCCTCCGCACCCACCTCCGGCGGCACCCGCGTGGTCGTGACCGCCACCGTGACTCGGGCGGAGACCGTGTCGGCGAGCGCCCGCGTAACCGCCGGAGCCGCCGCCGGCGTGGAGGCGCGAGGGCGCGCCCGGGCGTGCGC
>JBKPFJ010000053.1:0-13243 GCA_046728795.1 Actinomycetota bacterium | reverse complement strand
CGGGCGTGCACCGCACACCTCTACGCCGGCTGCGGGATCGTTCGCGAGTCCGTCCCCGCGGACGAGCTGGCGGAGTCGGAGGTCAAGCTTCAGGCGCTCCTCCCGCTACTCGCGTAGCGGCTCGACCGTCCGCTGGACGCGTTCGACCAGCTCGCGGTGCTGCCGGACGTTTGCAGCGCGGTCGGTGCGCACTTCGACGAGCCCCGGCTCGCGGGCGGCCTCCCGGACCTCGTCGGGGGTGGAGGCCAGCCGGTGGGCGAGCCCGGCCAGGGCGGCCGCGCCCGCGAGGTCCACCTCCGCCGGCGTGGCGATGTGCTCCTCGTAGGCACGCGGGTCGGAGTGCTCGGCCACGGGGAGGAAGTCGAAGATCCCGCCGCCGCCGTTGTTCACGCAGACGATCGTCAGCGGCGCGCCCGCGCGGCGGGCGGCCAGGAGGCCCCCGAGGTCGTGCACCAGTCCCAGCTCGCCGGTGAGGAGGTACGTGGGCCGACCGCTCGCCAGCGCCGCGCCCGCGGCGGAGGACACCACGCCGTCGATCCCGTTGGCGCCCCGGTTGGCGAGGAAGCGAAGCGGAGTGTCGACTCCGGGGAAGAACGCCTCCACCTCGCGCACGGGCATCGACGAGCCGACCCATACCACCGCGCCGTCGGGAAGCACCGGGGCCAGGGCCGCGTAGGCCTTCGGCTCGAACGGATCGGCGGCCTCCGCGAGGGTCGGCGGCACGAGGGCGTCGGCCTCGCGCCAGCTCGCCAGCCAGCCGGGGTCGCGCTCCCCGGTGCGCATCTCGAGGGCGGCTGCCAGCGCGTCACAGGCGGGCGCGGCGGCGGCGGCGAGCAGGACCTCGGCGGCCCGCGTGGGCTCGTGCCATGCGGAGTGGGGGTCGAGCACCACCTGCGGGGCGGCGCCGAGCCAGGCGCGCAGCGGCTTCGAGGTGGGGGTGTCGCCCACGCGCACGATGAGCTCGGGCTTGTGCTCGGTGGCGAACGCCGGGCCGCGGAGGAGCACGTCGTAGTGGGAGATGACGTGCGAGCGGTCGTGCTCGCCGCAGCGGACCCCCGACGCCGGCTCGGCCAGCACGGGCCAGCCGGCCTCGGCGGCGAGCCGCGTCACCGGGCCGGCGACGTTCTCGGCAGTGGGGCCACACACGATCGCGCCCCGCGGCGACGACGCCATCCGCGCCGCCAGCTCCTGGATGTCGTTCGCGTCCGGCGCGCTCGCGTGCTCCCGCAGGACCGTCCAGGGCCGGCCGCCGGGTCGCCCTTCCCAGTCCGCGGCGGCGAGCTCCTCGGGGTCCGGGGCGAGCGGCTCACGCAGCGGCAGGTTCAGGTGAACCGGGCCCGGGCGGCCGCCGGCCGCAGTCCAGTACGCGCGGCAGGCCAGCGCGCGGTGGTGCACCGCGGACTCGCGCCCCGGCTCGACGTTTCCGACCTCGACGAACCACTTCGCGGCGCTGCCGTACAGGCCGAGCTGGTCGATCGCCTGGCCGGCTCCGACCCCGCGCAACTCGGGCGGGCGGTCCGCGGTCAGGATCAGGAGCGGGACGCGCGCCTCGAACGCCTCGGCGACGGCGGGGTGCAGGTTGGCCGCCGCGGTACCCGACGTGCACGCCACGGCCACGGGCCGCCCGCTCGCCTTCGCCATCCCGAGCGCCATGAACCCGGCGGAGCGCTCGTCGATCACGGAGACCGCCTCGATCCGCTCCTCGGCCGCGAGGCTCAGCACGATGGGGGCGTTGCGCGATCCCGGGCAGGTCACCGCGTGGCGCATCCCGCAGCGGGCCAGCTCGTCCACCATCGCCTGAAGCGGCGCGAAGGTCCGGTTGATCGGAATCATTCTCGCTCGGGATGGCCGGCCGCCTGCTCCTCGTACCCGGCTTCATGCAGCGCGGCGACGCCTGGGCGCCCGTGGCCGAGCGCCTGCCCGAACGCTATCCGAGCGTCCTGCTCGAGCACCGGGCGAACGACTACGAGGGCCGGCTCGCGGAGATAGCCGCGCGCGGAGAGGGGGCGGTCCTGTGCGGCTACTCGATGGGAGGGAGGCTGGCGCTCCATGCGGCGCTGCGCGAGCCGGGCCGCTACCGGGCGCTCGTGACCGTCGGCGCCGGGGCCGGGATCGAGGACCCGCAGGAGCGCGCGGCACGGGGCGAGGCGGAGGCCAGGCTCGCCGCGTGGATGGAGGCGGCGTCGATCGAGGAGATCGTCGGCGTCTGGGAGCGCCAGCCGATCTTCGCCGACCAGTCGGATGCGCTGATCGAGGCGCAGCGACCGGGGCGGCTCAGCCACGATCCACGCGCGCTCGCCACGCTGCTGCGCAGCGCCGGGCAGGGCGCTCTCGACCCGGTGTGGGGCGCGCTGCCCCGGCTGACGCTGCCGTTGTTGGCGCTGGCGGGCGCGCGCGACGGGCGCTACCTGGAGGCGTCGCGTCGGCTGGGGGCCGCCGTGCCGAACGGGCGAGCGCGCGTCGTCGAGGACGCCGGGCACGCCGCGCACCTCCAGCAGCCCGCCGCCGTGGCCGCACTACTCGCCGAGTTCCTCGACGATCACGTCGCGTAGGGCGTCCTCGTCCACCTCCACGCCCAGACCGGGGCCCTGGGGAACCGCCATGAGCCCGCTGCGGGCGTGGGGGAGGGCCCGGGCGATGCGGGCGTCGAACAGCTCGAGGGTGGCGAGCCCGCAGGCGAGGATGAGCCGCTCACCGGCCGCGAGCTGGAGTGCGGCCGCGATTCCCCAGGGTCCGTCGAGAGTGCTCGAGAGCCAGGCGCCGAGGCCGGCCTCGCGCGCCGCCCGCAGGGCATCGCGGGCGGGTAGGAACCCCCCCGCGCCGGCCAGCTTCACGTTCACCGCTTGGCATGCGCGCAGCGAGGCCGCCCGCCGAACGTCGTCGGCCGTGCGGATCGACTCGTCGGCCGCCAGCGGCACCCCCACGCTGGGGCGCACCGCGGCGAGCTCCTCCAGCGTCGCGCAGGGCTGCTCGACGAGCTGGAGGTCGAACGGCTCGAGCGCCCGGATCCGCTCCACGGCCTCCTCGGGCTCCCACGCCCCGTTCGCGTCCACGCGCAGTGCCGGCCAGGGTCCCACCGCCTCGCGTACGGCCCGGGTGCGCTCGGCGTCGTCGGGGAGGCCCACCTTGAGCTTGAAGCAGGCGTAGCCGGCACGCACGCCGCGCCCCGCAGCCGCCGCCGTCTCCGAGGGCGGCCCAGCCGGGAGCGTCAGGTTCACGGGAATGGCATCCGCCCACGGATCGCCGAGCGCGCGCCCGCGGCGGCGTGCCTGCAGATCAAGCTCCGCGAGCTCCCAGGCGGCGCGCGCCTGCGGCGGGGCGCCGCGCTTCGGCGGTCCCTCGCGCAGGGCCTCCCAGACGTCGTCCACGCTCACGCCGTCGTAGGGCTCGAGCGGGGCCCCCTCGCCGAAGCCGGGAGTGCCCTCATCGTCCTCGAGCCGGATCACCACGAGCTCGCGGGCCGCCACCACGCCGCCCGCGGTCACGAAGGGCTCGCGCAGGGGGATACGCAGCCGGAGCAGGGACCGCCTCACGACACCAGCGTCCCCAGGGCAAGGAGGAGCGAGAAGACGGCGAGCAGGCGCCCCGTGCCCGCGAGCGCCCCGTTCAGCGCCGGCCCGTCGGCGCGGGTGGCCACGGTGCGAACGAGGGGCGGCCCCAGCGGGGCTGCGGCCAGCGCGAGGAGTACCCACGCGGAGAGGCCGCCCGCGGCCCAGATCGCCACCGGCGCGGCGAAGGCGACCGCGATCATGGCGGCGTACAGCCGCCTCGCCCCCGCGCGCCCGAGCTTCACGGCGAGCGTGCGCTTGCCCGCGCGGCGGTCCGTCTCGATGTCGCGCACGTTGTTCACCACGAGGATCGCCGACGCCAGCAACCCCACGGGCACGGCCAGGGCGAACGCCTCCCAGCGCAGGTCCTCGGTCTGCACATAGTAGGAACCGACCACCGCCACGATCCCGAAGAACAGGAAGACGAACGCCTCGCCTAGCCCCTCGTACCCGTAGGGCCGCGGCCCACCGGTGTAGAGCACCCCGGCGAGGATCGCGGCGGCGCCCACGAGCAGGATCTCCCAGCCCGCCACCGCGGCCAGGTATGCGCCTGCCGCCACGGCGATGCCGAATGCCACGTAGGTGCCCACCAGGACGCGGCGCGGGGGCATCAGGCCGCCGGCCGTGACCCGCACGGGGCCGAGACGGTCCTCGGTGTCCGCCCCGCGGCGGGCGTCCGAGTAGTCGTTCGAGAGGTTCGTGCCCACCTGGATGAAGACGCTGCCGATCAGCGCGGCGACGAACGCGAGCGGCCGGAAGACGTCCTCCGAGCCCGCCAGCGCAGTGCCCACCAGGACCGGGGAGACGGCCGCGGGCAGCGTTCGCGGCCGGGCGGCGACGAGCCAGAGCCGGAGTGTGGTCAAGGCCGCTTCGGAAACCGCTCGAAGTCGGGCGGGCGCTTATCGCGGTAGGCGTCGCGTCCCTCGCGGGCCTCCTCGCTCGCGTAGAAGAGCAGGTTGGCGTCGTGCGCGAGCTGCTGGATTCCCGCGAGGCCGTCCTCGGCGGCATTGAAGCTCGCCTTGAGGAGCCGCAGCGCGAACGGCGAGAGCGCGAGCATCTCACGGCACCAGCGCAGGGTCTCCTCCTCGAGCTCCTCGACCTGCACCACGGCGTTCACGAGCCCCATGGCGAGCGCCTCCCGCGCCGTGTACTGCCGGCACAGGAACCAGATCTCCTTGGCCTTCTTCTGGCCCACCTGGGCCGCCAGCAGGCTCGCGCCGAAGCCGCCGTCGAACGATCCCACGCGCGGCCCGGTCTGCCCGAAGCGTGCGTTTTCGGCCGCGATCGTGAGGTCGCACACCACGTGCAGCACGTGCCCACCGCCGATCGCATAGCCCGCCACCATTGCCACGATCGGCTTTGGCAGCCGGCGCATCTGTACGTGGAGGTCGGTGACGTGGAGGCGGCCCACACCCGCGTTCTCGGCCAGGTAGCCGGTGTCGCCGCGCACCCGCTGGTCGCCGCCGGAGCAGAAGGCGTGCGGGCCCTCGCCCGTGAGCACGATCACGCCGACCGAGGTGTCCTCGCGCGCCCGCTCGAGCGCCTCGGAGATCTCGATCAGCGTCTCCGGCCGGAAGGCGTTGCGCACCTCCGGGCGGTCGATCGTGATCTTCGCCACCCCGTCCGCGATCTCGTAGCGGATGTCGGCGTACTCGCCGGCCGGCCGCCAGTCGGCGGCCCGGCGTATGACGATCGACTGCTCCTCGCCGCGGGTCGACACGCGGCCGGAGGATAGTCCCCGCCACGCCGCGCCTCCTCGGGGCGAGCTGCTGCCGTCCCCTCGCAGGGGGCCCGAACCCCCCGCCGTCCCGTCCAAGGGGGCGAACCGGGGGGTGGGGCGCCTTTTGGGTCGAGATGAACCCAAAAGACGACCCACCCCCGATCGATCGGCGGATTGCGGCCGTTTCCGCGCCACAGTTCGGGCTGATCTCCCGCGATCAGCTACTCGCGCTCGGCGTCGGGCTGACGGGCATCAGGGAGCGACTCCGGACGGGACGCCTGCACCGCAAGCGCCGCAACGTCTTCGCGGTCGGCCAGCCCGTGCTGCGGCCCGAGGCGGAGTGGCTCGCCGCCGTGCTGACGTGCGGTCCCGGGGCGGCGTTGTCGCACACGTCCGCGGCCGCTCTATGGGGCATGCGGCCCTCGGCGTCGCCGACGATCCACGTCGCCGTCCCCGGCCATAACGGACGACAGCGCCGACGCCGGCTTCGGATCCACCGCTCGCGACGCCTCGCTGCGGACGACGTGACCGTGCGCGAGGGCATCCCGGTCACCACCGTTGCCCGCACCCTGCTCGATCTCGCCGACCTGCTGCCCGACCAGCCCCTCAAGCGGACGATCGACGAGGCCGAGTACCGCAGTGTGTTCGATCTGAGAGCGGTCTTGGCGACCATTGAGCGCAACCCCGGGCGGCGGGGGTCCCGCGTGCTGGCGCTGGCGGTCGAGCCGCTTCAGCGCACCCGCTCCGGCTACGAGGACCGCTTCCTCGCGCTGTGCCGAACCCACGGCATCCCGTTGCCCCGGGTGAACGCGTGGCTCGATGGCCACGAGGTGGACTTCCACTGGCCCGAGTCCCGGCTCATCGTGGAGGTCGACGTGCATCCGTCGCACCGGACGCGCGCAGGCAGGGGGCGCGACCGGCAGCGCGATCGTCGCATGCGCCGGGCCGGTCTAGAGACGATCCGCGTGACGGCCGACGAGCTCGACGACGGATCGGCGCTTGCGGCGCGGCTGCTCGGGTGGATCGCCGCCTCGTAGGCTCAGGGCTGATGAAAGACTGGCTCACCGAGGCGGCGCGCAGGCGGCCTGACCATCCGGCGGTCGAGGCGGGCGGCCGGACGCTCACGTTCAGCGAGCTCCGCGATCGCTCGGACCGGGTGGCGCGGCGGCTCGCCGCGCGCGGCGTCCGTGCGGGCCAGCGCGTCGAGACGGCCCTCCCGCCGGGCTTCGCCTTCGCCGAGCTGCTGCACGCCCTCCCTAGGCTGGGCGCGGTCCTGGTGCCCCGGCCGCCTGGCGACGAACGACCGGTCGAAGGGCCCGAGGCCGACGTCCGGCTGCGCGACGAGGTCGACCCGGACGCCGTCCACACGCTCATGCACACGTCGGGGACGACGGGCGAGCCCAAGCCGGTCGAGCTCACCTACCGCAACCAGCACGCGAGTGCGCTCGCCACCGCAGCATACGTCCGTCCGGACGACCGCTGGCTCTGCTGCATACCCGTCTTCCACGTGGCCGGACTGGGCGTCTTCGTGCGCGGCGTGGTGCACGGGTTCACGGTCGTCGCCCACTCGCGCTTCGACGTAAGGGCCGTGAAACGCGAGCTCGAGCGGGGCGCGGTCTCGCTGGTCTCGCTCGTCCCAACCATGCTGCGCCGCCTGCTCGACGCGGGCCTGCGCCATGCACCCGCGCTGCGCGCGATCATCCTGGGCGGCGCGCCGGTGCCGCCCGACCTGCTCGACTGCGGCCTGCCCGTCGTGCCGGTCTACGGGCTGACCGAGACCGCGTCTCAGGTCGTGGCGGACGGTGTGCCCCTGCCCGGGGCCGAGCTGTCGATCGCGGACGACGGCGAGATACTGGTCCGCGGCCCCATGGTGGCGCCGGGCGCGATCTCCGACGACGGCTGGCTCCACACGGGGGACCTCGGCACCTTCGAGGACGGCAGGCTGCGGGTGGAGGGGCGGAGCAAGGACCTGATCGTGACCGGCGGCGAGAACGTGGCTCCCGTGGCCGTCGAGCACGCCCTGGCCCACCACCCGGCGGTGGCCGACGTGGCCGTGGCCGGGGTGGAGGACCCCGAATGGGGGGAGGCCGTGACCGCCTTCGTCGTGCTCGGGGCGGAGGTGACCGACGCAGAGCTGCTCGCCTTCGCCCGCGCTCGCCTGCGGCCGCACGAGGTCCCGAAGCGGGTAGTACGCGTCGAGGAGCTGCCCCGCAGCTCGGCGGGCAAGGTCCTGCGACGCCGTATAGTGCGCCGGCCGTGATCTACGACAAGGACGCCGACCTCTCCCGGCTCGAGGGGAAGACCGTGGCCGTCCTCGGCTATGGCTCCCAGGGCCACGCGCACGCGCTCAACCTGAGGGACTCGGGTGTGGACGTGGTGGTGGGCCTCCGGGAGGGATCGAGCTCCGCGGCGAAGGCGATGGACGATGGCCTGCCGGTCGAGGGCGTCGCCGAGGCGGCCAGCCGGGGCGACGTCGTGATGGTGCTGCTCCCCGACGAGAAGCAGGCCGAGGTGTGGGAGGCCGAGATCCGGGACGGCGTGGCGCCCGGCAACCTGTTGATGTTCGCCCACGGCTTCTCGATCCACTTCGGGCAGATCGACCCCGGCCCGGGGGTGGACGTGGGCATGGTCGCGCCCAAGGGCCCGGGCCACCTGGTGCGCCGCCAGTTCCGCGCCGGCGAGGGCGTGCCCGGTCTCATGGCGGTCCACCGTGACGCCAGCGGCGGCGCCCGCGAGCTCGTGCTCGCCTACGCCAAGGGGATCGGCTGCACGCGTGCCGGAGTGATCGAGACGACCTTCAAGGACGAGACCGAGACGGACCTGTTCGGCGAGCAGGCGGTCCTCTGCGGCGGGCTCACAGAGCTCGTGCGCGCCGGCTACGAGACGCTCGTGGACGCGGGCTACGACCCCCGGCTGGCCTACTTCGAGTGCCTCCACGAGCTGAAGCTGATCGTGGACCTGATGTACGAGAAGGGCATCACGGGGATGCGCTACTCGATCTCGAACACCGCCGAGTACGGCGACCTGACCCGCGGGAAGCGGATCATCGCCGAGCCCACCCGCGAGGCGATGAAGCGGATCCTGGGCGACATCCAGTCGGGGGAGTTCGCGCGCGAGTGGATCGGCGAGAACAAGGCGGGTCAGGAGAACTTCCAGCGGATGCGGGAGGAGCAGCGCGACCACCAGATCGAGCGTGAGGGGCGCGAGCTGCGCTCGATGATGGACTGGATCGACCAGGAGTTCTAGTGCTCCTCTCCGCGGCGCGTTAGATGGAGGGCTGATTGCCTCCGGAGCCCGGCGGGCCGCGGGCCGGGCCGGGCTCCGAGCGCCCGCCGATGCAGCAGTGGGGACCGCCGCCGGGCTACTGGCAGCCGCAACCGTCGGTGCCGGACAACGGACCCGCCGTGGCGGGCTTCGTGCTGTCGCTGGTCTCCATGGGGCTCCTGCTCCTGTCCTTTGGCCTCTCCTCGGTCGTCTCGCTCGGCTGCGCGGTGGCGGGCACCTGGCTGTCGCGCGCTGGCAAGGCGAAGGTACGCAGGGCCGAGACCCCGAAGCACGGCGGCCTCGCCCAGGCCGGCTTCGTGTGCGGCATCGTCGGCCTGGTCCTCGCGGCCACGCTGTTCTGGGTCCTCGTGATCGTGCTCTCCGCGACCGGCGATCTGGAGGGCTGAGTATCCTCGCCCGGTCATGGGCGACCCCTACGTGAAGGAGTATCTGATGACCGCGGGGCCCACGCCGCTGCCCCCGCGGGTGTCGCAGGTGATGGCCGAGCCCATGGTCTATCACCGCGCGCCGGCCTTTATCGATGTGTACGCGCGCGTCCTCCGGCGCCTCAAGGGGGTGTTCGGCACGTCGGGCGACGTGCTCGTGTTCGCCGCGTCGGGGTCGGGCGCGATGGAGTCGGCCGCGGCCAACCTCGTCCGGCCGGGTGAGCCGGCCGTCGTGGCCTCGTGCGGGAAGTTCGGCGAGCGCTGGACCGAGCTCTGCGACTCGTTCGGCGCCACTACCGTCCACTACGAGGCCGGCTGGGGCAACAAGGTCGAGCCGGCGGAGCTCGACCGCGTGCTGGGCGACAACTCGGGCGCCGGAGTCGTCTTCACCACCCTGTCCGAGACGTCCACCGGCGTGGTCAACGACGTCGCGGAGCTCACCGAGGTCGCCCACCGTCACGGCGCCCTGATCGCGGTTGACGCCGTCTCCGCCGTGGGGGCCGTGCCCGTCGAGCAGGACGCCTGGGGCACCGACGTGGTCGTCGCCGGGTCGCAGAAGGCCCTGATGTCGCCGCCCGGGCTCGGATTTGCCAGCGTCAACGACGCTGCCCTGGCCCACGCCGCCGCCGCGCCGGGCCGGCGCTACTACTTCGACTGGGAGCGGACCGTGCAGGGGCAGCGCAAGGAGCCGCCGGACAGTCCCTTCACGCCCGCCGTCGGCCTCGTCCTCGCACTCGACGTCGCGCTGGGGATGATCGAGGACGAGGGGCTCGAGCAGGTTCTGGCGCGGCACCGCGTGCTCGGCAGGGCCGCCCGCGGCGCGATCAAGGCGCTCGACCTCGAGCTCTTCGGTCCCGACGACGAGAACGCCAACGTGGTCACCGCGGTCAAGCTGCCCGACTCGATCGACGGCGCGCAGGTGCCGAGGCTGATGCGGGATCGCTACGGGATCACGATCGCCGGCGGGCAGGGCAGGCTGAAGGGCAGGATCGCCCGTATCGCGCACTGCGGCTACTTCGGAGCCTTCGACATCCTTACCGCGGTCGCGGGCCTCGAGATGACGCTCGCCCAGCTCGGCCACGAGCTGGAGCTCGGGAGCGGCGTGGGGGCCGCACAGCGCATCTTCCTCGAGGCCGGCGTTCCGGTCGCGAGCCCCGCGTGAGCACCCGCGTACTTGTGAAGGAGAGGATCGGCGAGTCCGGAGTTCAGCTGCTCCGCGACGCCGGCTTCGAGGTCGAGCTCGGCGTCGACTGGGACGGTGGCGAGCTGGAGCGGCGGATCGGCGACTTCGACGGCATCCTGATCCGTTCCGCGACCCGGTTGGACGCGGCGTTACTCGAGAAGGCCGGTCGGCTCAAGGCCGTCGGGCGCGCGGGCGTCGGCTTGGACAACGTCGACGTCGAGGCCGCCACCAAGCGCGGGGTGGTCGTGGCCAACGCCCCGCAGTCGAACGTGATCACCGCCGCCGAACACACCATGGCCCTGTTGCTGTCGCTGGCGCGGAACGTGCCCCAGGCGCACTCCTCGTTGGTGGGTGGGGAGTGGGAGCGATCGCGATTCAGCGGGGTCGAGCTGTACGAGAAGACCCTCGGCGTGCTGGGCTTCGGCCGCATCGGGCAGCTCGTCTCGCAGCGGGCGCGCGGCTTCGGAATGCACGTGATCGCGTTCGACGCCTACGTGGGGGAGGAGCGCTTCCGCGAGCTGGGGGTCGAGCGGGCGGCGACCTCGGAAGAGCTCTACGCGGCGGCGGACTTCATCACGATCCACCTGCCGAAGACGCCCGAGACCGAGAACTGGCTCGACGCCGAGGCCTTCTCGAAGATGAAGGACGGCGTGCGCATCCTGAACGTGGCGCGCGGGCCGCTCGTGGTCGACGAGGCGCTCAAGGAGGCGCTCGACTCCGGGAAGGTCGCGGCCGCCGCGCTAGACGTCTTCCGCGAGGAGCCGGTGACCGACTACCCGCTGTTCGGCTACCCGAACGTGATCGTCACCCCTCACCTCGGCGCCTCCACCGCCGAGGCCACAGATCGCGCCGGCTACCAGGCGGCCGAGCAGGTGGTCGCCGCGCTCACCGGCGGGGTCGTCACCAGCGCAGTGAACGTGCCTGCGGTCGCGGCCGAGGACCTCGAGGCGCTCGGCCCCTTCCTGCCCCTGGCCAGCCGGCTCGGCCGCATCGGCGCGGCGCTCGCTGCCGGATCGATCGACGCGGTCGAGGTGGAGTACCTGGGCCGGATCGCGGAGCGCGCCACGGGGCTCCTCACCGTTCAGGTGCTGAAGGGAATGCTGCGCGGGCACACCGAGGAGGAGGTGAACGACGTGAACGCCCCGGCGCTCGCCGACGAGCGGGGAATCGCCGTCGCCGAGACCAACCGCCACGTGGCCCGCGACTTCACCGACCTGGTGCGCGTGACCGTGGTCAGCGGAGGCGAGCGCACCCGCGTGGTCGGCACCGTGATCGGTCGCCGCAACCGCCCCCACCTGCTCGAGGCCTGGGGCTCGCGCTTCAACCTCCAGCTCGAGGATCACCTCGCGGTCTTCCGTTACCGCGACCAGCCGGGCATGCTCGGCCGGGTGGGCACGCTGCTCGGCGAGGCCGGCGTGAACATCGCCTCCGCCGCCGTCGGCGTCGTCCGAGCCGACGCCGACGAGGCGGTCATGGTGGTGACGGCCGACGGCGCGGTCCCGCAGGAGGTACTCGACGAGATCGTGGCCAGCGACGGTTTCTTCGCCGGACGCGCGGTCAGCCTCTGATCGAGCGCTCGTCGAGGTAGGCCGCGACGAGTCGCCTCGGCGCCCGCGCGAGCCACGCCTCCACGATCACCTCGTCGAGGTCGTCCGGAGCGATGCGGTCGAGGCGCACGAGTATGGCCGGGTAGCCGTCGAAGTGGCGCGTGGTGAAGAAGACGCCGGCGTCGTTTGCGAGCAGCGCCTCCTTGGCCACCAGGTGCTCCACGCGAGCACCCAGGATGGGCCCGTCGGGAGCGTCGTCGCCGAGCGCCTCGAGGTCGGCCCGCCGCAACGGGCGCTCCCACACGAACAGCTTGTCCTTCACCCGCCACTGACGCAGGTCGCGCGAGAGTCGTTCGCTCGTCTCGGGCAGCGCCAGGGCGATCCGGCGCACGTCGTCCCACGTGGCCACGAGCCAAACCCTAGTCGCCTCGTACCGGTCAGCCGCTCCGCAGGGCCCGCTCGAGGTCGGCCACGAGATCGTCCGCCGCCTCCACCCCGCAGGAGAGCCGCACCAGGTCCGGCGGCACTTCCGCCTCGGAGCCCTCGACCGACTGGTGGGTCATCGCCTGCGGCACCTCGATCAGCGACTCGACGCCGCCGAGCGACTCGGCGAGCGAGAAGACCCTCGTTGCCGCCGCGATCCGCACGGCGTCGGGGTGGCGGAAGGAGACCATGCCGCCGAAGCCGGGCCAGCGCACCTCGACTACGCCGTCCGCCGAGCGCAGGAAGTCGCTCACCGCGCGCCCGTTTTCGGTGTGGGCGGCCACGCGGAGGTGAAGCGTGCGCAGCCCGCGGTGCACGAGGAAGCAGTCGAGTGGCCCCGGCACGGCGCCTACCGCGTTCTGCACGAAGCGCACCTGGTCATGGAGGGCCCCCTCGCGCACCACGACGGCGCCGCCCACGGTGTCCGAGTGGCCCCCAAGGTACTTCGTGGCCGAGTGGACCACGGCGTCTGCGCCGAGTTCGAGCGGCCGCTGGACGGCGGGTGTGGCGAACGTGTTGTCCACGACCACGAGCGCGTCGCCCGCCCGCTCCACTACGGCAGGGATGTCGACAACGTTGAGCAGCGGGTTGGTCGGGGTCTCCACCCACACCACGCGCGTCTCCGGGCGCAGCGCGCGCCCGACCGCGGCCGGCTCGGTCTGGTCGACCATCTCGTAGGCGAGGCCGAAGCGGGTGAGGACCTTGTCGACCAGGCGATAGGTGCCCCCGTAGAGATCGCGTGGGAGGACCACGTGATCGCCTGCCGAGCAGGCGGCCGTGATCAGGGCGTGCTCGGCGGCCATGCCGCTCGAGACGCACGAGGCGACCCCGCCCTCGAGCTCCCCCAGCCCGCGCTCGAGCGCGGCCCGGGTGGGGTTCGCCGAGCGCGCGTAGTCGTAGTCGTCGACGAACTCGCCCGGTGCACGCTGGACGTAGGTCGAGGTCTGGTGGATCGGAGGGACGACGGAGCCGTACGTGGGGTCGGGCTCGAGGCCGGCGTGGACCGCCCGGGTGGCGAAGCTGGCGTCCTCGGGAAGGCGACTCACCGAGCC
>JBKPFJ010000155.1:0-13495 GCA_046728795.1 Actinomycetota bacterium | reverse complement strand
GGCAAAGACCACTCGCAGCCGACGCCAGGTGCCGCTCTCGAAGCGTGCCCTGGACGCGCTCGAGGCGCTGCCACCCCGGCTCGACACGCCACTTCTCTTCCCGGCACCGCGAGGCGGGCTCCTGAACCTCGATACCTTCCGTCACCGCGAGTGGGCCCCCGCCATCGAGGCCTCGGGAGTCCGGAGGCCGGCGCGCATCTACGACCTCAGGAGCACGTTCGCCTCGAACGCTCTCGCAGCTGGCATCTCGGTGTTCGAGCTCGCGCGAATCATGGGCACGAGCGTGCAGATGATTGAGAGGCACTACGGCACCCTCATCGAGGGCGCGGGGGCAGACATCGCACGCCGCCTAGATGCCTTCGAGGCGCAGCAGGAACGGCACGCCGAGGACGTTTAGGCCACTAAAGGGCCGGAGCAAATCGCCAACGCATTGGCGGTTTACACCCGAAACCTGCTGCCTTGCAGGGAAAACACTGAGAGCCGGAGGTCGGACTCGAACCGACGCACTCCGCTTTACAAGAGCGGCGCTCTACCAACTGAGCTACTCCGGCGCTGAGGCCAGTCTATGCGGCGCCCACCGCCGCCTCGATGTTCCCGTGGCCGTTCGAGGAGATCGGCACGGGCGGCGGCTCGAACTCGTCCGACGCGTTCAGGCGGCGCTCGAGCTCGCCCATGACCAGGCCGAACAGGAGGTGGCGCCAGGTGGCCTGGGCGAAGGCGCGCCGGTTTCCGCTCAGCGGGGACAGGTCGCCGCGGCCGGGGTGATGGCGGTCGACCAGGCGGGTCAGGGGCCAGGAGGCCAGGTGCTCCGCGAGCGACGCGATCACCGCGCTCACGAGCGGGGGGCCTGGGAGGAAGGGGCGGGCCAGCGCGTAGGCGGCTCCGAACAGGGCGCCGTTCTGCAGGTGGAGGGCCAGCCCGGCCGCCGGCCAGCCGTCCCCCCGCGTGACCAGCTTGCCCAGCAGCTCGACGTCGTCGTAGTCCGAGCCGAAGAGCCGCTTGTCGAGCGGCAGCTGCGCGGCCCACGCTGTCGCGCCGACCGTTCCTGCGAGCGCGCCGTTCACGCTGCGGTGGAGCTCCACGTGCGGGAGCGTAACGGCCGGGGCGGCTCCGGGTAGCAATCCTCGTATGCCGGAGGAGGGAGCTCGTCCACTGATGCTTTACCACGCGCGCACGCGCGCGCGGGGAGTACACAGCCTTTTCTACTCGCCCGTCCGGCTGGTGATCAAGAACGCCGTCCTCCTCTACTTCCGCGTGAGACGGGTCGGGCGCCAACACATTCCCGACGGCGGAGTCCTCCTCGCAGCGAACCACCGCAGCTTCCTGGACCCCTTCGTGATCGGCTGCTGCGTGCGCCGGCCGATCTACTTCATGGCGAAGCGCGAGCTGTTTCAGAAGCGCTGGATGGGCTGGTTCCTCAACTGCATGGGCGCGTTCCCCGTCCGCCGTGGCGAGTCCGACGAGGAATCGATGAAGACGGCCCGCATCCTGCTCGAACGAGGCGAGGCCGTCGTCATCTTCCCCGAGGGCACACGCATCCGCCGCGGCTCGCTCGCCAAGCCGAAGCGTGGAGTGGGCCGCCTGGCCCTCGAGAGCGGCGTGCCGGTGGTCCCGATCGCGATCAAGGGGAGCGAGCGGGCGCGCCGGGGCTGGCGCATCAGGCCGGTGCGGGTGAGCGCCCGCTGCGGGCGGCCGCTGACCTTCCCGCGGGTGAATAGGCCCTCGCGGGCGCTGGCGAGCGAGGTGACGGAGCGCATCTGGCCCTGCGTCGGGCTCCAGTGGGAGTGGCTGGGCGGGCTGCCCCCGCTGCGAACCGCAGCCGTCGTCGGCGCCGGGTCGATGGGCACGGCGATGGCCGCCCTTCTCGACCGCGCCGGCTTGGAGGTGCAGCTCGGCTGCCGGACCGCGGCGCAGGCCGAGCGCCTCGCCTCGGATGGCGTGAACGAGCGCTACCTGCCGGGGCTCGAGCTGAGCGGGCGGATCGACGTGAAGCTCGCCACGGAGCTGGAGTTCGGGGCCGCCGACCTGGTCGTGTTCGCCGTTCCCTGCGCCGCGCTGCCCCAGGCCGTGGCCCAAGCGGGCGCCCAAGTCACGGCGCGCGCGGCGGTCCTGGTCGTGTCGAAGGGGCTCGTCCCGCCGCTCGGCACGACTCCGGTGGCCTACGTCTCCGAGCGAGTGCGAGCGCGCGCCGTCGCGCTCCTCGCCGGGCCCGCCCACGCCCGCGAGGCCGTGGCCGACGGGGCCTCCGTGGTCGTTGCGACCCACAACGCGGACTTGCGCGGCCAGCTCGTCTCCGTGCTGCAGGAGGCGCGCCTGACCGTCGAGGCCACCGACGACGTGACGGGCACAGAGCTCGCGGCGTGCGCCAAGAACGCGGCCACGCTGGCCGCCGCCGCGGCCGGCGAGCGCGGCGCGAACCTGGCCGGGGCGGCCGCCGGGCGCGTCTTCTCGGAGGTCCACGAGCTGGCGCTCGCCAGCGGCGGGCGCAGCGAGACCTTCACCGGGTTGGCCGGGGCGGGCGACCTCGTAGCGACCGCGGTGGCCGAGGGCAGCCGCAACCGCCGCGCCGGCGAGCTGGTCGGCCGGGGGGTCCCAACCGACCAGGTGGCCGGGATCGTCGAGCAGACCGCGGAGTCGCTCGAGACCGTCCCGCTGCTCGAGCTGGCGTTCGAGCGCAGCGGCATCGAGGCACCGGTGACCACGGGCCTCCGGGACCTGCTCGCGGGGACGGTGTCCCCCGAGCAGTGGCTCGACAGCGTGCGCAGCTCTCGGAGGCGTCGCCAGAGGCACGCGGCCTAGCGTGGATAGGCTGCGTCGTGCGTGGAAGAGTCAGCCGACAAGCAGTCGCTCGACCGCGACTTCTCCGAGCTCTACCGAGCGCACCTGCGCGACGTCTACAGCTACGCCTACTACCGGATCGGAAACCACCACGACGCCGAGGACCTCACCGAGCAGACGTTTCTCCAGGCTTACCGCCACTTCGAGCGCGCCATGCGCGAGTCGAATGGCCGGCCGCTGAGACCGTGGCTGATCCGGATCGCGCACAACCTCGCGGCCAACTACTACAGGGACCGTTCGCGGCGCCCGCAGACCGCGCTCGACGACGCGGACACCCTCTCCGCCCTGCACCCGACGGAGGAGCTCGTCGAGGAGCGCGAGGAGTTGAAGGAGGTTCTGGCCGGGGTGACGCAGCTGCCGGACGACCGCCGCGAGGCGCTGATCATGCGCTTCGCCCTCGGGATGGACAACCGCGAGATCGCGCGCGCCCTCGGGCGCACCGAGGGCGCTACCAAGGTGCTCATCCACCGCGCCATCAAGCAGCTGGAGCAGGGACTCAAGGAGCCCGCCTGAGATGAGCGACGTCGAACGCCTCCTCCGCTCCGCCCTGGTGCCGGTCGAGCCCTCCGAGGCACTCTCGGACCGCCTCGAGCGGCGCCTGTCCGAGCTCACCGACGCCGCCGCCGAGGAGCTCGCCGACTGGGAGCTCGGCGCCATGCGCGACCCCCGCAACTGGGTGCCGACCGTGGCGGCCGTGGTGGTCGGCTCGGCAGCCGCGGGCGCGCTGATCGTGGTGCGCGCGCGCCAGCAGCACAAGAAGCGCCATCTCGGCGGCCTGCGCGCGCTCGAGCGCTCCGTCCGCGACGTCGCGGGCGACCTCCAGAAGCGCCTGCGTTAGACCGCGGGGGCGGTCGTCGACGGAGCGGGTTCGGCCGGCGTCAGGGCGTACGCCCCGAGGCCGGCGATCCCGATCAGCAGGTGAAGCACGTTGTCCTCGGTATTCACCGGGATGAAGCCGAGGATCGACTCGCCGTCGCCGATGATGAACCCCCAGATCGCCACGGCTACGTACACGAGCCCGAGGCCCAGCGCGTAGCTTCGGGAGAACGCGTACGAGCCGATCGCCGCCAGCCCTAGCAGGCCCGTGGCGATGTGGACGAGGTTGTGCCAGGCGTTGACGTCGAGGATTCCGAGCACGGCGTCGACGTCGCCCGGCGAGCCGAAGCTGGCCGACCAGAAGAAGCCGATGATGCCCGCAACCGTGAGGACGACGCCGAACACCAAGGCATAGACCTGAGCCGGGGATCGTCTGTCCATGCAGCCTCCCTCCTGATCCAAGCGCTCCTCGCGAGCGAATATAGACAGGGCGGTACTACTCCGTGGCGCGGACGAACGACATCCACACCCTGGCCGACGAGGAGGTAATGCAGCTAGTGCAAGAGGGCAGTGCGCGGGCCTTCGAACTCGTCTACGACCGGCACGGTGGCGCCGCCTACTCGCTCGCCTACCGGATGGTCGGTGACAGGGTCACGGCGGAGGACATCTCCCAGGAGGCCTTCCTCTCGATCTGGCGGAGCCGTCTGCGCTACGACCCCTCGCGCGGGAGCGTGCGGACCTGGGTGCTCGGGATCGTCCACCACCGCGCGATCGACGCGCTCCGCCGCAACCTCGCGCACGATCGGCGACGGGCCCCGGCCGAGGGGATCGAGGAACGCGAGGAGGCGCCCGAGCGCACCGACGTGGAGGTCGCGCGGCGCGAGGAGGCCCGCCACGTCCGCAGCGCGCTCGACTCGCTTCCGGAGGAGCAGTCGAAGGTGATCGAGCTGGCCTACTTCGCGGGCTTCACCCACTCCCAGATCGCCGAGATGCTCGAGATGCCGATCGGCACCGTCAAGGGGCGCATGCGGCTCGGGCTCGAGAAGATGCGCCGCCAGCTCGCCGGGGGGGTCGCCTGATGAGCGTGCGCGATCACGACAGCCAGGCCGAGAACGTCGGCGCCTACCTGCTGGGCGCGCTCAGCGACCCCGAGCGCGAGGCATTCGAGCGCCACCTGACGACCTGCTCCAGCTGCCGGGACGAGGTGGAGCGGCTGCGTCCGGCTGCCGATGTCCTCCCGCGGTCGGTGCCGCCCGTCGCCCCGCCCCCGAGCCTCAAGGAGTCGCTGATGGAGATCGTGGAGCGCGAGGCTGGCGAGCGCGCTGGCCGCCGCGCGCCGACGGGGCGCCTCCGCTTCCTGCCCGAGCGGTCGGCGCTCGCCTGGGCCGCGGCGGCAGTCGCGCTCGCCATCGGGGTGGCGGCCGGCTTCGGCATAGGCCGCCTCGGCTCCGGCGAGGAGACGCGCACGCTCGCGGCGCGCGTCGACACCAAGCGCCTGCCGCTCGCGAGCGCCAGCCTGGTTGTGCCGGCGGGCGGCGAGGAGGGCGGCATCCTGCGGGTCCGGGGCCTGCCCGATCCCGGCCCCGGCAAGACCTACCAGGCCTGGGTCCAGCGGGGCAACGAGATCCGCTCGGCGGGCACGTTCCAGGTCGGCTCGAACGGCGATGGAGCCGCGGCCGTGCCCGAGGACCTCGAGGATGCCGACGCGGTGATGGTCACGCGCGAGCGCCGAGGCGGGGCGCCGGCGCCCACCGAGCGCCCGCTGATGCGAGTGCCGCTCTGAGCGTATAGCGCGCTCACTACGCTCAACCGGCATGCAGACGTGCTACCGGCACCCGAACCGGGAGACGGGAGTGGCCTGCTCGAACTGCGGCCGCCCGATCTGCCCCGACTGCATGACGACGACGTCGGTGGGCATGCGCTGTCCGGAGTGCGCCCGGCAGCGGACGCGTGCGCGAGGCATCCCCCGGACGACTTCCGGCGAGCCGGTGCTCACCTACGTCCTGATCGGGATCAACGTCGCGGTGGCGCTCGGGGCGTTCCTCAGCGGCGCCAGCGCGACGGGTGGAGGCAGCCTCCAGAGCCAGCTCCTCACCGACGGCTCGGTGTCCCGGGCGACGATCGCCGACGGCGAGTACTGGCGCATCGTCACCGCCGGCTTCCTCCATGCCGGGTTCTTCCACCTGCTGTTCAACATGTTCGCGCTGTACGTGCTGGGGACGCTGCTCGAGCCGGCCATCGGCAGGCTCCGCTTCGGGCTCATCTACTTCGTGTCCCTGCTCGCGGGGTCCTTCGGCGCGCTGCTCGTGGACCGTGGCCCCACGGTCGGCGCCTCCGGCGCGATCTTCGGCCTCATGGGCGCGGCGCTCGTGGTGATGCGTAGCCGCGGCATCAGCCCGATGGAGAGCGGCCTCGGCATCTGGCTCGGGCTCAACCTGCTCATCACGTTCACCGTGCCGAACATCTCGATCGGCGGCCACATAGGCGGCCTCGTCGGAGGCACCCTGGCGGCCGTCGTGCTGTTCGAGCTCGATCGCGTCCGGGTCCCCACGGTCCTGCCGATGGCGCTGGCAGTGGCGATCGGGGCCGCGTCGGTGGCCGGCTCGATTGCCGTCAGCTGATCCGGCCGAGGCTAGGCGGCTCGACTACGGGGGGTTGTTCTTGAGCCAGCCCGGCGCGGAGCAGGGACCGGGAACCAGCGGCGGCGTGGTCACATGGCCACTCGCGGAGGTGACGGTGATCTGGCCGACCCGTGGCGGAGGACCGGGCGGCAGGCTGCCGAACGAGGTGCAGTCCTCTGTCACCCGGTCGGGCGGGGGATTCGCCGAGGCGGGCCCCGCCAGCGCCGCTGCGGCGACCAAGACGGTGACGACAGCCAGGAAACGCTGCCTCATCGAAGCTCCTCTCTCTCGCGTCGCAGGGTGCGCGTACGGTTGCAGCGCCGGCGGACCGGCGCAAGCGAAGGCTGACCTCAGCCGGACGGGCGAGAGCCGGACTCGGCCTCCACGCGGAGCTTCAGGTCCTCCATCGCCCCGCGCATGACCTGCTCGTTCAGCAGCCGGGCGACGGGCCCGGGGACCCACGTCCCCGGGTCGATGCGCAGCACATAGGTGGCCAGCGTGCTCCCGTCGCCGCGGTCCTCGAGGACGAACTCGCCGTCCACGTCGCGGACGTCGCCCTCGACGTAGCGCCAGGTCACGAGGTGGGGCGCCTCGTAGCTGTAGTCGAGGGTGTAGTGGATGGTCCGAACGCGGGCCTCGATCTCGAACGCCACCTCCTTGCCCCGTCCCTGGCGGTCCCGGGTGAGCACCTCGGTGGAGCGCACGGCTCGCTGCCAGTCGGGAAAGCTCTCGTAGTCCACGAGGGCGTCGAAGCACGCCTGCGGCGGGCTCTCGATCACTATCTGCCGCTCGGCGCGCTTCGTCATGCCACCGGGGCGAGATCGACCTCGATCGACCTGCGCTCCGGCGGCGCCGGCACCGAGTGGGGGTGCAGCAGGTGGCCGAGCAGCTCGATGCCGTCCACGAGGCGCGGCCCGGGCCGGGAGAAATACGCGGCTGCGTCGACCGCGACCACGCGAGCGTCGAGGGCCTCGAGGCGCGCGCGGTGCCGGAGCGTCTCGGCGGCGGCGCCCTCGGCGTACAGGCCGCACGGCATCGCGAGCACGACCTCGGGGCGGGCCGCCTCGACCTCGTCCCACTCGACGGTCCGCGAGCGCTCGCCGGCGAAGCCGAGCACGTCCTCGCCGCCGGCGACGTCGACCATCTGTGGCACCCAGTGCCCTCCCACGTAGACGGGATCGAGCCACTCGAGCGCCGCCACGCGCGGTCGGGGAGCCCCCGCCACCGCCTCACGCACCGCGTCGATCCGGCGGCCGGCCTCGTCCGCCAGCTCCCGTCCCGCCGCCTCGACGCCGACCGCGGCGGCCAGGCGCGGGAGGTCCGCCAGCACCTCGCCGAGGGTGGACGGATCGAGCGAGATCACCCGCGGCTTCGTGGGCAGCCGCTCGGCCACCGCCCGGACGTCGTCGAACGACACGGCGCACACCTCGCACACAGCCTGGGTCACGATCAGGTTCACGTCGAGGCGCCGGAGCACATCCTCGTCGAGCTCGTACAGGGCCTCCCCGCGCTGGGTGCGCTCGCGCACCGCGGTGTCGATCTCGCGCGCCGTTAGCCCCTCCGGGATCACGCTCCTCGTGAGCTTCGGCAGCCCGGCCGCCGCTGGCGGATAATCGCACTCGTGAGTGACCGCGACGATGCTGTCGCCCACGCCGAGGGCGAAGAGCACCTCGGTCGAGGACGGTACGAGAGAGGCAATTCGCACGGAGGTAAACGATGCCACTTCTAAGCGACGAGCAGATCGACAACGGGCTTCGAAGCCTGAGCGGCTGGACCCGCGAGGGTGATGCCCTCCGGAAGCAGTTCAAGCGCCGCGACTTCGTAGGGTCGGTTGAGTTCGTCAACGCGATCGCGCCGGTTGCCGAGCATATGAATCACCACCCGGATATCGGGATCTCCTGGGACACCGTCACAGTCACCCTCTCCACCCACTCGCAGGGGGGCATCACGGAGAACGACATCGAGCTGGCGGCGAAGATCGACGGTCTCGGGTAGCTGCTACGGTGGATCCGTCCGCCGATGAGCGACGACGAACCTCCTCGAAGTAGCCGCGCGGCCCGGGGCCGAACGTGACGACCTTCCTGCTGCTGCTCGGCGTGCTGGTGCTCGTCGCCGCAAACGGGTTCTTCGTCGCTGCCGAGTTCTCGCTCGTACGCGCCCGCGAGAGCCGCGTCGAGGCCATGCGCGACGAGGGCAGGGGCGGGGCCGCGCTTGCCCTGGTCGAGATCGACCGGATCGACGAGTACCTGTCGGCCTGTCAGCTCGGCATCACGATGGCCTCGCTCGGCATCGGCTTCCTGGGTGAGCCCGCGATCGCCCAGCTGCTCGAGGACCCGCTCGGCGGTGTGGTGAGCCACGGCGTGGCGGTGACGATCGCACTGGCCTTCGCCTACTTCGTCACCACGAGCCTGCACATAACGCTCGGAGAGCAGGTGCCGAAGATCTACTCGATCGTGCACCCCGAGGGGACGGTGCGCAGGATCGCCCGGCCGCTCTTCCTGTTCCGGAAGATCTTCAACCCGTTCATCGCGGCGCTGAACTGGGCGTCGAACGCTGTGCTGCGCCTGGTGGGGGTGGACGCCAGGGCCGACTTCGAGGAGGCGACCTCGGCCGACGACCTGAAGATGCTGATCGTCCAGAGCGCGCGCGGCGGCCGGCTCGACCCCGGCGAGGCCGGGATGCTGTCCGGGGTCTTCCACCTGCACGAGCAGCAGGCGCGCCAGGTGATGACGCCGATCCCCGCCGTCGTCACGGTGGACCTGTCCGAGAACGCCGAGACCGCCCTGCGCCGCTGTGTCGACTCGGGACACACGCGTCTCGTCGTGACCGAGGACGGCAACACCGATCGGATCAAGGGCATCGTCCACTCGAACTCGCTCGCCCGGCGGCTCATGAGCGACGGACCCGGGGCGTCGATCAGGCCGTGCGTGAAGGACGCGCACATAGTGCCGGAGACGAAGCCGCTCGACGACCTGCTGGCCGACCTGCAGCGCGAGCGCGCGTCGATGGCCGTGGTCGTGGACGAGTACGGCCGCACGGCGGGCATCGTCACGGTCGAGGACATAGTCGAAGAGGTCGTGGGCGAGATCGCCGACGAGACCGATCCGGCCGTCGCGGGGATCCGCAGGCTCGCGAACGGCGACTGGTGGGTGCGCGGACACATCCCGATCACGGACCTGGCGGACTACGGGCTCGACCTGCCGGTCGACTCCGAGGCCTACAACTCGGTTGGGGGGTTCATATTCGGCGAGCTGGGACGGCTGCCGAAGCGCGGCGACATGGTGCGCGTGAACGGCTATTCGCTGCGAGTCGAGGCGGTGCGTGAGAACCGTATCGAGGCCGTACGGATCCGCGACCACCAGCCGCACGGCGACAACGATCAGGCGCCGGCGGGTCCACGGCCGATCGAGGAGGCCACGGCCCGCCCCCGCGGGGAGCAGCGCTAGGGCGCCGGCCGGATCCGTCCGGCCCGGGGCGTACGTTCGCACGGCAAGAGCTTCTCCTCCCAGGAGGTCTTGGCATGTGGTGCATCAGGCTGAGCGATTCGCAGCGCGACGCGGTTCGCGCGCTGATCCGGGCCCAGGATGAGGCGGGTCCGTCGCTCGCTGGCGCCCTCGAAGCGCTCGACTACGCGCGCTGGGACGACCTGCCCGACGCGGAGCTGCCGTGGGACAGGGTCAGGGAGCTCGCCTCGGCCCAGGGCATCGGCGAGGCGGACGTGGTCTGGGACCTGGCCGCGGGCATGCCATCGGCGCCGAAGCGCCGGCAGGCCCGCGCGCGCAATGCCGCGCGCCCCTGATTTCTAGACTCCCCGCGGGCATGGAGCTATCGCCCGCCGAGATCCGGGTCCTAGGCTGCTTGATCGAGAAGCAGCGCACGACGCCCGACAGCTACCCGCTCACCCTCAACTCGCTGCGGCTTGCCACGAACCAGTCCACGGGGCGCGACCCTGTTGTGGACTACGACGAGGACTCGGTGCGGGAGGCCGCGCAGCGGCTGGGCCGCCGCGGCCTCGCCCGCTACGCGAGCGGCCACTCCGGGCGCGTGGCCAAGTACCGCCACCTTGCGGACGAGGCGCTGGGGCTCGACCGCGGCCGGCTCGCGCTGCTGGCGGTGCTGATGCTCCGCGGCCCGCAGACGCCCGGCGAGCTAAAGTCGCGCACGGAGCGCCTGCATCCCTTCGACGGCCTCGCGGGGGTGCTCGAGGGGCTGGAGAGCCTCATCGAGCGCGGCTACGCGCGCCGGCTGGGACGCCGCCCCGGGCAGAAGGAGGAGCGCTATGCGCACACGCTCGGCGCGGACGAGGAAGTCGACGAGGCGGCCGCCGGCGCCGCAACGCTCGAGCAGCGCGTGGAGCGGCTGGAGCGCGAGGTCCACGAGCTGCGCGGTCTGCTTCAGTCGTAGTCGTAGAAGCCGCCCCGGGTCTTGCGCCCGAGCCTGCCCGCCGCCACGAGCTCCCTGAGTCGCGCCGGGACTTCGGCGCCGATCGCCTCCCCGATCGCGGCCGCCACGTCGAGGCCGACGAAGTCGAGCAGCGTCAGCGGCCCCATCGGGTGGCCCGCTCCGAGGCGCATGCAGGTGTCCACCGCCTCCGGCGGGAGTCCGTCGCGCTCGAGCAGGCGGACAGCGTCGAACAGATAGGGGAACAGAAGGCGGTTCACCACGAACCCCGCCGAGTCGGGCACCTCGACCGCCGTCTTTCCGAGCGCCGCACAGAGGTCGCGGAAGCTGCGGCGCGTCGCCTCGCTGGCCTCGGGCGGGAAGGCGAGCTCGACGAGGTTCATCTTCTCCACGGGGTTGAAGACGTGCAGCGCCGCGAAGCGATCCGGCCTTCCGCTGGCGGCGGCGAGCTCGCTGACTGAGAGCGCCGAGGTCGTCGTGGCCAGCAGCGCCGCGTCGGGCAGGAGGGCGCCGAGACGTCGGTGCAGGTCAGCCTTCACGCCCGCGTCCTCCGCCACGGCTTCGACCACCACATCGGCCGAGCCGAGCTCCTCAAGCGCCGTGACCACCCGCGCCACGTCCTCGAGCGCGCCGAAGGCGCGCTCGGCGGAACCCTCGCTGCGGGCCCACAGCACGACCTCGAAGGGACCGGCGGCGACCCGCCCCAGGCCGCATGCGATGGCCCCGCTGCCCGCTATCCCAAGTCTCATCGGAGGTTTGGTTGACTCGCCAGTCAATCGAGTACGCTACCTCCAAACGACCATCTAGGAGCCGCCGAGATGCAGAACGGGACCGGGCGCGAGGTAGTCATCGTCGAAGCGGTGCGCACGCCGATCGGGCGCGGGCATCCCGACAAGGGCTACTACAGGGAGACGCATCCGAACGAGCTCCTCGGCAAGACGTACACGGAGGTCATCGAGCGGGCGGGCATCGACGCCTCCCAAGTCGAGGATGTGATCACCGGCTGCGTGCAGCAGTACGGGGAGCAGATGTTCAACGTGGGGCGCAACGCCTGGCTGCAGGCCGGCCTGCCTGTGGAAACGCCCGCCACGACCGTCGATCGCCAGTGCGGCTCGGCGCAGCAGGCGGTGAACTTCGGCGCCGCGCTCGTCGCGTCCGGTGTACACGACGTGGTGATCGGCTCCGGCGTCGAGCACATGGGCCACGTGCCGATGGGCGTGGGCTTCAAGTGGGTCGACGAGGTCGGCACCCCCTGGCCGGAGGCGCTGCTGGCGAAGTACAACCTGGTGCCGCAGGGCATCTCGGCCGAGATGATCGCCGACAAGTGGGAGATCCCGCGCTCAGAGCTCGACGAGATCGGCCTCCGCTCCCACCAGCTCGCCCACCGGGCCACTGAGGAGGGCCGCTTCGAGCGTGAGATCGTGCCGTTCTCGGTGAACGGCGACAGCTTCGTGACGGACCAGGGCATCCGGCCCGATACGAACCTCGAGGCGCTCGCCCAGCTCAAGCCCGCCTTCAAGGAGGACGGGAAGATAACGGCCGGCAACTCCTCACAGATCTCCGACGGCGCCGCCGCGGTGCTGCTCATGGAGCGGAAGAAGGCCGAGTCGCTCGGCCTCAAGCCGCGGGCCAGGGTGGTCGACCAGACCACGGTCGGCGTGGACCCGGTGATCATGCTCACCGGCCCTATCCCGGCCACGAAGAGGCTGCTCGAGCGCAACGGGATGGAGATGGACGACATCGACCTCGTCGAGATCAACGAGGCGTTCGCGTCGGTGGTGGCGGCTTGGCGGCGCGAGCTCGAGCCGGACATGGAGCGGGTCAACGTGAACGGCGGCGCGATCGCGCTCGGACACCCGCTCGGCTCGACGGGCGCGCGGCTCCTCACGACCCTGCTGCACGAGCTCGAGCGCTCCGACAAGGAGGTCGGGCTCGTGACCATGTGCTGCGGGGGTGGGCTCGGCACCGGCACCCTCATCCAGCGCGTGTAGCCGGATAGCGGTCCACGCGCCGGCGCCGCGCCGGCGGCCGCCCCGAGAAGCCGCGTTAGCCCGGCAGGAGGCTGGGTACGACGGGACGGATGACCGTCGAGACGAGAGGCGTCCTGCTGGCGGGCCGCTACCGGGTGCTGCGGCCACTGGGGACGGGCGGAATGGCCTCCGTCTTTCTCTGCGAGGACCAGAACCTGGGTCGCAGGGTGGCGGTCAAGCGCCTGCACGCGGCGAGCACGGAGGGCGTCGGGGGGAGCGCAGAGGACGTGGAGCGGCGCTTCGCTCGCGAGGCGCGCCTCGGGGCCTCCCTCAGCCACCCGAACCTGGTCACCGTCTTCGACACCGCGACCGACGGCGAGAGCGTGCTGATCGTCATGGAGTACGTCCAGGGGGAGTCGCTCGCAGCTGCCCTTCGGCGGGGGCCGCTCGAGCCACGCCGCGCCGCCGCCCTCGTCCGGGACGTCGGAGGCGCGCTCGACCACGCCCACCGCGAGGGGGTCGTGCACCGGGACGTCAAGCCGGCAAACATCCTCATCCGCGGGGATCGGGTCGTGAAGCTGGTGGACCTGGGCATCGCGACGGCCGCGGACCTGACGCGGATCACGCTCAGCGGAGTCGTGCTCGGCACCGCGGCCTACATGGCGCCGGAGCAGCTCGACGGGCGTCCGGCGGGTCCCCCCGCCGACATCTACGCGCTGGGGACCGTGGCCTTCGAGGCCCTGTCCGGGCGCAAGGCCAGGCCAGGCAGGACGCCGATGGAGGTCGCGCACCAGGTGGCGGCCGAGCCGCCGCCCGACCTGCGCGACGCCTGGCCGAGGGCTCCGGCGG
>JBKPFJ010000174.1:0-20876 GCA_046728795.1 Actinomycetota bacterium | reverse complement strand
TTCAAAGGCCGTCTAGCGGCAAGCAGCGCGGCAGGGCCTCAGTCCCGAACCCTGGGCTTTAGCTCGTCGTCACCCGCACCGGCGACGACTCTGCCAGAAAGGAGAGCGAGCGTCCAGAGGACTTGACTTTCATCCGTCCCGGAGCCCCGCGGCTTCGAGGGCCTCACTCCTGCTCCCAAAGATCTCCACGCGATCGATCCTCGCGCCCCGGAAGCTGTAGACGTGGACGGCGTTGCGCTCGACCGGTACGCCGCTCGATCGACCACGCGCGTGGATGCGGTAAGCCGCCACCACGCAGTGCCCGGCGTCGAGAACCTCGAGCAGGTCCGCAGGGTCGTAGTGGACAGATTCTTGGGCGGAGGCGAGGTGACGCATCACTTCCTCGATCCCGTGGTGGACCGTGGCTCCGGGAAGCTCGCGCTGATCGTGCCATTCGACCTCTGGATGGAGCAGGTCGGCGGCGATCCGGTATGTGTTCTCCGATCCGAGCCCGACCCGGTTGAAAACCTCGTGGGCGCGTCGCACGACCTCCACGTTCTCCTGCGACATCGCCCGCCTAGTATCCCGCCGGGAGACCCGGCGTGAACACGACGCGGTCACTGGCCTCGGACTCGGCCATTCCCGTCAAATGGGAAGCTGGAGCGCTTGTCACAGCCCAAGCGCTAGATTGCTCGGGAGATGGAGGGCGGGGCGCACTCGGCAGCCGAGCTGACCGTTTCGGTCAAGGCACCGTGCCAAGAATGCGGCGGTCGGGGCTACCTCGAGACGGTGGACGAGGGGGGCCACGTCATTGCCGAAACGACGAAGGAATGCGTGACCTGTGGCGGTAGGGGTCTCATCCCCGAGGATATGCCCCTCTCTCAGTTCCGTGAGCTATTGGCTAGCGAGTTCGGCTAGCGCGCGACTTCCGTGAGGCGGTGCCGAGGCCGATATCTTCGAGGACCTGCCGGGAAGCGGCAGGCGGCGATTCTCGAGGTGGAGGCGGCACCTGCGTGTCGTCACTGGCGACTAGCGACAGCCTGCGTGTCAATGCCGCCGGCTCGTGACAGCGCCTGAGCTTGATGCGGGTGAAGAAGATGTCGCTCGGGCCCTGGCGAGCGGCTGGTCGGGCGCGGGCGAAGACGGTGGCAAAGCCGTCGGGCAGCGCGACGACAGCCTGGTAGTCGCCGAGGAACAGCCCTGAGTTGACGCCGCCAGCGGCGGTGGCGGTCCGGAGGTCGAAGAGCGACCGAGCCGCGCCTCGCGCCAGCGGCGGGCCGCGGTCGTGCGAGTGTCGGAACCAGCTGTCGGTGGTGAGCGTGGCGTCGCCGGGGCGGTCGCGCCGCAGGTCGTAGAAGCGGACGCCGACGGTGCCGTCGCTGGTCACCGCGAGGTCGGGGATGAACGCAGCCTTCGCCCGGCGGGAGACGAGCCGCGGCCGCGACCAGCGCCGGCCGCTGCGCGAGCTCGAGAGCAGGATGCGGCTCGAGCGGCGGGAGCGGGCGTGCCGCCACGCGACGTAGACCCGTCCGTGCGGAGCGCTGTCAGCGGTGAAGATCGCCCCTGCGCGGATCTCCGTCGCGCGTTCGGGGTCCGCCAGGTTGATTTGGCGCGTCCCAGCGATCCGCTACGGTGCCGACCAGCTGCGGCCGCCGTCGCGGGAGCGAAGAGCCCAGAAGGTGACACGACCGCCGGGCACCATCGCCCCGAAGGTCGACTCGACCGTCGAGAACACGCAGACGAGCCGCCGCCCGGTCACGACCACCTCGCTGACGAGAACCGGCGCGTCCAGTGCTGCCTCGTAGATCCGCCTCGGCCCGCTCCAGCTGCGGCCCCGGTCCCTCGTGCGGGCGAAGTAGAGATCGCGCGTGCTGCCCACAGCGGGCAAAGCCTGTTCCGATCCCAGACGACGTAAGCCACACCTCGGCGTAAGCGATCGGCCGTGACAGCCTCCTTGTCGTTGAAGGCGACCGGGTCGGCGTCGCGGCGGTCGACGTAGACGGGCTGCGACCAGCTCCGTCCGTCGTCTCGCGAACGGTTCACGAGGAGGGCCGGTGCCAGCAGATTCGCGGAAGCTGGCATAGAGGTCAGGTAGGTCGTGCCCTCGCGACCGGCCGCCAGCCACGGGTCACTCGCGCGCTGAAAGAGACCGCCCGTGCACCGCGAGACGCCGGGAACGAGCTTCCTCCGCCAGTGACGGCCACCGTCCTGCGAACTCGCCGTGACGTTGCTCAGCGCTCCGACCCCATCAAGAAAGCGGTCCTGCTGCCAGGCAGCGACCAGCCGGCGCGGATGGCTCGGATCGGCAGCCAACGTTGGCTCGACCTCCGCGCCACGATTGGGCGTGCCGGGCACGACGCAGCTCGCCGGAAGCGGCCTCGCCCCGAGATCCGATGCAGCCGCCCCAGCCTTGCCGGCCTCGCCCCCGCCGCCGGCGCCAGTACGACCGCCAGCAACAAACACATGGATACGACAGTGCACCCGACTCCCCGGCTGACTGAGCGCCGGGCCGGTATCACCGCGACTCTAACCACCCTGCGCAGCCGGCTGCCACCACCCGGTTGCCGCCAAGTATCTCCCTCGCCGTACGCTCTGCCAATGGCGAGCGCCGAGCTCAGCCGGCGGGTCGAGAAGCTCGTTCGGTACCCGCCACTCGTGGAAATGGACGACCGTCAGCGCCGAGAGTTCCGCGGGGCGCTGCTCGACTCAGACGGCTTCGAGGACCTACCGGGCAAGTGGCAGGCCGCGATCCTCGCGGCCGAGCAGAACCGCCCGAGGCTGCGGCTGATAACTGGCGACTAGCGAGGGCGGGCTGCCGCGCGCCGAGCGCGATCGGGCTCCTCCTGCATACGGCAGTGTGCCCCATGTCACAGTGCCCGCCCCACGCAACGGGAGAGGGTCTACTCGGCCCAGGACTCGACCGAGGGAAGACCATGGACCCGAACATCCCATTCGCGATCGCCATCGGGGCCCTGTTCACCGGGCTCGTATACGGTTTCTTCACGGTCAGGGGCAGCGGCATCGCCGAACACCCCTACGTCGACGCCCACGGCAGCGCCCCCGGGGCCGAGCGCCCCAGCAGCGCGTCCGGCAGGGACGCACACGCGCCTCCGGTGCGCGACTGGTCCCGCGGCACCCGCTGAGCCGCACAGCGGGCACTGACAAGGGCATTCGGGGACTATCAGCGCCCCACGAGCCGGCGCAGCGTGGCCACGGACTCATCCGGCTCACGGGGCAGTCGCTCCAGGGCTTCGGTCGCCACCCGAGCAGAGCCCGCCCAGCCATCGGATATGTGCGCTCTGTGACGAACCCCCCACTCGGCGCTCCCGCCGACCGGTAGACCATGCTCGTACCCAAGGTCTCGCCGCCAGGACTCGCAGCCCCAGCGTCACCCGGCCAACAGCGAGGCCGCTCAAGGAGGAGTGCCCCATGCAATACGCAGCCCACCTACTGTCCCCCCGCACCCTGCTCGTGCCCGTCGTGGCGCTCGCGATCGGCGCGGCCGGAGCCACCGGCATCTACGCACTGAGCGACGGCACCGACGTCCAGCTCCAGCCCGAGCGGGTCGTCGTGGTCGAGCAGCCGTCGTCCAGCGCGGTCGGCGAGAACGAGGCGGCCACCGCGGCCGCGATCGGCAAGGGCAGCCAGAGCTCGTCGTTCTCCAAGAACGAGGCGGCCACCGCTGCCGCCATCGGCAAGTCCGCCGAGAGTTCCTCGCTCGGCAAGGACGAGGCGGCCACCGCAGCCGCCGTCGGCAAGGGCGAGCAGCCGCAGCTGAACTCGCAGTTCCGCGGCCGCAGTGCGGTCCCGAGCGACACGTTCGGACAGCGGCCGTAGGCTCGCATGGGGACACTCGGGGGCGTCCCGCGACGGGGCGCCCCCGTCGTCGTTCTGGGCCGCCCCGTAGCGCGGCGCCGATTCCTACGGGAGGAGCGGCGCAGCGTAGCCACCGGCTCATCCGGTGCCCGGGGCAGCCGCTCCAAGACTTCCGCCGCCAGCCGAACGGCCGTGAGCGTCACATCCCGCCGCTCGAGGCAGAACCTCCCGAGCTAGCGCACGAACAGCGCGCTCGTACGCCTCCGGCTCCGAACCCCTAACGGCGAGGCATACTCGGAGCGGGTCCTCGAGCGACACCCAGGGAAGATTCCCGACCGCCCGCGGCCACTAGTGCCCGTCAGTCGGTGCCGTGTGGGCCCGGCGCGTCCGAGTGCTGGTCGGTGGCGCCGAACGGCGTCTCGTCCTCTCCGCTGACCTCTTCAGGCATCTTCTTCGAGAACTTCGATGCCTGCTCGTCCTCTGCGCTCTCGGGCTGGCCCTCATGCTCTCGTTCTTCGCTCACGTCTTCTCCTTCCGTTGCGCCGACGCGGTTCGGATTCTCGCCCACGTCCATTCGATGTCGGTCTCATAGCCGGATCCGTCAAAGCAGACGCCCACAGAGGTCCTGCCGAGCCAGCGAGCACGTGGCCCCGCCCACAGCAGGGCCACGGTATCTCTTGGCCCTTCCTTCGAGCGCCTTGAAGGGCTGCCCGGTCATCCACCCGGCGTCCGTATCAACAGCGCAGCCAACCCTCGATGTCGCCAGCGTTCCAGCACTCGAGCATCCGCCGCACCACCTCCACGTTCTCCCGCGACAGCGCCTACTCCCGCAGCCCGGCGGCTTCGAGGGCTTCGTCGTGGTGGACGAACGCCATGGTCCGGGCGAACTTCCCGTCACGGAAGGTATGGACGTAGGCGATGGGGGTGTCCAGTGGCACACCGCCGCCCTTGCCCTTCGCGTGGAGCCGACACAGCTGCACGACGCGCTCCCCGGCGTCGATCGTCTGCACCTCTTCGAGCGTGTACGTCTCCCACATCTCGAAGAAGTCGCGCAGGTGCGCCTTGACCGCTTCGAGGCCCCGGTGGACGCCGCCGCCGGGTAGGTCGGGAGCGTTATGCCACTCATAGTCCGCTGTCGCGATGTCATCAAGCGCATCCAGTTCTCGACGGTTGGCCATCTCCACGGTTCGCCGCACGAGCTCCACGTTCTCCTGCGACATCGCCTACTCCCGCAGCCCCACAGCTTGGAGGGCGGCTTCGCGAGCGTCTCTGCCGGCCCAGACCTCCACTCGGCTCACCTTGCCCTCGTGCACCGTGTAGACGTACGCGGTGCGCTGCTCGACGCCGCCCCACTGCGCCGCCGGCGCCCGTGGTGCGTGGCTACGACGAACACACAGTCACCGGTGTCGTGCGTTTCCTCGATGTCAAACCGGTAGTCCGGGCCGAACTGCTTGAACCAGTCCCCGAACCACTCCCCGACGACAGCGACTCTATCCGCCCGGCGCGGGTGCCCCCTCGAGGCTGGAAGCCCGCTCCGCCCAGCTGTCCATACCGAGCTCCCGGTACGTCGCCAGAGCCCTCTGCGCCAGCTCGATCGCCCTCTCCCGGTCGCCGGGCTCGCCCCGTGACAGCAGCATGCGCGCGTAGTCGTCCTGGGTGTGGGCGACCCAGGGCAGCGCGCCCATCCTCGCGTTCGTCTCCAGCGCCCGCTCGAAATGGCGAGAGGCCTCCTTCCAGCGGTGCATGGTGGCGGCGAGCAGCCCGAGGTAGCGAGAGGCCGAGCCGAGGCTGACCTCGGGATGGGCGTACACATTGCAGTGCGGATAGGGCAACAGCGCGTCATAGAGGCGCGCTGCACGCGCCTCATCGCCCAGGAACGCGCACACCCTGGCCAGAAGGCTGGCCGCGAGGAACCACTCGGTGCCGACCCCGAGGTCGGCGAAGTCGTCGGCCGCCAGCCGCTCCAGCTCCTCTCTCGCCTCCGCCGCTCGTCCGAGCTCGGCGTGCAGACTCGCCAGGAGGCAGCGGAACAGGAACAGGTTCGGGTACTCCTCGACGAAGCTCACGAGGGACGGCTCGACCTCGGTCAGCCGTCCCTGCTCCCGCCGGACGGCCCAAGACTGCAGGTTGAGCACGTAGTAGAAGTCGGTCGCGTCCGAGCCCTGCCCGCCTGGACCGAGCTCGGCGAACTCGTGCATTAACCGCTCGGCCTGCTCGATGCGCCCGGAGAGGAGCGCCCGCATCCCTTGGGCGATGGACAGCGACCAGACCTGGGCGGGCTGCCGAAGGTCCTGCGCGAGCGCTGCCATTCCCGCCAGCTCCGCATCCGCCGCCCGCACGTCCGCCCGCACCATCAGCGCGCCGAACGCGTGGAAATGACTGGAGAAGGCCTGTTCCCAGTCGCCCGTCTCCTCCGCCAGCTGCCTCAGCTCCCTCGCCATCGCGAGCCACGCCTCGGCATCGCGCGGCCACGACAGCGCGGCATAGGTGCCCTCGAGCGCGCACGCCAGAGTCGCTCGGTCTCCCAGCCTACGGGCGATCACGACCGCCTCTCGACTGAGCAGCGACCGCCGCCTCGGCGTCGGGTGATCACGGAGCGCCCCGGCCAGGCGAGCCAGGAGCCTCGCTCTCAGCGGGTCGTCCCCGGGGAGCGCCTCGAGCGCGTCCTCGAGCAGCGGGATCAGACGCCGATCCTTGCCCGCGCGGAACCAGACGAACCTTCCTCCGTAGCCGAGCGCCGCACGGGCGAGGGCGCTCGGCGCGCCAAGTCTTCGCGCGACCTCGGCCGCGCCGAGGAAGGTCTTTCTGGCGGAGGCGAGATCCCCCGCTCTCGCCTGAGCGTCTCCCAGCACCAGCAGCAGGTCGCAGCGGGTCGGTTCGTCCGAAGGTGCCTTCAGCTCGAGCGCATCGAGAGCCATGTCGTAGAGGCGCGCGGCCTCCTCGTAGGCGAGGAGTTCGGCGGCGCGGATCCCAGCCCGCCGCGCGTAGTCGATCGCCTTGTCGACGTCGCCGCCCGGTGCCGCCTTGAGGAAATGGTGGGCGAGCTCCGTGAGATGGGATTCACCGGCCTGCCCGTACAGCGCCTCAAGCACCGCGCCCGTGCGGCGATGCAGCCCGAGGCGATCGATCGTGCCCAGGTCGCCGTACAGGCTGTCGCGGATCAGGGCGTGGGAGAAGCGGAGGCCGCCCGGGCAGGCCGGGACCTCCGCGAGCACCCCGGCGGTGAACGCCTCGTCGAGCCCATCCAGCAGCTCCTCCCCCGAGCGCCCGCTGACGCGCTCCAAGGTGTCCAGCCTGAAGTCGCGACCCAGCACGGAGGCCACGGACAGCAGGCGCTTGCAGTCGTCCGAAAGATGCCGCAGGCGGTGGCCGATCACCTCGCGCAGGCTCTGCGGGATGCTCGGCTCCCAGGCCGCGCCCGCGGCCTCCTCGAGGTGCCCCTCGGACGCGAGCAGCCGTACGAGCTCGCCGACGAAGAGGGGGTTGCCCTCCGTCTCCCTGTGGAGGGCAACCACGAGCCTCTCGTCGGGCGGGGCGCCGGTTATCTGTTCGATCAAGGACGCGACCTCGGCCAGCCCGAGCCCGCTGACCCTGACGACGCGGGTGATCGGCTCTCGACGCAGCTCGCCTATCGCCTCCGCCAGTACGCTGCCGGCGCCCGCCTCGGTGTCGCGGTATGCGCCCAGGATCACGATGCGCGCCCCGCGAAGCTCGCGGGCCAGGAACCGCAGCAGCAGAAGCGAGGGCGCGTCCGCCGCGTGCAAGTCGTCGAGAGCGACCACGAGCGGCTGCGCCTCGCCGGCGGCCCGGAGGAAGGAGGCCGTGGAATCGAACAGCCGGAAGCGGGCGCCCTCGGGATCGAGCGTCGGCGGGGCTGGTAGCTCGGCAAACAGCTCTCGGAGCCCCGGCAGGATCTGGGCGATGTCCGCTGCCCCGGCTCCGAGCTCCCCGCGGAGCCGGTCCGGATCGCTGTCCCGGACGTAGGCCCGAAGCGCCTGCACCCACGGCCAGAAGGCGGGAGCACCGCCGGCTTCCCAGCAGCGGCCCCACACGACCGTGGCCCCGCGCGCCCTCGCCCGGCTCGTGATCTCGTCCACGAGCCGGCTCTTGCCGATGCCGGGCTCGCCGGCGACCAGGGAGAGGCTGGCCTCCCCGGCGAGCCCGGCCTCCAGCGCTTCGACGAGCGTGGCGAGCTCCTCGTCGCGCCCGACGAGGGGGAGCGGCTCCTGGAGATCACGATCGCCCCGTTGCCTCGGGACCGCCGCAGCCGGGGTGGTGGCGATCGTGCGGGCCGAGCTGCTCCCCGCCTTCAGGTCGAGCGAGGAATCCTGGGTCAGGATCGCGCGCTCGAGCTCCTGGAGCCAGCGCGACGGCTCGATGCCAAGCTCCTCGACCAGCACCCTCCGGGTCTCGCGGTAAGCCTCCAAGGCCTCGGCCTGCCGTCCCGAGCGGTAGAGCGCGAGCATCAGCTGGCGGCGGAGCCGCTCGCGCAGCGGCCGCTCGGCGATCCTGGCCTCGAGCTCGCCGACGACCTCGGCGTGGCGACCGAGCGCGAGGTCGGCGTCGATCCGGTCCTCGAGCGCGGCGAGTCGGAGCTCGTCCAGGCGGGCGATCTCGACCTGGGCGAAGGGCTCGTAGGCGAGATCGGCGAGCGCGCCGCCGCGCCAAAGAGCGAGTGCATCGTCGAGCTTGGCGCGTGCGCCCGCCGCCTCATCCCGGCCAAGGGCGTCGCGCGCCTCGGACCACAGGCGCTCGAAGCGCGTCAGGTCGAGCTGCTCGGGCTCGAGGCGCAGCAGGTAGCCAGGCGGTCGGGTGAGCAGCAGGCGGTTCGGCTCCCCGCGCCCACGGTCGGGCTCCAAGAGCTTGCGCAGCTCGGAGATCCGGACCTGGAGCGCCTTGCCCCCAGTCTCAGGGGGATGGTCGCCCCACAGCTCCTCGATCAGCCTGTCGCTCGAGACCACCTCGTTCGCGTGGAGCAGCAGCGCCGCCAGCAGGGCGCGCTGCTTTGCGCCCCCAAGCGGGAGCGAGCCGTCCCCGCGAAGGACCTCCAGCGGGCCGAGGATCCGGAAGTCCATCGGCAGAGCGCGAGGCGAGGTCCTTGCGACGGCCACGTCGCCTCCTAGCCAAGTCCCTGAATGACGGTCCCGATCGGGATCGACTCGAGCACCCGTTCGAAGTCCACACCCGCGCGCAGGCTGGCCTCCCGAACCGCGCTCAGGGAACCGGCGGTGAACAGGTGAAAGACGACCTCGTCCCCGGGCACCAGCAGCGCTCCCCTGTACTCGACGCCGCGGCCCTCCTCCCGCAACTCGGCCGCAGCGGCGATTGCGCGCTGGCCCGTCGACTCCACCGCCCCGCGGTCGATCGCGGGCGAGTAGCACTCGACCACGTACGTGCGAGTCCGTGGTTCCACGGGGCCGACCGTACGCGGTGGGCCTGCGCCTCGCATCGGGTGTTTCCCTACTTCCGTAGCGGTTCCCCCATGCGAGCGCCCAGCTCGGCGCGCGAGCCGATGCCGAGCTTGCGGTAGGCGCGAGAAAGGTTCGCCTCGACGGTCTTCGGGCTGATGAAGAGCGCCGCCGCGACCTCCCGGTTCGTGAGCCCCCGGGCGGCCAGCCCAGCCACGCGGCGCTCCGACTCCGTCAGCTCGTCGCGCCCGGAGCGGCGCAGCCCCAGCCGCCCGAGCTCATCGCGGGCCCGCTCCGCCCACAGCGCGGCGCCCAGTCGCTCGAAGACCTCGAGCGCCTGCCGGAGGGATGCCCTCGCGCGTGCCCGGCGGCGCGCCCGCCGCTCGACAGCGCCCTTGACGAGCAGCGTTCGGGCGAGCTCGAACGGCATGTCGAGGCCGTCGTGCTCGGCGAGTGCCCTCTCCAGCGCATCGCCCGCACCGCGAACGTCGCCGCGGGCGGCAAGGAGGAGCCCCCGGCAGCGCGAGCCGGTGGCGAGCGCCCAGGCGCGGTCGAGCTCCCGCCCGCGGGCCTCGAAGGAGTCGAGCAGCGCCTCGGCCCGGTCGAGCTCCTCGATGGCGATCAGCGCCTCGAGGGCGTCGGGGAGGAAGAACGCGGGGACGGGCTCGGCGATGCCCTGCTGCTCTAAGGCCTCCGTGGCCTGCCTGCACGCCTCCCATGCCGCCTCCGGACTTCCGAGCGACAGCTCGAGCAGCCCGAGCGCGGCCGTGATCCAGACGCCCACCCAGCTCACCCCGAGGGGCTCGCTGAGGGCTGCGGCCTCGGCGCAGTCACGCCGAGTTTCGGCCACCTCGCCCTTATGAGCGCGCACGAGTGCCCGCTGCGCGAGGAGGTTCGCAACCGTGGATTGGCTGCCGGTCAGGGTCGCGACCGAGGTGGCCTCATCGACGATGGTCGCCGCCGCGGCGAGGTTCCCGCTCCTCGTCTCGAGCCAGCTGAGCCACAGCAGGATGAACCCGAGATCGCTCTCGTCGCCGCGCTCGCCGGCCGCGGTCCAGAGGGCGGTGAGGCGCTCGCGCGCCTCGGCATGCCGGCCCACGTACAGCAGGAGGAGCGCGGCGATCGTGCTCGGCCGCCATAGCTGCGGCATCATGCTGTCGGGATCCTCGAGCGCGATCGACCGCTCGACCCGGTCCCAGTCGACCCCCCGGCCGATGAGGAAGTCGTACACCACGCCCTGTGCGAGCGCGGCGGCGACGAGCGAGACGTCCCCGCTTGCCTCCGCTTGCGCGAGCGCACGTCGCGCATGCACGGCGCCGCTCGGTGGGTCCGCCGTCTGACCGCTCAGGAAGCCGAGACCGAGCTCGATCCTCGCCGCGAGCCGAGCGTCCGAGGTGTGCTTGAGCGCCTCGGAGAAAAGCCGCTTGGCCTCGCCGGCGTTCTCGTCGTTGTAGCTGATCTCGGCGAGCAAACGCAGTGCGTCCGCCCGCAGCGGCTCTGGGGGGTGCTCGGCGAGGATCTCGTCGAGCAGGGTCCGCGCGCGAGATCGCTCGCCGGCGTGCACGTGGTGCTCGGCCGCAGAGATGCCGCGCCGCTGCGCCTCTTCTCGGACGTCGGAGGGCGTCAAGCTGCGGGCCCGCTGCAGCAGCTCGGCGGCCGACTCCCAGGCGCCGCGGGAGCGCGCGAGCGCCGCGCCTTGCTCGATCCTCTGCGCCACGCTCTCGTCCGGGTCCCTGACCGCGATTGCAAGGTGGCGCGCCCGTTCCTCGAAGTCGGTCACGAGCTCCGCGAGACGACGGTGGAGCTCGGCGCGGTGTACACGCGAGGCCGTTTCGTAGACGGCGGACGCGTAGAGCGGATGCCCGAAGACCACGCGCCCGTGCTCGACCCGGACGAGTCCGCTTTCCTCGGCTGCCGCCAGCCCTTCCGCGGAAGCCGCGCGCTCCACGAGCACGGGCGTGGGGTGTGAGAGCGCCGCGGCAGCCAGCAGGGCTTCCTGCGCGCTCTCCGGTAGCCGTGGCACCCGATCGGCGAGCAGCTCGCGAAGGCTCCTGGGAACGGGAGGCGGGGTGCCGACGTCGACCGAGGTGAGCGGACCAAGCTCGCGGGCTATCTCGAGCGCGAACAGTGGGTTGCCGCCGGACGCCTGGTGGACGCGCACGAGCATCGGACGCGAAAGCGAGCGGTCGAGGCGGTCCTTGAGCACGTGGTGGAGCGCGGCGAGCGTGAGCGGACCGATGGTCTGTTGGGTCAGAGAGCCCGGGGGGAGCCCCTCGGCGGCGAGCGGAGTGGGGTCATCGACCCGGCGGACCACGAGCCAGCCCAGGCGCGAGCCGGCGAGTCGTCTCACGGCGAACTCGAGGGGGGCGGCCGAGTCGGCGTCGAGCCACTGCACGTCGTCGATCGCCACGAGCAGCGGCCGCTCCTCCCCCAGTCCCGCCAAGAGCGTGCGCACCGCCGTCCCCAGCGTGCGGGGATCGGGTGTCGTCCCGCCCGGCTCGGCGCGTAGGAGCGCCACCTCCAAGGCGCGCCGCTGTGGCTCCGGCAGCGGGGTGAACGCCTCACTCGGAACGGGCTCGAGCAGGTCAGCCATCGCCGACAGCGAGAGCTTCGTCTCGGTCTCTGCCGGCCGGCAGGAGAGCACGCGATAGCCCCGCTTCTCGGCCCGCCTTACGACCTCGCGCCAGATCGTGGTCTTACCGATCCCCGCCTCCCCGTCGAAACGCAGCACATGGAACCGCTCGCGCGCCTTTTCGAGGAAAGAGTCGGCGAGCGCGAGCTCGCGCTCGCGGCCGAACACGGCAGGCTCATCGTGAAACGATTGACTTCTGGGAGGGGTCACATCCCCCAAACGAAGCGCGGGCCAGCGCGCTTACGCTGGGACTTCAAGGCTCGCACGGGATCTTCACCCGCGCAAGCAGGGCTAGGCAGCCTCGGCGAGGCCGGTCGCCCTAGTTCACCTCGCCGTCGTGGCGGGGTGGATGCTCAGGCCGCGACGGCGTTGTAGTAGCGCACGGCAAGCCCGGTGAGCAAGGTCTCGAAGCAGGCCTCGAGGGTCAGCTCGTGCTCTCTCGCGTAGCTCCGAAGCCCCGCTTGCTCGATCGCCTCGCTCTGCGCGATCACCTCATCCACGAGATCGGGGTGCTGGTCGGAGAAGTACGCCCCCATCGAGTAGAGGCTCGTGTCCATGAGCGACTCGAGGAACGACTCGGCCTCGGGCTGGGTGCCGCGCGCCATGCGCGTGGAGGGTACGGGCTCAGTCGAGCGAGGGAAGCGCCGAGCCGACGTCCCCGAGGTCCGGCGTCCCGGAGGCTCCGCCTAGCGATCCGGTCGGGTCGCCGAGCTCGCTCTCGCCTGAGGGGAGCGACACCTGCTGGTCCACGGAAGGCGACTCGAATCGCCGCGTTGGGCGCGATCTCGCAGACCCAAGGCTTGAAGACGATCTCCGCCTCGGTGGCGCGGAGTCGGCGCAGCGCCGAGTAGAAGACGTCCTGTGTCACGTCCTCCGACCGTCCCTCGTCGCGCACCATGCTGCGAACGAACCCGGTGATGCGCTTTGGTAGCGCCGGTAGAGCTGCTCGAAGGCATAGTCGTCGCCGACCCGCACGGCCGCGACGAGCTCTGAGTCCGTCCGCTCGTCGTGTGCGGCGACCGCACATTTCGCAATCACGTGGCTTCCCGCTTCCACTCGCCCCTGCCTGCGAGCGGAAGATGGTACCTCCCGGCATCAGGCGGCGGGCGGGTGCCCAGAGCCTGCGCAATTTGCGAGCTTTTGCTTGCGCCGTCGGACCAGGCTTGTACCCTCCGGGTACCGCTGAAACCGACGAGGAGGAAGAGGTATATGGCGATTCACCTGACGCCCACCGAGCTCGGCCGAGAGGCGGGAATGCATCGGCGGGAGGTGATCGCGAAGTGCATGGAGCTCGGGGTGCCGATCTTCCAGGGACGGATCGACAAGACCCTCTTCAAGCACAGCCTCAAGGAAGCACAGCGCAAGCAGGAGCTCGCAAAGGCGTAAATCGCGCCTAGAATCCTGCCCTCCGAGAGCGCGATTGGAGGGTGAGTGATGGAAGCGGGGACTGTCGGCGCGCGGGCCGGCACCGGTTCGAAGACCATTGCCGACCTGCTGCCGCTGGCCGCAAGTCAGTTCGCCGACCGCCCGGCGCTGAAGCGCAAGGTCGGCGATGAGTGGGCGGCCACCTCCTACGGGGAGCTCGGGCGGACGGTCAGGGAGATCGCGCTCGGGCTGGTCGATCTGGGGCTCGCTCCCGGCGACAAGGTCTCGATCCTCGCCCACACCCGTCCCGAGTGGACCGAGGCCTGCTTCGGCGTCCTCTGCGCCGGCGCCACGGCGGTCACGATCTACCAGACGAACTCGCCCGAGGAGTGCCACTACGTGCTCGAGCACTCCGAGTCGCGTGCCGTCTTCGTCGAGGACGCGGAGCAGCTCGCGAAGGTGCGCGAGGTCGAGGACCGCCTGCCTCGCCTCGAGCACGTGATCGTGATGGAGGCTGGCGACGCCGACGACCGGGCGCTCTCGCTGGATGCCCTTCGCGAGCGGGGGCGAGGCCGCGACGAGGCCGAGTTCGAGGCCCGTTGGTCCGCCGTCGGGCCGGACGACATCTGCCTCTACATCTACACGTCCGGGACCACCGGCCCCCCCAAGGGCTGCCTGCTGTCACACGGCAACTACCGAGCGATCACGACCATGGTCGAGTCCCAGGCGGTGCTCGAGGAGGGCGACGCGGTCTACCTCTTCCTGCCCCTGGCGCACGCCTTCGCAGTGCTGATCCAGTTCGTGGCCATCGACCTGGGCGCCACGATCGCGTATTGGGAGAAAGATCCGCAGAAGATCATCGCCAACCTCACCGAGGTGAACCCGAGCTACTTCCCGTCGGTGCCGCGGATGTTCGAGAAGATCTACACGCTCGCCACCGCGGCGGCGGAGGACCCGGACAAGCTCCGGCAGGCCGTCGAGCTGGGCGTGAAGGTGCGCGAGATGCAGCGCCGCGGCGAGGAGGTGCCGCCGGGACTCCAGGCCCCCTTCGAAGAGGCTGAGAAGAAGCTCTACAAGAACGTCCGCGGGCTGTTCGGGCACAGGATCCGCCAGTGCACCTCCGGGGCCGCCCCGATCGCCAAGCAGATCCTCGAGTTCTTCTACGCCTGCGGGGTGCCGGTGCTCGAGGGCTACGGGATGACCGAGACCGCCACGGCGGCGATCGTGAACACCCTCGAGGAGTTCCGCTTCGGGTCCATCGGCAAGCCGCTGCCTGGCGTTGAGGTCCGCATCGCGGACGACGGCGAGATCCTGCTGCGCGGCGCGAACATCTTCCGGGGCTACTTCAAGAACGAGCGGGCCAGCGAGGAGACGCTGGAGGGCGGCTGGCTCCACACCGGCGACCTGGGCCATATGGACGACGACGGCTTCGTCTACATCAGCGGCCGCAAGAAGGACATCATCATCACCGCGGGTGGCAAGAACATCACCCCGGCGAACCTCGAGAACGGGCTCAAGCAGAGCCGCTGGGTCTCGCAGGCGGTGGTCGTGGGCGATCGGAGGCCCTGCCTCGTCGCCCTGATCACGCTCGACGCGGAGGAGCTGCCCGCGTTCGCCGAGCAGCACGGGATCGACCCTGAGACGGCGCACGAGTCGGAGGAGATGAACGCCGAGATCCAGAAGGTCGTGGACGAGGTCAACTCCCACGTGGGCCCGGTCGAACAGATCAAGCGCTTCGAGATCCTGCCGCGCGACCTCGCCCAGGAGACCGGCGAGCTGACGCCTACCCTCAAGGTCAAGCGCAACGTCGTGGCCGAGAAGAACGCCGACCTGATCGAGCGCCTCTACTCGCGCCCGCGATGACCGTGTAGCTCCGCCGCGGCCCGGGTCTGCGTGCGGCGAGTGGGCCCGCTACCGGGTCGCTTTTTGGTCGTGCTGCGACAAAATGCGTCCCGGTAGGGCGATTCCGAGGCTCGCGTTTCCTCTTGGAGCCGGTCCAAGCGTCGAGCGTGGCCCGACGGGAACCCGGAGCCCGGACCCGTACGCCCGCCTACACTGTCTCGCGGAGCTGCGGGCGCGGCAGGGAATAGCCCGCCTCCCCTTTGATCGATGGCGAGCAACGACCCCACGGATACGGGCGGACTGTTCATCGGCCGGCGGCCCGGCACGGCGCCGCTGCGCTACCGCGTGCGCCCGGTGCCCGGGAGCCGTGGCCGGCAGCGCTTCGACCGTGGGCTGGCCGTGGGCATCCTCGCCCTCGAGACGCTCCTCTGCCTGAGCCTCTTCGGCCCCCAGCCGCTCGGCTGGTTCTGGGTCGGCTCCCAGGTCCAATACCTCACAGGGTTCGTCACGGCCGGCATCGCGACGATCCTGCTCGGCTGCCTCCTCTCGCTGATGGTCACCGTGGCCCTGGCCAAGCGACTCGACCACGCCTGGAAGATCGTGCGCCGCGCCGGCGGCCACCACCAGGAGGCCGGCGCCCTCGAGCGGATCTTCGCGCTCAGCGTGGCCTTCGCCGTCGTGGCCTTCTGCATCTGGTTCTTCGTCATCCAGGGACCGGGGCCCACCCTGGCGCCGCAGGACTAGCCCGTGGGGCTTCTCGACTACTACAGGCAGTTCGAGGACGTCGACGAGCAGGAGCTGAACCGCGCCCGGCGCGCGCGCCGGGCGCGCGAGAAGCAGCTGGCGCTCGCGCGGGTGCCGGAGCTCGACCTCTCCACCACCGAATGGCCGGAGTTCCCGAACTCCGAGGTGGTGAATGCCTCGATCTACACGGCACGCGGGCGCGTCAACGGATATCCGGACCGGCACGCGGTCGCGATCCGCCGGGTCCTGGCCGAGCGCCACGGAGTGGAGCCCGAGCGGATCGTGCTCGGAAACGGGGCCGCCGAGCTGCTCCAGACCGCGGCGCTCTCGCTGCTCGAGCCCGGTGACGAGCTCCTCATGCCCTGGCCCTCCTACCCGCTATACCCGCTGATGGCCGCGCGCGCCAGGGCAAAGCCCGTCCCCGTCGAGCGCCGGGAGGCGTTGCGCGACCGGGTCAACGAGCGCACCCGGCTCCTCGTCCTCTGCAATCCGAACGACCCCACCGGCGGCTACTTGACCGCCGAGGAGATCGCGGGCCTCGTCTCCGGCCTCCCCGAGCGCGTCCACATTCTCGTCGACGAGGCCCTGGTGCACTTCCAGGACGTCGAGCCGATCGACTCGGTCCTGCGCCTGACGGACGCCTTCCCCCGCCTGGTGGTGGTCCGCACGTTCTCCAAGATCTATGGGCTGTCGGGCCTCCGCGCCGGCTACGCCGTCGGCTCGAGCGCGGCGGCGAGCGTGCTCGACGCGCTGGCCCCGGTGCTCGGGGTCAACGCGCTGACCCAGGCCGCAATCGACCAGGCGCTCAAGATCGGCGGCCCCGAGGTGGAGCGGCGGCGGGACAGCGTTATCCGGGAGCGGCGGCGCCTCCTCGACGGGCTCCGGAAGCTGGGCCTGGAGGCCGGCGACAGCCAGGCCAACTTCGCCTGGCTGGCGGCCGACGGGCTCCCCGGAGCGGAGCTCGCGGCCCGGCTGCGGGAGCGGGGCGTGATCGTGGCCCCGGGCGGGCCGCTGGGCGCCGACGACCACGTGCGCGCCACGATCCGAAGCGCAGGCGCCACGGACCGCGTGCTGAGCGCGCTCCGGCAAGTGCTCGAGCGCTAGCCCGCCGCGGCCTACTTCCGGATGCAGAGCGCGGCCAGGTCCATGCCGTACAGCGGCTGGTAGACCTGGCAGCCCATGCGGGCCGAGAAGAAGTCGTGCGAGGTCTCGTTCGCATAGGCGGCCCAGGGTGCGGCGCTCCGAGCGAGGTCGAGGTCGAGGCGTCCGTGCGCGATGTAGCGCCGGGGCCCGGACAGCCCGTTCGCCGCTTCGATCCTGCGGTTGAAGACCGGATCGTCGAGGTAGGAGGTGTTGAAGTTCGCCCTGCGCTGGATCGAGTTGCCGTCGAACAGCATCAGGAAGTTGGCCGGGTCCGCCACGTCCGCGTACCAGGCCTCGATCACCATGTCGAACGGGTGGCCCTTCGTGCTGATCCTCTCGAACATCAACTCAGCGGGCAGGAGCTTGACGCGCACGTCGATTCCGATCGCGCGCAGGTTGGCCTTGACGATCTGGGCGAGCTCCGAGGACGGGGCCTCGTCGATGGCGTAGAGGACCGCGGTCCGCCGCCCGCCGCCGGCCAACCGCCTGGCCCGCCCGAGGTCGGGCGTCGAGGGGTAGAGCCGGGCGTCCCTGAAGCCCGGCATGCCCGGCGGCAGATACTGGTCGGTGGGCGTCCCGGGGAGCGAGTTGCTGATCCCGCCCCGCCGCGCCAGCGCCCGGCGGTCGATCGCGTAGTTCACGGCCCGCCTCATCCTGGCCGAGGAGAACAGCCTGCGGCTCGTGTTCAACGTGATGTGGTCCACGGCCAGCAGCCGGTTGACGAAGTACTGCTGCCTGCCGGCCTTTGCGGCAGGGCTGCCCGGGCCATAGCGCCTCGCCAGACGGCGCGCGTTGCCCGGCACGACGGCGTCGACGGCGTAGTCCGCCGAGCCGGCCCGCACGTGGGCCGCAGCCTGCGCCTGCCCCACGCCGACGCGCAATCGGATCTCGCGGAGCCGGTGCGGTCGCTTCCCCCGGTAGTTTGGGTTTCGCCTCAGGACGACCCCCTGCCCGGGGCTTTGGGAGGCCACGTAGTAGGGCCCGGCGGAGGGCACCTTGGAGAGCCTCTCCGGGTCGATCGGGGTGCCAATCGGGACGGCGGCGAAGGCGGGCAGCGAGATGCGCGTCGGGAAGTCGGCCGCCGGTCGGACCAGCCGGATCCTGAGCGTGTCGCCCGCCGCCTCGATGCCGGCGATGTGCCTTGCCTTGCCCGCCGCGTAGGCCCGCTCGCCGACGATGTCGTCGATCACGCTCGCCGCGTACCCCTGCATACGCGGGTTCAGGCTGCGCTCGAGCGTGTGCTTGAAGGTCCGAGCGGTGACCGGCTCGTTCGAGGGTGGCGAGAAGCGGAACCCCCTTCGGATCCTGAACGTATATGTCCTGCCGTCCCGCGAGCGCGCCGGCAGCGACTCGGCCACCTCCGGCTCGAGCCGCGAGCCGGCAGGGCCCGGCGCGTCGGGGTAGTTGAGGAGCTTGGCGCCCGTCGCGTACCAGATTTGCACTGCGAGCGCCGAGGGGTCTCCCGTCGGGTCCGTCGAGCTCACGTCGGCCGCCGACTCGAGCCGGGCGGTGCCGCCCGGCTTTGCGACTCCGATGGTCTGTGGGCTGACGCTGACCCACACCTGCCCGCCCGCCACGACGACGTCCTGGGGACTGGCGCCCACCGGGACCGTCGCCGCCACCTCGCCGGTCTCGGGATCCACGCGGGAGACGGTGCCGTCGCCGCTGTTCGCGACCCAAACGCCCCCCGCCCCCACCGCGACGCCGGCCGGCCGCCGCCCAACCGCGATGGTCCTTCGAACCGAGCCGGTGCCGAGGTCGATTTGCGCGAGCGAGTCGTCGAGCGCGAGCGTGACCCAGACCGCTCCGGCGCCGACGGCGAGGCTCGCAGGTCCGTTCCCGACGGGGATCGCCGTGGTGAGACCGGTCTCGGGGTCGATGCGGGTGACCGTGTTGGCCTCTCCGTCGGCGACCCACACGTGGCCCCCGCCGACGGCGACCGCGCTCGGCGATTGACGGGGGTCGATCCGGGGGCGCCGGACGACGCCCGTACGCGGATCCACTCGCGTGAGGAGACCGAGGGACGGGGCCACCCACAGCGACCCGTCGCGGAGGGCGACGTCGGCCTCGCCATAGGCGGAGCTGGCCGGCACCCGCAGCCCGCGCTCGCGCGTGTCGAAGCGCGTGTTGATCTTCTCAACCGTGACGAAGGGGTTCGTGCGGTTCGCGCTGGCCACCCAGAGCACCCCGCCTCCTGCCGCGAGCCCTCCCACCGCGCTGCCCGCGGCCGGTCCGCCGGGGGCGCTCCCGAGCGCGATCGTGCGTCCCACCCGGCGGCTCCTCGCGTCGATGTGGGTGACGCTCTTGTCGTCCAGGTTCGCGACCCACAGCGACCCGGACTCGCGATCGAAGGCCAGCGGCCCCGGGCGAGCGCCCACGGAGGCGACGTCGATCACCTTGTCCTCGGCCGGATCGATGCGCGCGACGGCGTGGCTGTCGTTGGTCAGCGGCGCCGCGCGATCGCCATCGCTCCCACCCGAGATGAGCAGGACCGTCGCGGCCACCGCCGCGGCAAGCAGCAGCAGCCCCGCCGCCGCGAGCAGCGGGCGCCGATCCCTCCGCCGCTCGCGCGCGTCGACCAGCGGCTCAGGTGCGGCCGCCTCGCCCGGCCCCGCCCGTGTGGGGTGCGGGGCGCGTATGCGGCGCTGCAGCTCCGCGAGCTCCCGTCCCGGCTCGATCCCCAGCTCCTCGACCAGGACCTGCCTCGCCCGGCCGTACTCCTCGAGGGCCTCCGTCTGGCGGCCGGAGCGGTAGAGCGCGAGCATGAGCTGGGCCCGCAGGCGCTCGCGGTAGGGATGGGCGGCCACCAGCGGCTCGAGCTCACCGACGAGCCGGCTCGCGCGGCCGAGGGCGAGCTCGGCCTCGATTCGCTGCTCGATCGCCGTGAGCCGGAGCTCCTCCAAGCGCGCGATCTCCGTCTGCGCGAAGGGCTCGTAGGTGAAGTCGGCGAGGGGCGGGCCGCGCCACAGCCGTAGCGCCTCGCGCAGCAGCTCCACAGCCCGCTCGCGAGCTCCGTCGGCGAGGGCGCGCTCGCCCTCCTCAACCAGGCGCTCGAAGCGCTCCAGGTCGAGCTCCCCGGGCTCGACGCGAGCTAGGTACCCGCCCGCGCGCGTCACGACGATGCCGCCGGAGCCGTTCGCGTCTCCGTTCCCGAGGGAGCGCCGCAGGCGAGACACGTGCACCTGAAGGCTCTTGTGTGCGCTCGGGGGCGGGCGCTCGCCCCACAGCTCTTCGATCAGCCGGTCGCTCGAGACCACCTCGTTGGCGTGCAGCAGGAGGATCGCGAGCAGCGCGCCCTGCTTGCTTCCGGCGAGGACGATCTCGTGCCCGTTGTCGCTGACCTCGAGCGGGCCGAGAATTCGAAATTTCATTTGGCGTTGCGAGTCCGGGTCAGGCGACCGTAGCACCGGTGGTAAAGCCGCGCCAGGACAGGCCTGCAACCGCGTTTTGCCGGGCGGCAGGCGTCCGGCAACCGCTTGCAGCGAGGGTCGACGTCGGATCACCTATCAACGGCCCGCCGCCTGGTGCGGCAGGCAGACAGGAGAGAAGCAATGTCAGCCCTTCCCCACTCCGCCACCGCGGGAATCCTCGCGGCCCGCCGGCTCTGGATCGCTTTCGTCCTCGTGGCGGCGCTTGCCGCCGCGGCGCTCACTATCGCGATCGTCTCCCTGGCGACGGACGAGGCGAGCACGAGCAGGGGCGCCTCCGCCACGCAGGTGCGCGTGCTCCCGTCGGCGCCGGCGGAGCGCCGCCAGTACGGCGGGCACGGAGAGAGCATCCCGGTCCCCGCTGCCAACCCGGCGAACGACGGCAGCGACCACGCTGGAGCGCGGCCCTAGGCATCGCCCTTGATCGAGCGGAGGGCCCGCCCCCGGGGGGGGCCCCCGCGTTGCGGGGCGCCGCGCACGCCGCTTCCGGCCTACGCAGCAGCGCCCCCGGGGTCTGCG
>JBKPFJ010000144.1:0-7386 GCA_046728795.1 Actinomycetota bacterium | reverse complement strand
GCCCCGGCCGCGCGAGCCGGTCCGTGCGTGCGCTCGCCAGCAGCGCCCGGAAGGCGGCCGCGCCCGAGCGCGATCCCATCAGCAGCAGGTCGTTCCCGGCGCCGGCCGCAGCCCTGGCGAGTCGGGCGGGTGGGCCGTACGGCGCCAGGGCGCGGGTGTCGAGCGCATCCGTGATCGTCACGCCGCGGAAGCCCAGGCGCCGCCGCAGCTCGCCGCTGACGACGCGGCGCGAGAGGAGAGCGGGGCGACGGCTGAGCGACGGATAGATCGCGTTGCCCGTCATCACGAGTGACGCCCCCGCTCGGATCCCCGCGGCGAACGGACGCTCGTCCGCGCGGCGCAGTCGATCCAGCGAGAGGGGCACGCGCTGAACGAGGCGGTCGGCGTCGCTGCGCACCCGTCCGAGGCCCGGGAAGTGCTTCAGCGTGGCAGCGACGCCGCCCTCCTCGAGCCCGCGGGCGAAGGCCGAGCCCAGCGCGGCCACGAGCCCGGGCCGCGCGCCGTAAGTGCGCCCGAGGCGCCGCTGGACGCCCCCTGGCAGCCCGAGGTCCACCACGGGCGCCAGGTTCACGTTCACGCCCACGTCGCGCAGGTTCCTCGCCGTGGCCCGACCCGAGCGGCGCGCGAGCCGCCGCCTCCCGGTCCTCCCGATCTCGGCGGGGGAGCGCAGCGGTGGGCCGGGCAGGCGCTTCACCCGGCCGCCCTCCTGATCGACCATCACGAGCAGCGGCGAGCGAAGCCCCGGCGGCCGCCTGATGCCCTGGAGCTCCCGCACCAGCGCACGGGCGGACGAGCGCGAGGGGACGTTTCCGGCGAAGAGGATCACGCCGGCGAGCTCGCCCCGCCGGACCCGGCGGCGGAGCGTGTCGGGCACGCGCGTTCCCTCGAAGGACACGATGAGTCGCTGCCCGACGAGCTGGCGCAGCGAAAGCCCGGCGGTGGGATCGGGCGCGGCCGCCGCTCCGCTCGGGAGCACCCCGGCGAGCGCGGCGAGGGCCGCGGCCAGGAAGGTCATCGCAGCGCCGGTGCGGGCGAGCGGGGCACGAGCCGCGGCATGAGCACGCAGGCGGCGATCATCAGCGGGCCGGCGACCACGGACACGGTCCAGCCGTCGTTCACCTGGGCCGCGTACGCGACCGAGTTGTTGAGCGAGTGCAGGGCGATCGGCGCGAAGAGCGTGCCCGTCCGCTCGTAGAGGAGGCAGAAGGCGAACCCGAGCAGGGCCAGCGGAGGGACGATCAGGAGCGCGTCGGCGCCGCTGAAGTCGAAGTGGATGATGCCGAACAAGAGGCCGTCGATCAGCGCGGCGGCCAGCACCGGATAGCGCGAGCGGAGCGCGCGGTAGAAGAAGCCGCGGAAGAAGAACTCCTCGGCGAAGGGCGCCACGACCACCACCATGAAGCCGGCCGCGATCAACCCCGCGGTCCCCTGGTCGGCGCCCAGGTCGCGGGTCACCGTCTGGTCGACGTCCGGCTGCACGGCGGCCGCGTAGCTGGCCGCGAGCACGTAGAACGAGACGATCGTGACGGTCGCCCAGCCGACGGTCGACCACAACGGCGCGCGGCGCACGCCGAAGTGCCAGAGCCTGGGCGGGGCCGTGAGCGAGGCGAAGAGCCAGGCCGTTCCGACGAACACGGCGCTCTGCGCCAGCGTGGCCACGATCGTGAAGGTCGCGGAGTCTTCGTCCGAGCTGCTCCCCGTGACGCCCGCGATCACCCCGACTGCGACGAGCGTGACTATCAGGGCGGTCAGGAATCCCACGCCGGCGTACCACGCGGGCCAGCGCGGAGCGCGCTCGACTCCCTCGGGCAGCTCCGGAGGGCTGGGCGGGAGTTCCATTCCGCTCAGAGTAAGGAGGGCAGCTCCGCCAGCGACCGGATCGACTCCACGCCGGCCGGGCGCTCGCCGTCGCGCACCACCAAGATCGCCCTGATCCCGGCGGCTCGGGCCCCCTCCACGTCCCCCTCGAGCGAGTCGCCCACGTGCACCGCCTCCCCCGCGGGCACTCCGGCGATCTCGAGGGCGCGCCTGAAGACCGCGGGCCCGGGCTTGGGCTCGCCGGCGACCGCCGACGACGCCGCGCCGTCGAGGAGCTCGAGAAGGCCCGCCTCCTCCATCCACTCGGGCAGCGAGCAGTCCCAGTTCGACGCGATCACGAGCCGGGCGCCGCGCTCGCGCAGCAGGCGCAGGGCGGGCGGCACGTCCGGGAAGGGGGTGAAGCGCAGCGAAGCGAGCATGGGCCCGCGCACCCGCGCGCCCTCCACGCCGAGCACCGCGGCCAGCTCGTCCGCGCAGCGATCGCGCAGCCCCTCCAACGATTCGCGGTCGCTCCCCTCCATGTGGTGCTCGAGGTAGTAGGCGATCTCGGCCCCGATGGCTCGCGCGGCGGTCTCCTCGTCCGCCTCGATCCCGACCCTGCGCAGCTCCGCCCGCAGGGCCGACACCGGCGGCTCGAGGCGGACGAGCGTTCCGAGAGCGTCGAGCAGCACCGCCCGGACGCTCACGAGACGAAGTGCCAGGTCGCGAACTGGGATACGAACCAGCCGAGGCCCACCGCCGATGCGGCCGCGGCCCAAGGCGTCCAGCGCCGTTCCTCGCACACGACGGCGAGCCACATGAAGACCGGGAACAGCACCGCCAGGAAGCGCGGCAGCGACATGAGCGGCTGCGGGCCGACCGGGAAGCAAAGCGGCAGAGCGAGCGCCGCGACCACCCAGGCGCCGTAGGCGATGGGCAGCCGCCGCAACGTCCCGACCGCTGCCACGATCGCGAACACGAGGAAGCCGAAGAGCATCAGGTTCAGCTGGGCGACGCGGAAGGGATCCCCTCCGGCGCGATCGAAGTAGACCGGCTCCCGTGCCCCCGAGAGGAGTTGGCGGGCGCCGTCCCAGGCGGCCACGAGCCCGTCCCAGCACCCGCCCAGGGGCCCGGCGAAATGGCGGTACCAGGCACCCTGGACGTCGAGGAAGGCGAGGCCGTCGCCCTGCGCGACCGCCAGGTAGAGCGCATAGGCGGCGAGACCCGCCGGCGCGAGCAGGAGCCACGCGCCCTCGCGAGGCCGGCGCCTTCCCTGCCACCACAGGATGGCCAGCGGCAGCAGCAGGAGGATGCCGGCGCTCCGGGTGGCCGACGCTATCCCCGCCGCGACTCCGGCCCACGCCCAGCGCCCCGTGCGCGCGGCGTAGAAGGCCCCCACCGCGCAGAGGAGGAAGAGGCTCTCGGAGTAGGGCGCCCCGAAGTAGAGCGAGGCCGGGAAGACGGCGATCAGCAGCAGCGTGGGCGCGGCCAGCGACCGCCCCAGCTCGAGGGACACGAGCCGGTGCAGCAGCACGAGCGCGGCGCCAAAGGCGGCGAGCGAGACCGCGTAGGCGGCCACGAGCAGCGCGCCGGGCGAGCCGCCGGCCAGCTCGCCGAATCCGCGCACGAGCAGCGGGTAGGCGGGGAAGAACGCGGTACGCGCGCCGTCGTAGCCGGAGTCGGCGATGCCGAGGTACCACACCGCGTCCCAGCGGGCCAGCGGCGACAGCCAGCCACCGAGTGCGTGGGTGAGGGTGGGGACGTCGAACTTCGCTGCATTGCGGTCGCCGAGCCCGCCGGTGCCCAGCGACAGCGCCGACAGCGTGGCCACGATCCAGACCGCGCCGCGCGTGACGACCGCGGTGCGCAGCGCGACCCGGACGTCGGGACGGGCGATCGCCCGGGCGGCGATCCGGGTCCGGGAAGTAGCCTCATACGCCATGTCGCTGCCGGATCTATACACAGCAGCGATCGGGCGGGAGGAGGTCACGGCGATCGTCACCGTGGTCGTGGCGTTCGTGATCGCCCATCTCGTCGACCGCGCGCTCGTCCGGCGCGGCCGGAAGCTGGCCGGTGCCGTCGCCGGCGGGGTGCTCTCGCCGGTGGCCGACACACGCCTGCGCCTCGTGCGCCGGCTGATCTTCGCGACGATCATCCTGATCGGGCTCGGCCTGGCGCTGGCCCAGTTCCCGGCGGTGAAGCGGGTGGCCGCCGGGATCCTGGCCTCCTCCGCCGTGCTCGGCCTGGTGGTGGGCTTCGCCGCCCGCGCCACGCTCGCCAACGCGATCGCCGGGATCCTTATCGCAATCACCCAGCCGATCCGGGTGGGAGACCTCGTGACCTTCCAGGACCAGACCGGCGAGGTGGAGGACGTGCAGCTCGCCTACACCTGGATCCGGCTCGACGACGGCCGCCGGCTGATCGTCCCGAACGAGCTCCTCGCCCAGAGCTCGATCCAGAACCACACGGTGGTGGACCCGCAAGTGCAGGTAGAGGCCTGCGTCTGGCTGCCGCCGGGCGCCGACGCCGACAGGGCACTCGCGCTGATCGTCGAAGAGGAGGGCGTGGAAGCCAACGTCGCGGAGGTGGACAAGGAGGGCATCCGCCTCAAGGCCACGGCCTGGTCGGCCAGCGCCCGCGAGCGCGGCGCCGAGGCGGCGCGCCTGAGGGCCCTCTGGCTGCGCCGGCTGCGCGAGCACGGGCTATTCTCGGAGGACGCCCCCTAGCCCGTAGGCGGGCGTCCCCATGACCCACCGCCAGCGACAGCAGAGACGGCGGCGGCAGCGCGGAGGGGCGAAGAGCAATGTGCTCCTGTCGCTGGCAGTACTCGGGATCGCCGTCGCCACAGGCATGCTCGCCATCGCAGGCTACGTGCTCGCCGTGGCGTCTACCGCGCCGGACCTCAGCGAGCTGAAGCCCAACGACAAGGGAGAGAGCTCGGTGATCCTCGCCGCCGACGGCTCGCGACTCGGCTACGTGCAGTCGGACACGATCAGGACGCCGGTCGGCTGGAGCGACATGCCGCGCGACGTTCGCAACGCCACCGTCGCCATCGAGGACGAGCGCTTCTACAAGCACAAGGGCCTGGACTACGGCGCGATCATCCGTGCCGGGATCAAGAACATCGAGTCCGGCAAGACCGTGCAGGGCGGCTCGACGATCACGCAGCAGCTCGTGCGCGCGCTCTACATCAGGGACCCTAAGCAGAACTTTGCGCGCAAGATCCGCGAGGCCAAGCTCGCCTCGGAGCTCGAGAAGAAGCACTCGAAGCGCTGGATCCTCGAGAACTATCTGAACGACGTGCCCTACGGCACGGTCGGCGGGCGGACCGCGATCGGCATCGAGGCGGCGGCCGTGACCTACTTCGCAAAGCACGCGCGCGAGCTCACGCTTCCGGAGTCGGCGATGATCGCCGGGCTCCCCCAGGCGCCCTCGGAATACAACCCGTTCCGCAACCCCACCGCGGCCATCGAGCGGCGCAACGAGGTGCTGCAGGCGATGGTGAAGAACCACTTCCTGGACCCCGCGCGGGCGGACCAGGCGGCTCAAGCGCCGCTCGGCCTGAAGCACGGGACGCGCTACACGCGTCGCCGCGAGCCCTACTTCTTCGACTACGTCCAGGAGGAGCTGATCAAGCGCTACGGCGTGGGCGTCTACCGGCGCGGCGGGCTCAAGGTCCACACGACCGTCGATCCCCAGCTGCAGGACGAGGCGCGCCGGGCTATCGACGGACAGCTCGCCCTCTACCCCGGACCGGCCTCGGCGATCGTCTCGATCGACCCGTCGAACGGCTACATCCGAGCCATGGCCTCGAGCGGCACCTACAGGGACCGCACGTTCAACCTGGCCGCCCAGGGCCACCGCCAGCCCGGCTCCGCGTTCAAGACCTTCGTGCTGACCACGGCGATCCGCAAGGGCATTGATCCCAACTCCACGAGCTACACGTCGAAGCCGCTCGACCTGAACGTGCCCCGTTACGGGCCGTGGAAGGTGAAGACCTACGACAACAGCTACGGGGGCACGATGAGCCTGGTGCGGGCGACGCTCAAGTCGGACAACACGGTCTACGCCCAGCTGATCCTCGACGTGGGCCCGAAGTCGGTCTGCCAGACGGCCAAGCTGATGGGCATCACGACGAAGCTGGACTGCCTGCCGGCCGAGGGCCTCGGCGGCCTCCGGCTGGGCGTGTCGCCGCTCGAGATGGCGGACGCCTACGCCACGCTCGCCTCGGGCGGGATCCGCAACGAGCCGAAGGCGATCACCAAGGTCGAGTTCCCGGACGGTAAGTCGGAGGACCTCGGCAAGCCGAAGCGCAAGCGCGTCTTCTCCGACGGCGTGGCCTACGAGGTCACGAAGATCCTCGAGCAGAACATCCAGGGCGGCACGGGCATCAGGGCCAACATCGGGTGCCCCGCCGCCGGCAAGACCGGCACCACCGACAACTACAACGACGCCTGGTTCGTCGGCTACACGCCCAAGCTCTCGACCGCGGCCTGGATGGGCTACCCGAACGCGCTCGTCTCGATGCCAGGGGTCCAGGGCGGCAGCTACCCGGCTGGCATCTGGCACGACTACATGAACGTGGCCCACGGGAGCTACTGCGGCTCCTTCCCGCAGGCCAAGGACCCCGTGAGCTTCCACCCCTTCTACGGGAAGTACGCGAGCACCGGCAGCTCGGGTACCTCGAGCTACTACTCGCAGCCCTACTCGGGAACCGGGAACAACTCGGCCGGCGGGACCAACTACCAGGGCTACGATCCTCGCCTCTACGAGGCGCCGCCGCAGCCGGCGCCTCAGACGACCCCGCCACCCGAGCCGGCGCCGGCCCCCGCGCCGGCGCCCGGGGGCAACGGGAACGGCAAGGGCCAGGAGAAGAAGCTCCCGCAGCCGGGCCAGTAGCGCCGCGTGCGCGAGCTCGACCTGATCGCCGCGATCGAGCGCGCCGTTGCGGTTCGCGGGGAGCGGGTCGTGCGCTCCGGCGGTGACGACGCCTCGGTGGTGCGGGCGCGCCCCCTGGCGGTCACCTCGATCGACACCGTCGTCGACCGGGTGCACTTCAGGCGCGACACGCACGCGCCCTCCGACGTGGGCCACAAGGCACTCGCCACGGCGCTCTCCGACCTCGCCGCGATGGGCGCCGAGCCGGGCGAGGCCTGGGTCTCGCTGGTCCTCCCCGAGGACCTCGAGGACGACGAGGCGCTCCAGCTCGTGGCGGGGATGGAGGCGCTCGCCGCCCGTACTGGCACCACCCTCGCGGGCGGCGATGTCACGGGTGGCCCGGCGCTCGTATTGACGGTGGCCGTGACCGGCTGGGCCAACCGCGAGGAGGACCTATGCGGCCGGGACGGGGCTCGCCCCGGCGACCTCGTGGGGATAACCGGCGCGCTCGGGGGCTCCAGCGCCGGCCTGCTGCTGCTGGAGGGCGCGGACGCGGGCGTTCCCTCGGCCGTGCGCGACGCGCTCGTCGCACGCCACCGCCGCCCGGAGCCGCGGCTCGATGCCGGACGGGCGCGCGGGCCGGGGGGGCCGCGGGGGGGGAAAGGCCGGCGGGGCCGGGTGGGGCCCGGCCCCCCGCCCCGGGGGCCGGGC
>JBKPFJ010000212.1:0-7182 GCA_046728795.1 Actinomycetota bacterium | reverse complement strand
TCCCTAGACAGCCGGGGAGGCTCGCGCTCGAGGCGACGCGCGCCGGTGTATCTGCTCCGCGGCGAGGAGCTCGTGCACCTGCTGCAGGACCGCCGAGCCCTCGCCGACCGCCGAGGCCACCCGCTTCGTCGAGCCGCAGCGGACGTCGCCCACCGCGAACACCCCCGGCCCGCTCGTCTCGAGGGGCAGCGGGGGGCGCTCGAGGGGCCAGGCCTCCGCCGGCAGGTCCGGTCCGGTCAGCAGGTAGTCCCGGTCGTTGCGGCGGATCGCGGGCGGCAGCCACGCCGTCCTCGGCTCCGCCCCGATGAGGATGAAGAGCGCCGCCGCCGGCATCGTCTCCGTGCGACCGGAGGCCGAGTCCCGCAGGGTGACGGTCTCGAGAACCCCGTCCCCCGAGCACCCGGCCACCTCGGTGCGCGGGCGGACCTCGATGTTGTCGGCCGCATCGAGCTGGTCGCGGAGGTAGCTCGACATCGTGTCGACCAGGGAGTCGCGCCTGATGACGACGGTCACCCGGTCGGCGTAGCGGCTCAGGTGCATGGCGGTCTGGCCGGCCGAGTTGCCGCCGCCCACGACGTACGCCGATTGGCCGCGGAGCGCCTGGGCCTCGGAGACGGAGGCTCCGTAATAGACGCCTGCCCCGCTCAGCTCCTCGAGCTCGGGGATCGCCAGCCGCCGATATGAGATCCCGGTCGCGAGCACGACCGCGGCGGCAGTTGCCTCGCTCCCGTCCGACAGCGTCAGGACGTGACGTCCGCGCTCCGACCGGAGCTCCGTCACGGCCCGGGTGTGGAGGAAGGTCGCGCCGAAGATCCATGCCTGCTGATAGGCGCGTTGAGCGAGCTCCGACCCGCTCACGCCACGCGCGAAGCCCAGGTAGTTGCGGATCAGCGAGCTCGAGCCGGCCTGACCGCCGATCGACTCGCGCTCCACGACCAGCGTGTCGAGTCCTTCCGAGGCTCCGTACACGGCGGCGGCCAACCCGGCAGGTCCGGCTCCTACGACGGCCAGGTCGAAGTCGGTGGGACGGTCGAGGGTGGTCGTGACCCCGTAGGCACTGGCCAACTGGGCGTTCGTCGGGTCCACGAGGACGCGCCCGCCGAGCAGGATCACCACCGGCTTCCGAGCGCCGGCGTGTCCGATCTCCGCGAGCATCCGCTCCCCCTCCGGGGAGTCGCTCGCGTAGACGACGTGCGGCACGCCGTTGCGAGCCAGCCGGCTCCGGAGCTCGAACGAGCGCGGCGAGTTGCGCTCGCAGATGAGAACGACCTCCTGCGGATCGGCCGAGCTGGCCCGGTTCCACTCGTGCAGGAACTCGGTGACGGTGCGGTGGAAGAACTCGTCTCTCCGCCGCCAGGGCTTGAGCACGTAGTAGTCCATTCGCCCGAGCGCCATGGCCCGCAGCATCGCGTCGGCCGTGTCGCGCTCGCCCCAAGCGCCGAAGTCGACCAGCAGCGCGCGCTTCGTGTCGGGGTACAGGCCCTTGGCATGGGCCAGGAAGTCCTCCCCGGTCAGATCGGGCATCCACTGGTCGGCCAGCACCAGCGCGACCGGCTCTCCCGCCGACCGCAGCCGCTCCAGCTCGTCGAGCGCCGCGTGCGCCGAGCGCTGGCAGGTCACGCGATAGTCGCCGGCGTAGCGCCCCTCCAGCTCGCCTCGGATCCGCCCACGGACGTCGTCGTCATCCTCGACGACCAGGATCACGGGCCTCGCTGCCTCCGTGCCGAGCACAGGCTCCAGCGTATCGACGTCGCGGTAGGACGTCCGGGCGGGTGTTCTCTTTCGGCGCAGCTGCCGGGGGCCGGCGCCCGCCCGGCGCGGCGCTCAGCCGTAGCTCAACTGCTCATCCCAGTCGGCGGGGCGGCCTTCCGGCGTGAGGTCGAACAGGTTCCAGACCGGCTCGAGAGTGCCGACGTGGCGGGGATCCTGCCCCGGCTCAGTCGGCGCGTAGAAGAGCTCGGAGCCCCAGAAGTGGCGGATCCCGTCGCCGTCGCGGTGGAAGACGTTCAGCATCGGTCGCTGGTGGCTGGCGTCGGTCTCGGCGAGGTAGTCCCGGTTATAGCTGTTGGCGGACGAGGACAGGAGCCGGAGCCGGCGCCAGCCACGTTCCTCGCCGAAGGCGAGCAGCCGCTCGAGCGGCGCCTTCGCGACTACGGCCATGTTCAGGTGTTGAGCGGCGTGCTCGGCCGCCCCGTCGAGCTGATCGAGGAGCGCCACGCAGGACGGACACGGCCCCTCAGCAAGCGGGAGCAGGGCGGTGCGACCGCCGGCTGGTCCGGGTCGCTCGTCGCTCGGGTCGCGCGGGAACATGAAGCTGTAGATCGCGAGCGAGTCCCTGCGCGGGGCGAACAGCTCGGATAGCCTCACCTCGGTCGGGAAGCCTCCGGCTCCGATCCCTTGGAAGGCGTAGTCCTCCGGGACGAGCCCTCCGGGCGGCAGCTGACGCCGCTCGGCCGCAACCGCCTCCATCGCGAGGCGCAGCTCGATCTCCCGCGCGAGTAAGCGGTCGCGCGCGGCCCGGTACTCCTTCGACTCGCCAGGAAATGTGGACATGCCTCCTCCTTCGGGCAGAAGCTCAAGTGAGCTTGAAGTTGGGACGCCGGCGTGCTGTTCTTCCCGCGTGGCCGAGACTCTGGCAATCGGCGAGGTCGCGCGGCGCAGCGGCGTCGCCGCCTCGGCGCTTCGTTTCTACGAAGAGCGCGGCCTGATCTCCGCCGAACGGGCGGGCTCGGGTCACCGGCGCTACCGGCGGCCGGTCCTGCGGCGGGTTGCCTTCATCGTCTTCGCCCAGCGCATCGGGCTGTCGCTCGAGGAGATCGGCTCCGAGCTCGCCAAGCTGCCACCGGATCGCGCCCCCACGCGCCGGGACTGGTCGCGCCTCTCGGGCACCTGGACCTCGCGCCTCGACGCGCGAATCGCGGAGCTCGAGCGCCTCAAGCTGGGCCTCACCGAGTGCATCGGATGCGGCTGCCTATCGCTCGACCGCTGCAAGCTCGCCAACCCGGCCGATCGCGCGGGGCGCCTTGGCCCCGGCCCCCGCTACTGGGTCGGCGACCGTCCGGCGGGTTGACCGCCCGGGCGTCCCGTCGTCTCGCCGCGGGCTGCGAGAAGAGGGGGGCTTGGCCTGTTGCGGGACGCATGGTCCGTTAATCGGCCAAGCCCCCTGCGAGGGGCGAGATTGGCCGCGGCCTAGTAGCCGCCGCCCCCGCCGCCCCCGCCGGAGTAGACGACGATCAGCGTCACGGCGGCGGCAATCGCGATTGCGATCGCCAACGTCAGGAACCAACGGTTGCGAATCAGGTTCTGCACCGGGAGCCTCCTCGGCTTCGATTTGGGTCTCACCTGTGCGACGCGCGCGGGCGCCGGGTCCTTCCCGCGCTTACGCACCTGCGCGTAACGCATGCACGCGTAGCTAGACCTCGTTGCGCAGCACCCACTCCGCGAGGAAGGGCTCCGCTATGCGGTACTCCCGTCCGTCCCGGGCCACGAGCTCCTCCCGCACGAGCGTCCCAAGGGCCCGCTGGACGCTTGACGGACCGGGCAGGCCGTGCCGGGCGCGGTAGTCGCCGCTGAGCGGGCGGCCCCGCTCCGTCGCGAGCGCCAGCAGCAGCAGCCGGCGCAGGGACGTGGCCCGCTCCCAGACGAGGCCGAAGTGCGCGTGCTCAGAGCGCAGCACACCGGCGAGCGCCGCCTCGAGGCGAGCCGGCGTCGCCTCCTCGCCCTGGGGGGTCGCCTCCCAGAGGAAGTAGCACAGCTCCTGGGTGGCGTAAGGATGGCCGCGGGTGGTCGCGAGGAGGGCGTCGAGAACCGCCGCCGGGATCGGTCGCTGCCCCTTTCGGAACTGCCGCCTGATGTGGCCCCGGAACAGCTTCGGATCTATTACGCCCAGCTCCACCTGCTTTGCGCTGCGCCAGAACGGCTCGTTCTCGTCGTTGAAGATCCGCTCCATCATGTGGCGCTTGCTCCCGAGGTAGACGTGCGCGACGTGCGGCTGCTCCTGGAAGACCGAGCGCATGAGCTTCGGCAGCTCGGGATCGATGTCGACCACCTCCTGGAACTCGTCCAGCACGAGCGCCACCCGGCGGTCGCGCTCAGCGGCGAGCTGCGCCGGAAGCTCGAACAGCCGCTCGAGCGTGGCGTGCACGTCCTCGGGCTGGCGGCCGGCCGCGAAGCTGAACGCCACCGTGCCGCTCTCCGGCTCGACGGTGATGGTGGGGGCGATCCGCAGGCCGCGGAAGACCTGGAGCCGCTCCCTGGCCCGGAAGAGCGCCGAGGCGACGTCCTCGTGGATCGCCTTCGCGAGCTTCTCGGCGAGCTTCTCCTTCGTGGGCGTGGTCATCAGGTCGACCTGCGCCACGAGCACCCGCTCGCGGACCACGGACTGGGCCACCCGCCAGGCCAGCGAGGACTTGCCGTAGCGGCGGGGCGCGAAGATGACGACGTCCTGACCGTTCAGGATGTCCGACCGCAGCTCGCCGATCTCGTCCTCGCGATCGGTGAAGGCCTCGTCGAGGGCGAGCGCTCCGTAGCGGAAGGGGTTCGAGACTGTGTTACGCGGCATTGCGTTACGCAGATTAGCGTAACTAGCCCCGCGGAGGGCCGGGTGTGACCGGCGTACCCCCGACGATCGTGGCGGCCGCGAGCGGGACCCCGGGCCGGTACACGAGGTGCGCATGCGAGGGAGCGTCCAGGATGACCGCGTCCGCCCTTGCTCCGGGCGATAGCCGTCCCAGGTCCGTCCGTTGGAGCGCCGTGGCCCCGCCGAGCGTCGCGGCCTGGAGCGCCTCGTCCGTGGTCATGTGGAGGTCTCGGACCGCGAGCGCGATGCAGAAGGCCATGGACGTCGTGTAGCTCGAGCCCGGATTGCAGTTGGTCGCGATCGCCACCTTGGCCCCGGCGTCGATCGCGCGGCGCGCGTCGGGATAGGGCTGGCGGGTGGAGAAGTCGGTGGCCGGCAGGAACGTGGCAACCGTCTCGCTCGTCGCGAGGGCCTCCACGTCGGCGTCGTCGAGGTAGGTGCAGTGGTCGACCGAGGCGGCCCCGAGCTCGACCGCCAGCCGCACCCCGGGGCCGGGCCCCAGCTGGTTGCCGTGAACGCGCAGGCCGAGACCCGCCGCCCGGCCCGCCTCCAGGACCGCGCGCGACTGGTCGGCGTCGAAGGCACCGCGCTCGCAGAAGACGTCGATCCAGCGCGCGTGCGGCGCGCACGCGTCGAGCATCTCGCCGCAGACGAGCGCCACGTAGTCGTCCGCGCGACCGTCGTACTCCGCGGGGACTACATGGGCGCCGAGGAAGGTCACGTCGTCGGTGAGCCCGGCGGCCACCTCGCACGAGCGCCGCTCGGTCTCCACGTCGAGCCCGTAGCCGGACTTGATCTCGAGGTGCGTGATGCCGGCGCGGGCCGCCTCGTCGCGCCTCGCTCGGGCCAGCTCGGCCAGCCGCTCCGTGGGAGCCGCGCGGGTCTCCTCGGTCGTGACCCGGATCCCGCCCGCCTCGTAGGGAGCGCCCGCCATGCGCGCGGCGAACTCCTCGGCCCGCTCGCCCGCGAACACGAGGTGGGTGTGGCTGTCGACGAAGCCCGGGATCACGCAGCGTCCCGCGGCATCGATGCGCTCGTCGGCGGCGGCGCCGGCCCGCTCGACCGCCAGCACGCGCTCGCCCTCCAGCACGAGCGCGGCGTCCCGGACCAGGCCGAGCGGCCCCCCGCCGAGCGACGGGTCGTTGGTCATCAAGAGGCCGGCGTTGTCGATCGCGAGCGTGCTCAACGCTCGAGCCCCTCGATCGCGGATCGGAGCTCCGGCGCGACGTCGAGCGATGCGTGCGCGCCGTCGCGGGCCACGACCCGTCCGCCGACCATCACGCGGCGCAGGTCGGCCGCCGAAGCCGCGAAGACAACCGCCTCGATCGCCGTCTCGGGGGTGGCGCCCGCGAGGCGAACGCCGTCGAGGCCCACGGTCACGAGGTCCGCGGGCGCGCCCGTGGCGATCCGGCCCGCCTCGGGCCAGCCGAGGGAGGCGTGGCCCGCCTCCGTGGCGGCGCGCAGCAGCCCGGCCGCGGGGTGGCGCCCCCGCTCGCCGCTCTCGAGGCGCTCGTCGAGCTCCACCGCGCGAGCCTCCTCGAAGAGGTCGATCACCGCGTGCGAATCGGTGCCGAGCGCGAGCCGGGCGCCTGCGCCGGCCAGCCGCGCCGCCGGCCCGATGCCGTCGGCCAGGTCTCGCTCGGTGCTCGGGCAGAGGCAGCAGCAGGCGCCGCTCGCGCCGAGCCGCTCCACGTCGTCGCCGCGGACGTGCGTGGCGTGGACGGCCGTGAAGCGCTCGGACAGCGCGCCCGCGCGATCGAGCAGGGCCGTGGGGGTGGCGCCGTACGCGGCGAGGCAGGCCTCGTTCTCCGCCGGCTGCTCGGAGACGTGGGCGTGCAGGGGCGCCGAGCGCTCCTCGGCCCAGCTCGCGACCACGGCCGCTGCCTCTGGGTCGACCGCGCGCATGCTGTGGATCGCGGCCCCGAGCCTCGCTCCCGGGCCGGCGCCCAGCTCACCCACCCGCTCCGCCCACCGCTGGGCGCTTCCATCCGAGAAACGCCGCTGCACCCCGCTCAGGGGCTCGCCGATGCCGCCGTTCAGGTAGCAGGCGTCGAGCAGGGTGATGCGGATCCCCGCCGCGGCCGCGGCTTCCAGCAGCGCGCGGCCCATGGCGTTGGGGTCCTCGTAGGGCGCGCCCTCCGGCCCGTGGTGGACGTAGTGGAACTCGCCCACGACCGCCACCCCCGCGAGGGCCATCTCGGCGAACGTCGCCCGCGCGAGCGCGAGGTAGCGGTCGGGGTCAAGCCGCCCGGCGAGCTCGTACATCCGCTCGCGCCAGCTCCAGAAGGAAGCCGAGCCCGCCTGGGTGCGTCCCCGCAGCGCGCGGTGGAAGGCGTGGGAATGGGCGTTGGCAAAGCCCGGCAGCGTCAGCCCGTCGAGCCGCTCCGCCCCCGCCGGCGGGCTCGCGACCCCCGCGGTCACTGACGCGATCCGCCCGTCCTGGGTCTCCACCACGACGCCCGGCTCGGCCCGCTCGCCCCCCAGCCAGGCGAGCTCGCACCAGTGGTGCGTCATGAGCCGACGCGCTCGACCAGGCGGGCCGCCCGCTCGAGGAAGGCGTCGCGGTGGTGGCGCTCAAACTGCTCCCAGGTCGTGAAGGTCTT
>JBKPFJ010000230.1:0-11906 GCA_046728795.1 Actinomycetota bacterium | reverse complement strand
GCGCAGGCCGTGGCCGGTCTGGCGGCGCGGCCCCGGCGCGGCGCGGCGCGCGTCGCCGAGTCGCTGACCCGGGCGCTCACCGCCGTGCGGGAGGATCTGCTGCGACCCGCCTCACCGTTCTCGGGGCTCAATCCGGCCATCGGCCCGGAGCGCACGCTGGTGCGTCACTCGCAGCCGCTCGATCGCTTGATCGAGGTCCGGGGCGCGGCCGGGGTGAAGCTGAACGACGTCTGCCTGGCCGTGGTCAGCGGCGCGCTTCGCGTCCTCGCCGAGCAGCGCGGCCGCGCGCCGGTGCCGATCAAGGCGATGATCCCGGTGAGCGTCCGCGGCGCCGACGAGCGCGAGAGCGCCGGCAACCGGATCTCGTTCGTTTTCGTGGAGCTGCCACTCGACGCGGCGGATCCGCGCGAGTGCCTCGAGCGGGTCCGCGGCGAGACGCTCGCGTTCAAGCGCTCGGGCAGGCCCGCAGGCGCGGAGACGGTGATGACGGCTCTCGGGTGGCTGCCCGGGCCGCTCAAGGACCGGGCCGCGCGGCTGGCCGGCAGCGCGCGCGTGTTCAACGTGGCCGTCTCGAACATCCCGGGGCCGGGCGAGCGGGTGACGATGCTGGGCGCTCCGATGGTCGAGGCCTATCCGGTGGTGCCGCTCTCCGAGGATCACGCCCTGTCGGTCGGCATGTTCAGCTACGCGGGGCGGGTCTTCTACGGCCTCTACGCCGATCCGAACGCCCTGCCCGAGGTGGCGGATCTGCCCGCCGCGCTCGATTCATCGCTGCTCTCGCTCGGCTACGCCTTCCGAACCAGCAGCTCGCTCCAGCCGGAGACCGTCCTCTCGTAGAGCGAGTGTCCCTCGTCGGCCGCCCAGGCGGCCAGGTCGAGTGGCGCCTCGTCGAGCACCTCGAGCTTTCGCCTGCGCGGCGCGCCTGCCACGCGCGGAGGGCGCGCCTGATCTTCATCTAGACGACGGAGGGCCGGAGCCCGCTACCCCTTGGGGCGACCGTTCGAGCGGGCCTGCTCCGCCGCCGCCTCGGCGTAGTCGAGCCGCTCCATTGCCGCCGCGAACAGCTCGGCCAGCCGCTCGAGGCGGTGCTCCTCGGAGCGCAGCTCGAGCAGGTCCTGCTTGGCCTCGAGCGCCACGTCGAGGGTGGCGGCCATGCCGTAGGCGTCGAGCTCGGCCAGCCCCTCCTCGTCCGGGCGCGAATCCGTCACCCGCTCGACCAGTTCGGCGTAGCGGTGGCGGGCCTCCTTCCCGGCGGTGGGGCCCGGGGTGTCGCCCTCCTCGGGGAGCACCTCCACGTCGCCCGCCGGGTAGGGCAGGTCCTCGATGCGGCGCAGAAGGCGGAAGGCGCTGGCGCCCTCCACGAGAATGTTCATGCGTCCGTCCTCGAGGCGCTCGAGCAGCTGGGTCACGCGCGCGGCGCAGCCGACGTCGCGCAGCCCGTCGTCGGAGAGCCAGACGATGCCGAACTCGCTCTCCTGCTCGAGGCACTCGCCGATCATCAGCTTGTAGCGCTCCTCGAAGATGTGCAGGGGCACTACCTCGCCCGGCAGCAGCACGAGGCCCAGGGGGAAGAGCGGAAAGCGCTCGATGACCTCTGCCACGCGGCCTAGGCTAGCTGGGTGCCCCTGCGCGATTCCCTGGCTGCCGTACAGCCGTACCGGCCGCAGCGACCGATGCGCGAGCTCCGGGCCGCGCTCGGGCTCGAGCGGATCGTGAAGCTCGCCGCGAACGAGGGCGCGTTCGGACCGCTGCCCGCCGCGGTGGCCGCCTTCGAGGCGGCGGTGGGCGAGCTCAACCGCTACCCGGACGGCGGCGGGATGCGCCTCCGGGAGGCGCTCGCGGCGCGCCACGAGCTGCCCGTGGAGCAGGTGGTCCTCGGAAACGGCGCCGACGAGCTGATCCGCCTGTGCGCCGTCGCCACCCTCGACGCGGGCGACCGCGCGGCCTCCTTCTGGCCTTCCTTCCCGAGCTACGTCGCCGCGGCCGCGTGCTCCGGGGCGGAGGCCGTGCGCGCACCCGCCGGCGACCTCGACGCCCTGCTCTCGAGCGGACCCAGGCTGGTCTACATCGCCAATCCCAACAACCCCACGGGCGCGCTGCTCGAGCCGGGCGACGTGCGGGGCTTCCTCGACTCGCTGCCGGACGGTGTGCTGTGCGTGCTCGACGAGGCCTACGCGGAGTACGCCGACCCGGAGCCGGAGGGGCCCGCGCTCTTGCGCGAGGGACGCCCGCGGCTGGCGGTGCTGCGCACCTTCTCGAAGGTCTACGGCCTGGCCGCGCTGCGCGTGGGCTACGCGCTCGCCTCGCCCGAGGTGGCCGACGCGCTCGACCGCGTGCGGACGATCTTCAACGTGAACCAGCCGGCCCAGGAGGCGGGGCTCGCCTCGCTGCACGAACGGGAGGCGGTGGAGCTCCGCGTCCACCACGCGCGCGCCGCGCGCGACCGCCTCTACGAGACGCTTCGCGACGCGGGCCTCGGGGCCCGGCCCTCGCAGGCGAACTTCGTCTATGCGGACTGCTCTCGCGAGGGGTGCCCCGATACTGGTCACCCCGCAGCGGGCGAGGCGCTCGCGGCGAGGGTGCTCCGCGAGGGCTTCATCGTGCGCGCCCTGACGGGGTTCGGCGCGCCCGAGGCGATCCGGGTGACCGTGGGCACCGACGAGGAGAACGAGCTCTTCGCCCGGGCGCTGTCCCGAGCGGTGCGCTGAGGCCCGGCCCCCCTTCCTCAAGGGTTGTGCCCGTCTCGCCGATGGGGGTAGCGATGAGCACAGAAGTCACCAATGGCTCTCCTGAGATCGTGCTCGAGCTGACGCTGGCGGTGGCGCAGGGGCTCAAGTCGTGGCCGCGGCGGGCTTCGAGACGGCGCTTCTGATTGACGCGCAGGTCGCGGACCTCGGCAGGCGGATCGCGGAGTCCTCGCTGCGGCGTTCGTCCGCCTGAGCGGCTCCCAGCTACCGTCGTCTCGATGTCCGAGACGGCAGCCGGCCCTGCGCACGTAGCGACCGTCTCCTTCCTGGCCTCGCGGGTGACGCCCACGGGCGGGTTCTGGATCGCCCTGGCCGGTGGCACCGGTCTGGCGCGGGTGGCCGAGCGACGCGGGCTCCGGGAGGGCTTCGGCGCCAGCGCCGCGGCGATGCTCGAGACGGTGGCGATCATCGGCCCGGCCCGCTTCGGCGTGCCCCTGACCCAGGCCCTGAGCGCGCCGCTGCTCGGCCGGCTCGAGGCCCGTTCGGTCCGCTTCCTGCCCCAGTTCCTCGTCTGCGCGGCGATCCGGCTCGCCCACAACACGCTCACGACCGCCTTCTTCATCTGGGTCATCACGGGCGGCCTCGACGCCTACGCCGGGACGTACGACTCGCTGGCGCGGCGCGTGGGGATCGAGGGCCTGGGCGACGGCGGGGCCCTGGCGCTCACGGCCGCCGGCCTCCTCGTCTGGGCGGCGTTCGCCAGCGCGGTGCAGGTGGCGGTCTACCGGCGCGGGCTGCGCCGCTGGCCGGATGTCAGGGAGAAGGACACGCGCGACGACGCCGAGTCCGATCCCCCCGACGGCACGCCACCGCGCTTCGACCCACGGGCAATCGCCCTCGCCGCGGCCGTGGCCTTCGGCCTCCTGCTCGCGAGCACCGACTGGCTGCTGCTGGCGGCCGTGGCGGTGTGGCTGGCCGTGGCCTGGGCGGTGGCGCGGCCCGAGCGCGAGGGGGTCGGGACGGGGTTCGCGCTCGCCGCCTTCGTGTCGGCGAGCGCCCTCGTCTTCGGTCTGGGAGGCGGGCTCGGGCTCGGTGTGGCGGCGAGGCGGGCCCTGCGCGCCGCCCTGCTCGTGCTCGTGGCCACGTGGCTGCGTGCGGCGGCGCGCGCCGAGGGGCTGCGGGAGGTGGCACGGCGCAGCCTCGGTCACCTGAGGCGCCTGCCCGCCGTGCCCGAGACCGTCGGGGTGCTCGACCGGATCGGCTCTGAGCGCCGGCTGGCCGCGGCCGGGCGCACGCTGCTCGAGTCGCTGAAGGGCGTCCCCAAGCGGCCCGTGCCGGTGGTCGACGCCGTGACCGCCTGGGTGGCGCGCGAATCCGCCGCCTTCCGCCCGGCCCCGCCCCGCGCCACCGCTCAACTGCGCGCCCGCGCCCCGGACGCGGTCCTCCTGGTCGCGGCGGCGTTGCCAGCGCTGGCGCTCGGTCTCTAGCCCGCCGCGCGCCGCGGGCCGAAACCGGGACCGTGCTGCTTCGGGGGCCTATGGCCCACTAATGCAGCACAGCGGAGGGTTTAGGAGGGCGCTCGCGCCGAGAGCAGCAGGTTGTAGAAGAGTCCCGCGGGGAGCCGCGGCTCGAGCAGGGCCCGGTCCACGGCCTGGAGGACCAGGTAGCCGCGGTAGGCGTACTGGCGCCACACCCAGGGCACGTCGGTGGGGTCGGCCGTCGCCTCGAGGGCGCGGTTCGCCCACCCGAACAGGCTCGCGGCGAGCTCCTCGCCGCGCACCCGGACGGACTCGAAGCCGGCGCGACGCGCCACCGCCACGAGCTCGGCCGGGTTGAAGGCATGCACGTCCACCACCGGCTCGAGCTCGTCTTCCTCGCTCGCGTCGTGGTGCCCATTCCGGCGCGCTCCCGCACCCATCAGGGCGCGCCATACGGGCGCCACCGCGAGGGCGCCCCGCTTCGGCAGCGAGGCGAGGCGGTCGCCGTAGTGGGAGGGCTCGCCGCAGAACGCGATGGTCCCCCTGGGCCGCAGCACGCGGCGGAACTCGCGAAACGCCGCGTCGAGATCGGGCACGTGGTGGAGCACTGCGTGGCCGAAGACGAGATCGAAGCTGTCGTCCTCGAACGGGAGCTCGGCCGCCTCGCAGTGAGCCGTCTCCACCGGAAGACCGAGGCGGGCCGCCGAGTCCTCGAGGGCCCGAAGCATCCCCGGCGAGATGTCGGTGGCCACCGCCTCGCGCACGACGCCCGCACGCAGCAGGTTGAGGCCGAAGTAGCCCGTGCCCGCCCCGATCTCGAGAGCGCGGTCGAAGACTCCTGGCTCGCGGCCGAGCGTCTTGCGCAGCTTGCTCCGCACCTGCGCCTGCCCCTTCTCCTCGTAGGAGATGCCCCACTTGTCGTCGTAGTGGGCGGCGGCCAGGTCGTGATAGCGCACGTTCGCGGCGCGGATCGCGTCGGGGGCGCGCATGGCGGCGAAGCCTAGACTTCCGCCGCCGTGGACGCCACGGTCCAGCGAGACCAGCCCGCAGGGGTGCCGCCGCTCAGCCTCACGGGCGAGCGCACGCTGCCGGACGTGCCGGCCGAGAACTACTGGTTCCGCCGCCACCTGGCCGTGTACGAGTGGGTGGCGGCCCGGTGCGGGGGCCTCGAGGTGGTGGACATGGCCTGCGGCGAGGGGTACGGCACCGACGTGCTGGCCCGTCGGGCGGCGCGCGTCACCGGGGTCGACGCGAACCCGGAGGCCTTCGAGCACGCGCGGCTCAAGTACACCCGGCCCGGGGTGCGCTTCGTGCGCGAGCTGGTGGAGAGCTACTCCGAGCCCTGCGACGCGATCGTCTTCCTGCAGACCGTCGAGCACCTGGCGGACCCGGGGGCGGTCCTGCGCCGCTTCCGCGAGCTGGCGCGGGACGCGGTCTACGTCTCCACCCCGAACGTGCTGACGCTTGCGAGCCCCGGGGCGGAGCGCTCCGACAACCCCTGGCACGTTCGCGAGTACCGCGCGGAGGAGTTCCGCGAGCTGTGCCGGGGGGTCTTCGACCACGTGGAGCTGCTGGGCGTCTTTCACGCGCGCAAGCTGCGCGCGCACGACGCGGCCCTGGAGCTGGGCTGGGACCGGCTCCACCGGGCGCTCGGCCTGACCGAGCGCTTCTACCGCTGGTTCACGCCGGCGATCAGCGCGCGCGACTTCGCGGTGCGGCCCGGGGAGCTCGACCGGGCGCTCGACTTCCTGGCCGTCCTGCGATGACCCTCGTGGCGCCCGAGCTCCCGCTGGCGGCCCGGCCCCGCTGGCCCGCCTGGTACGCGCCGGTGGCCCTGGCAGGCGGGCTGATGGCGGTCACGGCTGCCTCCATCCCCGTGGTGCCGGTGCTCCTAGTTGCGGACGTCTCCGAGACCCTCGGCGCCATCAGCCTGCTCGTCCTCTTGCTGCTCCAGGACGCGGTGCTCGTGGGGGCGGCGATCCTGTTCGCCGGCTTCAAGCTCAGGCCACGGAGGTGGCACTTCGGCGTTCGTCCCACGCGCTTGTGGCCCACCGCCGGGTGGGCCGTCCTCGGGTTCGCGGTCATGATCGGCTTCGAGCTCGGCTACGTGGCCCTGTTCCACGTCGGCGAGACGAACGTCGACGAGCTCGGCAAGGACAACGTGGCGGCCGGAATCGCCGTCGCGCTCGCAACCGTGGTCGTGGCGCCGGTGGCGGAGGAGTTCTTCTTCCGCGGCTTCTTCTACCGCGCCCTCAGGACTCGCCTCCCGGTCTGGGCGGCGGCGACGATCGACGGACTGGTCTTCGGAAGCCTCCACTTCCAGGGCACGGACACGGCGATCATCCTGCCGATCATCGCCGTCTTCGGCGTGGGTCAGTGCCTCGTCTACGAGCAAACGCGATCGCTATTCGCCGTCATCGCGATCCACGCCACCTTCAACGCCGTGGCCATGCTGGGGGTGGCCACCGTCCCGGCGATCGCGCTCGGTGCGCTCGTGGTGCTGGGCTGTGTTGTCGTGCCCGCCCGGTTGCGCTCCTCGCCCGCGCCGCTTCCCGCATGAGGCCCGGCGCCCTCGCTCTCGTCCTCCATTCCCACATGCCGTACGTGGAGGGGTTCGGGACCTGGCCCTTCGGCGAGGAGTGGCTGTGGGAGGCGGTGGCCACCGTCTACCTGCCGCTCCTCGAGCGGCTGGACGGAAAGCCGGTGACGCTCGGGCTCACCCCCGTGCTCTGCGACCAGCTCGAGGCTATGGACGGCGAGGCGGGCGAGCGTTTCCTCGCCTTCCTGCGCGAGGTGCGCGCCCCGATTCACGCCGACGACGCCCGCGGGCTCGAGGAGGGGGGGTCCCGCGAGCTCGCGCGGGAGGTTCGCCGCGCGGCGGGGGACTACGTCCACGCCGAGGAGGCCTTCGCGGGGGGCGGGCTCACAGCCCGGTTCGGGGCGCTCGAACGGGTCGAGCTGTGGACCTCGGCGGCGACGCACTCCGTGCTGCCGCTGCTGGCCACCGACGCGGGGCTCCGCCTCCAGGTGGGTACCGGCATCGCCGCTCACGAGCGCCGCTTCGGCTCCTTCGGCGGGGGGTTCTGGCTGCCGGAGTGCGCGTACGTTCCCGGCCTCGAGCGTGAGCTGCACGACCACGGGGTACGCGCCTTCTGCGTCGACCAGACCGCCGTCCACGGGCGGGGGGCCGCGGAGCACCTCGAGCCGGTGGCCACTGGCGCCGGGCCGGTGGCCGTACCCATCGACTGGCAGACGGTTGAGCTCGTCTGGGACGACGAGAGCGGTTACCCGGTCCACCTCGAGTACCGCGACTACCACCGCCGCACGGTGCACGACCTGAGGCCGTGGAACAACGGCGGCGGCGCCTACGATCCCGAGGCTGCCCTGGCGCTGGCGCGCGAGCACGCCCGCGACTTCGTGGAGCGAGCGGGGGAGCGCCTCTCGGGCGGCGGCCTACTGACCTGCGCGCTCGACACGGAGCTCCTCGGTCACTGGTGGTACGAGGGCCCGGCCTGGCTCGCCGCGGTTCTGGAGGAGGCGCCCGCCGCGGGCCTGGAGCTCGTGACCGTCAGCGAGGGCCTCGAACGCGTGGAGCCGGTGGAGCGGGAGCTCCAGCCGTCCACGTGGGGCGCGGGCAAGGACTTCTCCACCTGGGACTCCCCGGCCGTCGCCGACATCGCCTTCACGGCGCGCCGCGCCGAGCTCAGCACCGTGGCGGCCGCGGCGGGCGGCGCCCCCGTGGAGAGGGCGGCGCGCGAGCTGCTCGCCATCCAGGCAAGCGACTGGGCCTTCCTCGTGACTCGAGAGCTGGCCGCCTATTACCCGCAGGAACGGGTTGCCGCACACCGGGAGGCGCTCGAGCGCGCGCTGGCGGGCGGCGCGGACCCGGCCCTCCGGAGCCTGGCGCCGGACCTGCGGATCGAAACCCTGCTCGTGCCGTAGCGGTGGTGTTTGCGAGGATGCGCGCCGCGATGCGCGCCCTCATCCTCTCGTGGGAGTACCCGCCGCTGATCGAGGGCGGGCTCGCCCGCCACGTGCGCAAGCTGGCCGAGAGCCTGGCGGCCCAGGACCTCGACGTGCACGTGCTCGCCCGGGGACTCGAGGAATCGCCGCCCGAGGAGGAGGTCGAGGGCGTGCTGGTGCATCGCGTCCGGGAGCCGAACCGGCCGCGCGAGCTCGGCGAGTTCGTGACCTGGATCGAGCACATGAACGCCGACATGCTCGCCGCCGGCGTGGAGTTGGGCGACAGCCATGCCTTCGACGTCGTGCACGGCCACGACTGGCTCGTGGCCGTGGCGGGCGACCACCTCGCAAAGCGCTTCCGCGCCCCGCTCGTGATTACCATCCACGCGACCGAGTACGGCCGCCACCAGGGCTGGGTGCACAAGCACCCCCAGTCGTACATCCACGGCGTGGAGCGTTGGATGGCGAACCGCGCCGAGCGGGTAGTGACCTGCTCGGCCTACATGCGCGAGCACGTGGCCGACATCTACGGGCTCGACGAGGGGGCCATCTCGGTGATCCCGAACGGCATCGACCCCGCGGAGCTCGTGCCGGTGGACGACCTGGAGACGCTTCGTGCGCGCTTCGCCGCTCCCACGGACAAGCTGGTGCTGCTGGTCGGGAGGCTCGTGTACGAGAAGGGCTTCCAGTTCGCGCTCGAGGCGCTGCCGGGCCTGATCGAGCGACTCGGCGCGGTCCGCTTCATCGTCGCCGGCAGCGGGACCGCTGAGCAGGAGCTTCGCGAGCAGGCGCGCCAGCTGGGGCTCGACCCGCGCGGCACCTTCCTCGGCTGGATCGGCGACGACGTGCTCCACTCGCTGTACCGGATCGCCGACCTCACCGTGGTGCCCTCGATCTACGAGCCGTTCGGCCTCGTGGCACTCGAGGCGATGGCCTCGGGCTGTCCCTGTCTCGTGGCCGACACCGGCGGCCTGCGGGAAGTCGTGCCGCACGAGGACGTGGGCCTGCGCTTTCGCTCCCGGGATCCGGCCTCGCTCGCGGCGATGGCCGAGCGGCTCCTCACCGAGAGGGCCCTCCGCGACAGGCTCGTGGCCGAGGCCTCGGAACACGTGCTCGGCTTCGACTGGGGCGACGTGGCCCGCCAGGTTTCGTCCGTCTACGACGACGTGGTCTCGGCGCGGATCCGGCCCTAGGCTGGGCCGCAATGATCGCCGCGCTGCCGCCTCCCGCCCCGGTGGTGAAGCTGGACGTCCCGCGCTTCGCGAGCGACCGCTCGCTCGGGCGAGCGCTTCGCGTCCGCTGGAGCGGCAGCGCGTCCCGCTTCACGCTCCAGGTGCGCCCCAACACGAACGTGGCCGCCCGCTGGCGCACGGTGGCCCACAGGACGACGCGCAGGCGGGCGGTGTTCGTCGGCGAGCTCGGCGAGAGCTACCTGTTCCGGCTACGCGGCCGCGACTCGTCGGGCCCGCTCAGCCCGTTCGACTACGCGGTCGGCACGGTGCCGCTCGACGACCCGTTCCGCATCGGGCGGCGCATCGTCCGGCGCGCGGCCTGGGGGAGGCGGCTCGTCCGCTTGACCGGGCCGTCGGAGGTCACGATCAGCGGCTCGCGCGTGGCGCTGATCGCCCGCCGCGCGCCGCGCGGCGCCGTGCTGCGGGTGACGCTCGACGGTAGGCGCAAGCGGGTCTCCCTCCGCGGCCGCAACCGCTTCCGCAAGGTCGTGTTCCGCTCGATCCTGATGCGGCCCGGCCTCCACCGCTTCCTTGTCGAGGCCATGACCCGGGGGATCGCGGACCTCGACGCGCTGGCGGTGGAGACCGGGCCGGCCGCTCCCTAGTGACCTAGGCCCGCGCGGGCTCGTGCGACGGCTCGCGCCCCATGCGCGGGAGCCAGCGGAGCGAGTGCGGCAGGTACCAGTTCCAGTCGCCGAGCAGCTTCATCGCCGCCGGCAGCAGCACGGCGCGGATGATCGTGGCGTCGATCAGCACCGCGGCGGCGAGGCCCACGCCGAACTCCTTGAACTCGAGCATCGAGAGCGTCGCGAAGATCGAGAAGACCGCGACCATCACGATCGCCGCGGCGCTCACCACCGACGCCGTCGTCTTGATGCCGTGGCTCACCGCGTCCGACGTAGACATGCCGTTGTCGTAGGCCTCGCGGATCCGGGTGAGGATGAACACGTGGTAGTCCATCGAGAGCCCGAAGAGGACCACGAACAGGAACAGCGGGAGCCAGGCGGTCACCGCCCCGTTCGACTGGAACCCGAGCAGCGACTCGAAGTGGCCCTCCTGGAAGATGAAGGTGACGAGCCCGTAGGCGGCGCCGACCGACAGCAGGTTGAGCACGATCGCCTTAATCGGGATCACGATCGACCGGAAGGTCACGAGCAGGAGCAGGAACGCGAGCCCGAGCACGAACGCGAACACGATCGGCACGCGTGACTGCATGAGGTCGTTGAAGTCCTTCGAGCCGGCCGTGTTGCCGGTCACGTTGGCGGTGGCCACCGAGCCGACGGTGTTCGGCACGAGCTCGTGGCGCAGCTCGGCGAGCGCCGCGTTGGAGCGCGAGTCGGTGCCGTCGCCGACGAGCGGGATGCTGACCGTCTCGACGGTGTGGTCGGGGTTCACGTCCGTGGTCACGGGCTGGCTGAAGTGGTCGCTCTTCGCCGCGTCGGCGCGCAGCTCGGCGATCGCGCGCTGGACCTGCGGCGCGCGGACGTCCTTCGCCTCGACGACCACGGTCGCGGGCAGCGGTCCGCCGGGGAAGGCGGCCTGGATGCGGTCGTAGGTCTTCATCACCGACAGCGAGCGCGGCAGCGTGTCGACGCCGGACACCGCGGTGTGGATGCCGAAGGTGGGGATCGCGAGCGTGACCAGTACGGCCAGGGCGATGCCGGCCGACACCAGCGGACGCCGCAGCACCCGGTCGAGCAGAGCCGACCACACGCGTGGCTCGCGCGCGGCGCGCTTCTCGGGCGGGCTGAGGAACGGGATCCGCCCCTTGTTCACCCGGTCGCCGAGCTTCGATAGCACGGCGGGCAGCACGGTGAGCGAGCCGAGCACGGCGATCGCCACCACGAGCATCGTGCCCGTGGCGAACGACGTGAACGTCGAGGCGCCGGCCAGGTACATGCCGGCCATGGCGATCAGCACCGTGAAGCCGGACACCAGCACCGCGCGGCCGGAGGTGGCCGCCGCGGCTTCGAGCGCGGCCTCCTCGCTCGCGCCGCGGGCGCGCTCCTCGCGCTCCCGGCGCAGGTAGAACATCGAGGAGTCGACGCCCACGGCCAGGCCGATCAGCAGGACCACCGAGCTGACGGACTCGTCGACCGCCCACAGGTGGCTTATCGGGCCGATCAGTCCGATGGCGGCGGCCACGGCCGAGATCGCCAGCAGGAGGGGGACGCCGGCGGCCACGATCGCGCCGAAGGCGAGCAGCAGGATCACGAGCGTGATCGGGAGCGAGGTGACCTCGGCCTTCTTGAAGTCGTCCTCGAAGGCCTTCGAGAGCTGCTTGTCCGCGCTCGCGTCGCCGAACTCCTCGACGCGGAAGCCAGGGTTCGCCCTCTGAGCGGCGGCGGTGGTGTCCAGCACCGTGCCCACGCGGTCCTTCGTGGTGTCCTCGTCGCCCGGGATGGTGAAGTTCACGAGCACCGAGTGGCCGTCCTTCGAGATCTGGCCCCCGTTCCCCTTCGCGTACGGGCTGTCGATCTCCCGCACGTGCGGCGTGCGCCCGAGCCGCGAGACGACGTCGGCCACTGCCGCCTTGAAGGCGGGGC
>JBKPFJ010000200.1:0-5971 GCA_046728795.1 Actinomycetota bacterium | reverse complement strand
TGACCCTCGGCGGGCGGAGCCGGAGTCCGGCGGCGGCGGACCCCGCGATATCCCTCGGGGAGGAGCCTTTGGCGAGCCCGCCGTCGTGCCCGGTCGGTTCGACGATGAGGGCGAGGGCCAGGAGGCCGCCGAGCGCCCCCGCGACGAGCCGGGCGAGGTGTCGCGGGCGCGTGTGCGTGGTCATGGCGCCGAGCGTGCTCGCGGCACATGAACGCCGGATTAGAGGACGCGACGGGCCGCCTACGGCGGAGGGCGCTGCGGGCCGGCCTAGAGCGGGCGGGGACGCGGTTTTGGGGTTATAGGACCACAAGTCGCGTCACCCCCCGCCCCTTCGACTCGAAGGCCTCGTGTCCCGGGCGGGGGGACTCCGCGGCGAGCTGGGGGGAATCCGCGGCGAGCTGGGGAGAGTCGAGCGCGAGCTCGGGAATCGGCCGCCAGCCGGGGGTGCGTCCCTAAGCGCGGGCGGCCTGGCGCGCGTGGGTCCGGATCTCGGAGAGGATCCGCTCGAGGCGCGGCTCTCTGTCGTCGTCCAGGTGGGTCATCGCCGCCGCGACGGCCGGGTGGACGCGGGCGATCTCGGCGTGCAGGGCGTGGGCGACCGCGCGGGAGGTGGGGTGCCCCTCCCGGCCCGAGCGCAACTCGATCAGGTGCATCGCCTCGCGCGCGTTCATGTCGAGCACGTAGCGGATCCGATAGCCGAGGGAGAGGGCGTAGGGCGCCAGCTCGGGCCGGCCGGCCTCGACGAGGCGGGCGTGCTCCGCGCGGGACCGCTCGAGTCCCGCCCGGTAGGCGTCGGCCACGCCCGCCTCCGCCAGCTCCTCTGGCACGCCGGCCCCGAGCTCGGGCGTGAGCGGCTGCCACTGGATGGTGAGCAGCCGGTGGCGCTGGAGGTCGCGGACGGCGCCGTAGTCGGAGACGACCTCGAAGCGGTAGCGGAGCGCCTCGAAGCCGCGCCCCGGACGGTGGCGGCGGTTCCGCCGCTCACCCACGAGCTCGGCCAGCATGGTCGCCCGCTCGTCCGGGGGCAGAGCGCGCACGGCGGCCCTGGCCTCGTCCTCGCCGCAGGCCGCGGCCTCGAAGAGCAGCGCGGCCAGGAGGTCGTCCTCGCTGCCGTCGGCTCGGAGCAGCCGGACCGCGGGACCGTCGCGCTCGTCGCGGCGGGCCCGGTCGAGGCCGAGCCGCTCGGCCCAGCGCTCGGCGGCCGCTGCGCGCCGCTCGAGATAGGAGATCCACTGGCCGCCCCGGTCGGGGCGCTCGACGCGCGCCACGAAGCTCGGCATCACAGCCTTGAGCTCGCGAAGGATCATCTCGGCGTAGTCGCGCGCCTCGGGGAGCGGTGAGGTGAACAGCCTCAAGAGCAGCTGCTCGTAGGCCTGGCCGGTGGTGAAGATCCCCATGTGGGAGAGCGAGGCGGCCGGGAGCAGGCCGCGCAGCAGGTCGAGCGCCTTGGCCTTGATCGACCGCGCGTGCGCCGCTTCCGGCTCGTCCGGGGAGCGCGGGAAGCGCTCCTCAGCCCAGGCCTTGACCCGCGGCAGGCCCTCGGCGTACGAATCGAAGAGCGAGTCCATCGCCGACTCGTACTCCGGGCCGAGGGACGGGTGGCGCCAGTAGCGGTAACCGCCGCCGGGCATCGGCGAGTCGTACGCGATGTAGCGCGTGGACTGCTCGAGGTAGGCGGCGAGGCGGCCGCGCTGGAGCAGCTTTGTCGTCACGTTCGACACCCACTCGCAGGCGATGTGGGCCCCGCCGAGCTGGGCCACGGAGTCGTCCCCGTAGCCGAGGAAGACGTTCTCGTACAGGCGCCGGGCGCGCTCGCCCTCCACGCCGTCGAAGGCTTGCGCGGCGCCGCCCTCGAGGTCCCCGGCGAACTCGTCGAGGAAGAGCCGCCGCAGCGTTCCGGGATAGCGCGAGTAGCGGGCGAACATCGCGCCCTTGACGGTCTCGGGCAAGTTCACGAGCGCGAACACGGGCCGGTCGAGGTTGGTGAAGCGCGGCGCGAGCGCCGCGCGCTCGTCATCGCTGAAGCTCTCGACCGGGTAGTCCATCGGGCCGTCGAGCCTACCGCCAGGGCCGGAAGCGAAACGGGCGGCGCGCTGGCCGCCCGCTCCGCGTCCCGAAGGGTCCCCCCCTTCCAGCCTCGGAAAACCGGCCGGCCGGTCGGAGTTGCGGTCGGTCGGCCGAGCCCCAGATCAGGCGAGGCGGGCCTCGATCACCGGCTCTAGCCGCGCGGGCGGCAGCGCCTTCTCGAGCCGGAAGTCGAGCCGGGGCCCGTCGACGCTCAGGCTCGCGACCACGTTGTCGAACACTGGCGCCTCGCCGACGCTGCGCCAGCGGAGGGGCAGGTCATCGACGCCGGCCGAGCGGGCCAGGGCGCGGCTCAGGACCTCGAACGGCCGCGAGAGGGCCAGACGCACCGCGAGCCGCTCCTTCGATCCCAGCGGGTGGCGCACCGGAGAGCACACCGCCTGCCAGACCCCGCTGCGGACGCCCGAGCCTGGCGGGAACGCCACCTCCGCCAGATAGGCGTGGTGCACGTCTCCCCCGAGGTTGACGATGGAGGCCGGCGCCCCGCCGCGCTCGCCCGCGCCCACCGAGCGAATCAGCTCGGCGAGCCGGCGGAACGACTCGTCGAAGGCGGCCCAGTGCTCGAGGTCGAGGCCCTGGCGCAGCTTCTCGCCCACGCGCGCGGCGCGCTCGCCCCACGCGCCCGCGCACACCGCCTCGTTCCACGCCTCCAGGTGGTGCATGCCGGGCGACAGCAGGAACGGGAGCGAGCTGCCGATCAGCAGGTGATCGAAGCCCCCGGCGGCGTGCTCGACGATCCAGTCCCACTCGTGCTCGTCGACCATCGATCGCTCGCCCTCGGTGAGCACCCGCCCGGCGCGCGAGTCGATCACCACGAGCCGCGTGGACCCGACGTCGCGGCAGTAGCTCCAGCGGTAGCTGTCAGGATTGCGCTCGAAGCGGCGGGCGAAGTCCCGCAGGACCGGTCCCGCGTCGTCGGCCTGCTGCACCTCCCCCAACACCTCCTCGCTCTCGTGCTCGGAGGGGGCCAGATTGCCGAGGTGCTGGTAGACCCAGTACGAGGTCAGCGCGCCGATGGCGTGGTCGTGCCACCAGTCCTGGCGCCGCATCTCCTCGAGCCAGGCGGCCGAGGTGTTCCAGTCGTCGTGGACGTCGTGGTCGTCGAAGATCATCGCCGTCGAGACCGTTGACAGGAGCCAGCGCAGCCCGGGCTCGCTCCAGGACTCGTGGTAGAGGCGGGTGTACTCGTCGAAGTCGACGACGATCGGCCCCGGCGGCTCGTTCACGTCGCGCCGGCTCTCGATGAATGCCTTGGTGCCGGGCGACACGTTCTCATCCGCGTAGACCTGGTCGCCGAGAAGGAGCAGGAGGTCGGGCCAATCGTCCCGCTCCTGCCCGAGCATGCGCACCGCGAGCGCGTGGAGTGCGTCGATCTCCCGCGCGAGCGGATGCTCGTCGACCTTCAGCGTGTACGGGGGCTCGTGGGGGGCGGAGACCCGGCACGAGCCGAAGACGATCGTCAGTGGCCCCCCCTTGGGGTACGTACGGAAGGCGCTCGGCGGGTACTGCGAGGCGGGCAGCGGCCACGCCCGGTCGCCATTGAGCTCGACCTCGTACTCGTGCCAGGTCCCGGGCTCGAGGTCGCGGACGTGCACGATCGCGTAGTGGTGCCCGTCGACGTGAAAGGTGCGGGCCCGAGACCCCAGAACGTCGACCTCGCACGCCGCATCGGTCTCGACCCAGACGACGGCCTCGGTCTCCCCGACGTAGCGAAGGATGGGACCGAGCACGAGGTCGGGCATCGATCCCTCCGTGCCCCCGCCCCGCCGGGCCGAAACGCGCCCGCCGCGGCGTTCAGTGCGTGACGCTCACGAGCTGGAACTGCTCGTGGTGGCCCTTGACGACCGCCTCCTTGACCTCGCCGAGCCCAGGCTCGTAGTACTTCTGCTCGGTCTGCGGCTCGAGTGGGCTCCGCTCGGAGGTGACAAGCAAGCCGTTGAAGCTGCCGTCGGGCACCTTCGCGCTGCCGTCGAGGCTGATGACGCGCGCCTCGTCCAGGGCTTGTCCCGGCGGGTAGTACTCCTGCCGGTAGGCATCCCCCACCCGCGGATGGCCGGGCATGATGATTCCGGGCTTCCCGCCGCCTACCCCAGACAGCCACGAATCGCTTGCCTTGACGAGCCGGCCATGCTGCTTCTCGAGCGAGAGCTCGCCCATGTACCAGACGTTGCCCTGCTTGTCCTGTGCGTAGTAGTCGAAGGTCCGCTCGACCGCCTGGCCGTGCTCGGACACGGTGTCACGCACGACGGTCGACTTGACGCCCACGATCGTCTTCGTTTGGTGCGTCACCACCTCGTCGTCGGTCTGGGCCGTCTTGCCCTTCACTCCGGCGTAGTGGAACGCGGTGCCCGGCTTGAAGGGCAGGTAGCGGTTGTCGATCGTCGAGACGAAGTTCGCGGGGTCGATCTTCGGCGAGTAGGTCCCGTGGATCGGGGCCAGATCGGACGCCGACGAGCTCTGGTTTGGCGACGAGCTCTGGTTTGGCGAGGAGCTCTTGCCGCTCGAGCCCCCGCAGCCGATCAGCACGGCCCCGACGACCGCTACCGCGATGAATGTCTTCGCCATGCCCTCCGTGTATCCAGCGCGGATTAAACGAGCGTGAGAGGTAGCCTGGGCGACGTGGCCGACCACGCCCCACCAGCGGTCGAGCTAGAACCGGAGGTCCGGCGGGTGGGGCACTCGCTGGCCGCCGCATTTCCCTCGGGAGCGCGCCACACGATCCGCAACCTCGACGCCAAGGCGATGGAGCTGGCCTCCCAGGACGCGCAGCTCCGAGCCGCACTGTTTCGGCTCGTGGACGTTACGCCCGCCACCCGCTCGCTAGACGACCTGGCGCGGCACCTGCGGGGCTACCTCGCCGAGGTGGACGAGCGCCCGCCGCCCGTTGACGTGGCGCTGCGGATGGCGGGCTCGAAGGCGGGCCGGCGCGCGCTCGGGGTTGCTGCCGCGGCCGGCGTGCGCCACATGGCGCATCGCTTCATCGTCGGCGAGTCGCCCACCGGGGCGCTCGGCACGATCCGCTCGCAGTGGAAGGACGGCGTGGCCACCTCGCTGGACCTGCTCGGGGAGGCCACCGTGACCCAGGCCGAGGCCGACCGCTATGCGGCCCGCTGCCTCGAGGCGCTCGAGACGGTCTCGGCCGACGCGCGCCGCTGGCCGGCGCGGCCGGCTCTCGAGGAGGACTCGTGGGGCCCGCTCCCGCGCGTGAACGTCTCGGTCAAGGTCTCCGCGCTCACCCCGCTCATGCGGCCCGAGGCGCCGGCGGTGGGCCGCGACGACGCCGCCCGGCGGCTGCGGCCGCTGCTCGGGCGGGCGCATGAGCTGGGAGCCCACCTGCACGTGGACATGGAGTCACTCGACACGCTCGAGGCCACCGCCGAGCTCTTCTTCGAGCTGCTCGACGAGCCGGAGTTCCGCGACGGGCCCTCGGCTGGGCTCGTGCTCCAGGCCTACCTACGCGAGTCGCCGGAGCAGCTCGAGCGCATCCTCCACTGGGCCCGTTCGAGCGAGCGCACGCCGCCGCTCGTGGTCAGGCTCGTGAAGGGCGCCTACTGGGACCACGAGATCGTGGAGGCCCGCCAGCACGGCTGGACTCCGCCCGTGTTCGAGGTGAAGGCCGACTGCGACCGCAACTTCGAGGCGCTCACGCGCCGCCTGCTGGAGGCCCGGCCCGCCGTGCGCGTGGCGATCGCGTCGCACAACCTGCGCTCGGTGTCGCACGCCGTCGCCGCCAGCCGGGTCGGCGGCGGCGACGCGCGCGACCTCGAGCTCCAGGTGCTGCGCGGGCTGGGGGACGAGCTGGCCCACGCGCTCGCCCGGCAGGAGCTGCGGGTGCGGAGCTACTGCCCGGTGGGGGACCTCGTGGCCGGCATGGCCTACCTGGTGC
>JBKPFJ010000081.1:0-7366 GCA_046728795.1 Actinomycetota bacterium | reverse complement strand
GCCATCCCGCTCGAGAAGGCTGACCCGAGGCCGCCCTCGAGGTCGCCGATGGCCCTCTCCAGCGCGGCCCGCGTGGGGTTCGCCGAGCGCGCGTAGTCGTAGTCCTCGACGAACTCGCCGGGCGTGGGCTGGACGTAGGTGGAGGTCTGGTGGATGGGCGGGACCACCGATCCGTAGGTGGGATCCGGGTCGAGCCCGGCGTGCACCGCCCGGGTGGGGAACCGCGCGTCCTCGGGGACGCGCGTCACCTGGCCAGCGACTCGAGCAGGTCGGCGCGGGTCACGATCCCGGCGGGGCGCCCGTCGTCGGTGACGAGCAGCGCCTCGCGCTCGCCCACGAGGAGCTCCACCGCCTCGCGGACGCCGTCCTCGGCGGCCACCGCCGGGAAGGGCGGCTCCATGACCTCCACGATCTCCGCGGCCAGGAGCGAGGCGTCGTCCATCGCGTGCTTCAGAAGCCCGCGCTCAGACACCGCCCCGACCACGGTCAGCGGGTCGTGCGCGGACACAACCGGCAGCTGCGAGACCCGGTGCTCGTGCAGCAGCGCCACGGCGTCGCGCACGCGCGCGTGCGTCTCGACGGTGAGCAGGGTGGGAATCTCGCCGGCGCCGTGCTTGCGGCGCAGCACCTCGCCCACCGTGAGGTCGGGCTCGCGCTCGAGGAACCCGTACTGGCGCATCCAGGCATCGTTGTAGACCTTCGAGAGGTAGGCCCGTCCTCCGTCCGGCAGGATCACCGCGATCAGCGCCTCCGGGTCGTCGAGCCCTCGCGCCACCTCAAGCGCCGCGTAGAGCGCCGTGCCGCAGGAGCCGCCGGCGAGGATGCCCTCGCTCTCCGCGAGCCGGCGCGTGGTGAGGAACGAGTCCTTGTCGCTCACGGTGACGTAGCGATCGACGACCGAGGGGTCGAAGGTGTCTGGCCAGAAGTCCTCGCCGACGCCCTCCACGAGGTAGGGCTTCACCTCGCCGCCAGAAAAGATCGAGCCCACCGGGTCGGCCCCGATCACTTCGATGGCCGGATTCTGTTCCTTGAGGTAGCGCCCGCAGCCGGTGATCGTGCCGCCCGTACCCACCCCGGCCACGAAGTGGGTGATGCGCCCGCCGGACTGCCGCCAGAGCTCCGGCCCAGTCGTCCGGTAGTGCGACTCGGGGTTTGCCTGGTTCCTGTACTGGTTGGGCTGGAACGCGCCGGGGATCTCTTCCGTCAGCCGGTCGGCCACCCGGTAATAGGACTCGGGGGATTCGGGCGGCACCTCGGTGGGGGCAACGACCACCTCCGCGCCATAGGCGCGCAGCAGGTCGATCTTCTCCTTGCTCATCTTGTCCGGCATGACCGCGATCACCCGGTAGCCCTTCAGGCGCGCGGCGATCGCCAGTCCCGTGCCCGTGTTGCCGCTGGTGGGCTCGATGATCGTGCCCCCCGGCCGCAGGCGGCCGTCGCTCTCGGCCGCCTCAATCAGCGCCACCGCGACGCGATCCTTGATCGAGCCCCCCGGATTAATCGCCTCGACCTTCGCCACGAGCTGCGGCTTCAGGTCCGGGGCGAAGCGCGTGAGCCGCACGAGCGGGGTCTCGCCGATGGCGTCGAGGATGGAGTCCTTGATGTCCGAGGCGGCGCCGATCTCCATGCCCATGCCGGTGACCCGACGATACTCCTGTACGCTGTGCCCAGCATGTCGCTCGGACTCGACCTGCGACTTCTCCTCCTCCCCCTTCGGGGGGAATAGCGCGTGGCGGCCGCCGAAGCCGCGAACCACAGGAGAAGCCGGGTCAGAGAGAAAGGAGCGACATGAGGCGAGAGAAGGACCGGGTACGCATCTTCGACACGACGCTGCGTGATGGCGAGCAGTCACCGGGAATCTCGCTGAACAAGCAGGAGAAGGTGGAGATCGCGCTGCAGCTCGCGCGGCTAGGCGTGGACGTGATCGAGGCCGGCTTCCCGATCACCTCACCCGGTGACTTCGAGGCCGTGCAGGCCATCGCCCGTGAGGTCGAGGGCCCTGCGATCTGCGGGCTCGCCCGCACCTCGAAGCAGGACATCGACGCCGCCTGGGAGGCGGTCAGGGATTCCGAGCGCCCTCGCATCCACACCTTCATCGCCACGAGCGACATCCACATCGAGCGCAAGCTCCAGACGACGCGGGACGACGTGAAGGGGCAGGCCCGCGCCGCTGTCGCGCACGCGCGCGAGTACACGGACGACGTCGAGTTCTCGCCCGAGGACGGCTCGCGCTCGGACGTGGAGTTCATGGCCGAGGTGGTCGCGATCGCTATCGAGGAGGGCGCGACCACGATCAACGTGCCGGACACCGTCGGCTACACGATGCCGCACGAGTACGCGGAGATGTTCAGGCGCCTGCACGAGCTGGTGCCCGCGCTTCGGGACGTGACCGTCTCGGTGCACTGCCACGACGACCTCGGGCTCGCGGTGGCTAATTCCTTCGCGGGGCTGACCGCCGGCTGCCGCCAGGTGGAGTGCGCCGTGAACGGGATCGGCGAGCGCGCGGGCAACGCGTCGCTCGAGGAGATCGTGATGCTCCTCCATACGCGCGAATCGAGCGTCGGGCTTTGGAGCAGAGTCAACACCCGGGAGATCGCGAGGACCTCGCGACTGGTCTCGCGGCTCACCGGCTACCCCGTGCAGCCGAACAAGGCGATCGTCGGCCGCAACGCCTTCGCGCACGAGGCGGGCATTCACCAGGACGGCGTGCTCAAGGAACGCACGACCTACGAGATCATGGACGCCACCACCGTCGGGCTCGATGCCAACTCGATCGTGCTCGGCAAGCACTCGGGGCGCCATGCGCTGCGAAAGGCGCTGGAGGAGCTCGGCTTCCAGGTCGAAGGCGCGGCGCTCAACACCGCGTTCAAGCGCTTCAAGGAGATCGCGGACAAGAAGAAGCGCGTCACCGCGCTCGACCTCGAGGCGATCGTCTCGGACGAGATGAAGCAGGCACCCGCGAGCTTCGAGCTCGTCTCGTTTGATGTCGAGGCCTCATCCGGGCGCGCACCGCTGGCGCGCGTCGAGGTGCGCCTCCCGGACGGCGGGACGGGCCGGGGGAGCTTCACGGGCGACGGCCCCGTAGACGCCTTCTTCAGCGCGATCAACGCCGCCGTGGGACGCGAGGCGCGGCTCAAGGAGTACCACGTGAGCGCCGTGACCGGCGGCCGTGACGCCCTCGGCGAGACGACCGTGCTGATCGACCTGGACGGACGCCTGGCCTCCGGGGTCGGAGTCTCCACGGACATCCTCGAGGCGTCGGGAAAGGCCTACCTGCGCGCGCTCTCGAACGCGCTCGCCACGGACGAGGGCGCCGCGGAGGAACTCGAGCCGGCGACGACGCCCTAGCGCCATCTGTTGATCTCTTTGCCACACCAGCGTGTGGCAAAGGCATCAACATGAGCCGCCGTGGGCGCCGACTTCACATTCCGCGACGGAGAGCGGGTCATCCGCTTCGGCGCGGGGGCGATCGGTGAGGCCGCCGACTTGCTGAGGGCGAACGGCTTCGAGCGGTACGTGCTGCTCACGACGGCTCGGGCCGACGCCGAAGCCGGCGCGCTCGCCGATCAGGCGGAGGCTGTTCTACACGTGGCGGGGGGCTCCGTACCGGAGGCGGCCGGCGCCGTCCGGCCCGCGGTCGAGGGCAGGCCGATCGTGGCCTTCGGCGGGGGGCGCGTGATTGACAGCGCCAAGGCGGTCGCCGGCGCCGACGGGCTCCGCGTGGCCGCCGTCCCCACGACGCTCTCCGGCGCGCCGTTCACGCCGTTCCACAGGATGCCCGCGGGGGTCGAGGAGCTGCGTTTCGTACGGCCGGCGCTCGCGATCTGCGAGCCCGCGTTGATGGCCTCGATGCCCATGCCCGGCTTGGCCGCGACCGCGATGAACGGTCTGGCGCACGCGGCCGAGTCGCTCTACGCGCCCGGGGCGAACCCGGTGGCCGAGGAGGCGGCGCTGCGAGCGGCGAGCCTGTTCGCCCTCGCGCTCGAGCCGGAGGAGCCCGATCGCGACTCGCTCGCGCTGGCCGCCTTGCTGGCGGGCTGGGCGATCGGCACCACCGGACTACTCGTCCACCACGCGCTGTGCCAGACGATCGTGCGACTGACGGCCGCCCCGCACGCCGCGACCAACGCGGTGATGCTTCCGCACAGCCTTCGCTTCATGGCGCTGCGTGCCCCACGGGAGCTCGGTCGCCTGGCGCTGGCCTTGGGCGCGCCGAGCGAGGACCCCCCCGCGGCCGCGGAGCGGGCCGCGGCGCTCGCGGGGCGCTCCGGCGTAACCCGACTCGGCGAGCTCGGCGTCCGCGAGGAGCACCTCGACGCGATCGTCGCCGCGGCGCTCCACCACAGGGTGTTCGCCACCGGGGCGCCGGTCGACGAGGGGGAGCTGCGCTCGCTCCTCGAGGCCGCCCTCTGAGCCGCTGCACGCGCCGTTGCGGGTCGTCATAAGGACGCACGGCCGGCAGGGGTGCCCCGCCGTGACCGCGAAGGGCCGCGAACAGTCGGAGAAAGGGGTACCCCTTGCGCTGGTCCTTCCGAATCGCGACCCTCACCGCCACCCTCACGCTCGCGGGCGCTGCGCCCGCCTACGCGCGCGTGGCCCACACCGTCACACAGGGGGAGACCCTGTGGTCGATCGCCGCGGCGAACAACCTCACGACGAGCGCGCTGGCGGCGGCGAACGGACTCTCGGAGAACGCGAACGTCGTGCTGGGCCAGACGATCTGGATCCCCAGCGAGGGCGAGGCGGCGGCGGCCCTCGGCGGCGGCGCCGCGACCGGCACCGCCACCACCTCCGCGCCCCAGCCGATGGGGGCCTACACGGTCCAACCGGGCGACACCCTGAGCGGCATCGCCGCCCGCAGCGGGGTGAGCGTCTCGCAGCTCGCCTGGATGAACGGGCTCGACCCCTCGGGCTACCTGCTCTCGGGCACCCCGCTGAAGCTCCCGAGCGGCGCGGCTCCGACCTCCACGGGGGCGCCCGCGCCGGCCCCCGCCGCGGTCCCCTACGCCGCCCCGCACCCCACTCCCGAGTTCGTCACGCCGAGCCAGATCGGCTCGATCGCCTCGGAGCACGGGGTCTCGCCCTCGCTGGCCACCGCCATCGCCAAGCAGGAGAGCGGGTTCAACAACAACCTCGTCTCGAGCGCGAACGCTCGCGGGGTGATGCAGATCCTGCCGGGCACCTGGGACTGGATCGAGGGCAACCTGGCCGGCAGCCCCCTGAACGCCTACTCGGCACTGGAGAATGTCAACGCCGGAGTGATGTACCTGGGCCAGCTGCTACGCGACACGGGCGGCGACCCGACGGCCGCGGCGGCCGCCTACTACCAGGGCCTCGGCTCCGTGCGCAGCAGGGGGCTGTTCCCGAACACCCAGCGCTACGTGGACGACGTGATGGCCCTGCGCCAGCAGTACGGCGGACCCTAGGAGGCCAGCTTGGCCCGCTGGCGCTCGGGCGAGATGCGCACCACGTTCCAGGCCAGGCCGAGGCGGCGCATCGCGCGGATCACCCAGCCCGACACGTCGAGCTCCCACCAGCGCAGCCCCTGGACCGCCGAGCGCGGGAAGGCGTGGTGGTTGTGATGCCAGGACTCGCCGAGCGAGGGGAGGGCGAGCCAGAAGACGTTCGTCGACTCGTCGTCGGTCTCGAAGCGCCGACGGCCGAAGTAGTGGCAGATCGAGTTCACGCTCCAGGTCACGTGGTGCACGAAGAAGATGCGCACGAGGCCGGCCCAGAACATGGCGGTGAGGCCGCCGGCAAGCTCGCCCGTGATCCCCCAGCCGAGCGCGAAGGGAAGCAGTAGGGACAGCCCGACCAGGGGCACGAAGAGCTTGTTGATCAGCCGGAATCCGCGGTCCTCGACCAGCTCTCTGGCGTAGCGGCCGTAGGCTGCCGTGCCGTGCTCGTGGAAGAGCCAGCCCACGTGGGCATACCAGAGCCCCCGCAGCCCGCTCCCGTGGCCGACGTGCGGGGAGTGCGGGTCGCCCTCCTCATCGGCGTGGGCGTGGTGCTTGCGGTGGTCCGCCACCCAGCCGATCACCGGTCCCTGGACCGCCATCGATCCGAGCACCGCGAACGCGTACTTGAGCGGGCGATAGGTCTCGAAGGCGCGGTGGGTGAGGAGCCTGTGGAAGCCGACGGTGACCCCCATGGCGCTTGCCAGGTAGATCCCGGCGAGGATCGCGAGGTCGACGGGTCCGATCAGGCGATTCCAGAGCAGGGGGATCGCCGCGAGAAAGGCGGCGAAGGGCACGATCACCGCCCCGAGATTCGCGTTCCGCTGCAGCCGCGTCACGCTTCTGAAGGTTACGAGCAGAAAACTCTACTCGTTCGTAGGCGGGGTCACGACTGCAACGTAGGTTCTTGTAGCTTTCCCACAATGGAATCCGCCCCGTGGGAAGCGCTCCCGCCCGACACGGCAACCGCCCTCCGGCCCGAGCTGCCGGGGCTCGCCGACGAGATCATCGAGGCGATCAGCCGCGAGGTGCCCGACTACGTGCGCCCGCTCGAGGGCCCGTTCGGGAGGGGGTTGCGCCAGGGCGTCGAGGAGGCCCTCCGGCAGTTCATGGACATGATCGAGGGTCCCTCCCCGGATCGCGGCCCGGGACGGGAGGTCTACGTCAACCTCGGCCGCGGCGAGTGGCGTGCCGGCCGCAGCCTCGACGCGCTCCTTGCCGCCTACCGCGTGGGGGCACGCGTCGCGTGGCGACGGCTCGTGGCGGCGGGCGAGCGGGCGGGACTGGAGCCGCGCACGCTCTACGTGCTCGCCGAATCGATCTTCGCCTACATCGACGAGCTCTCCGGCGAGTCCGTCGAGGGCTTCACGCGCGAGCAGGCCGCCGCGGCGGGCGAGCTCCAGCGCCGCCGCGCCAGGCTGGTCGCGCTCCTGATCCAGGAGCCGCCGGCCGATCGCACTGCGGTGGAGGCCGCCGCGGCGGAGGCGGCCTGGCCCTTGCCCCGGAGCCTCGCAGCGGTAGCCGCAGAGGGGGAGGACGTCGACCGGCTCGCGCGCCGGCTCGACGGGGACGTTCTGGCCGCCCCGGCCCCGCCCTTCGTCTGCGTGCTCGTGCCGGACCCGGACGGCCCGGGGCGGCGCGACCGCCTCGAGCGCGCCACCGGAGAACGGCGGGCCGCGATCGGCCCGCCTCTGCCCTGGGCCGAGGCGGCGATCAGCCACGCGCGTGCCCAGGGGGCGCTGCGCCTGATGCTGGAGGGCTCGCTACCCGAGGACGGGGGGCTGGTCGACGCCGCCGAGCACGGCGTCGAGCTGCTTCTGGGACAGGACCGCCGCCTGGCCGGCGAGCTCAGCGCGGCGGCGCTCGCCCCCCTGGAGGCGCTCACGCCGGTCCAGCGCGAACGGCTGCTG
>JBKPFJ010000044.1:0-16396 GCA_046728795.1 Actinomycetota bacterium | reverse complement strand
AGCTGCGGCGCGGGCTTCACTCTCGAGCTGGTCAGGGCGTAATCAGCCTCTGGACAGGCTGCACCTCCGGCTCTGCGGGTGGGGGCGCCGCGTCGCCCGCGGCCTCGCGGATCGGTGGAAGCAGCTTCTCGGTCGCGAAACGGGTCGAAGGCCCTCGGGACTCCCGCACGGTGATCACTCGCCCTGGTCGACGGGCCCAGCGATGTGGAGCGCGCATCCGTCCGGAAGCTCGTCGCCGGGCATCACGCTTTCGGTGACCGCTTCGTAGGTCTCCGCGGTGAATCCGGGAGCGACCCCCGACACGACGACCGACACGGAACCCTCCTCCTCGCGCGCCGGATGAAGATACCGGCCCCGGCGCCGTCGCCAAGTAGCGTTCAGGGCACCTGAACCACGCCAAGGAGAAGTCATGCCCGAAGCAGTGATCGTCGACGCGGTCCGCACTCCGATCGGCCGCGCCTTCAAGGGCTCCCTCGCGGGGCTTCGCCCCGACGAGATGGGGGCGTACGTCGTGGACCGCCTGCTGGAGCGGAACGAGGCGCTCGATCCGGCCTCCGTGGAGGAGGTCTACTGCGGCTGCGGCATGCCGCAGGGGCTCCAGGCGTTCAACATCGGCCGCATCATCGTGCTCCTCTCCGAGAGGCTGCCGATGTCCGTGAACGGCTCGACCATCTCCCGCTATTGCGCGTCGAGCCTCGAGTCGATCCGCCAGGCGGCCAACGCCGTGGAGGCCGGCCAGGGCGACGCCTACATCGCCGCCGGCGTCGAGTGGGTGTCGCGCTACAACGAACGAACCGAGGCGGCGGGTGAGGCCGACCAGAACGAGCGGCTTCAGGGCCGGAACGGGCAGCCCGACGCGTACATCTCGATGGGCCTGACCGCCGAGAACGTGGCGGACAAGTACGAGGTGTCGCGGGCGGACATGGACAAGTACGCCCAGCGCTCACAGGAGCTCGCCGTGGCCGCGCAGGAATCCGGCTACTTCGATCGCGAGATCGTGCCGGTGACGCTCCCCGACGGCACGGAGGTGCCGAAGGACGACGGCCCCCGGCCCGACTCGACGCTCGAGAAGCTCGCCACCCTGGATCCCGCCTTCAAGGAGGACGGCAAGGTCACGGCCGGCAACTCCTGCCCGCTCAACGACGGCGCCGCCGCCGTGCTCGTGATGAGGGAGGAGCGGGCCCGGGAGCTCGGCCTCGAGCCGCGCGCCCGCATCGTCACCGCCGCCACCGCGGCGCTCGAGCCGGAGATCATGGGCGTTGCGCCGATCGAGGCGATCGGGAAGGTGCTCGACCGCGCCGGGATGAGCATCGGAGACGTGGACACCGTCGAGCTGAACGAGGCGTTCGCCGCCCAGGTGATCCCGATCATGGACGAGTGCGACATCCCGCTCGAGAAGCTGAACCCCCACGGCGGGGCGATCGCCCTCGGCCACCCCTTCGGGATGACCGGCGCCCGCATTATGACCACCCTTCTGAACGGGCTCGAGACCGACGACAAGTCGATCGGCCTCGAGACGATGTGCGTCGCCGGCGGCCAGGGCGAGGCGATGATCGTGGAGCGGCTGAGCTAGGGGCGCTCACCCCGCGTTCGGGGCCCCCGCCGGGGGCTTGGCCGGAAACGGGACCATGACTCCCCTAATCGGCCAAGCCCCCCGCGGCTCGCGGCCGAAGCCCGACGTCAGGCGGCGCTCACCGGCTCCCGCACGAAGTCGCGCAGGACCTCCGCCAAGCGCTGCGGCTGGTCCTGTGCGACGAAGGTGCGGGAGCCCTCGATCCGCTCGAGGCGAGCGTTCGGGATCGCCGCGGCGAGCCGCTTGGCCAGCCTCAGCTTGAAGAAGGGGTCCTCGGGCGCCCAGGCCAGCAGGGTTGGCATGCCGAACGACCGCAACCGCTCCGCCGCCTCGAGCGTGTACCGCTTGTCCGCCGAGCGCAGGAACTTCCGCGCGTCGCGCGCCACGGCCCTGTCCGTCATCGCCGGCTCGACCCAGTGGTCGAGCAGCTCGTCCTCGAGCCGCCGCTTGGTCAGCCCGCCGTAGGCGAAGGGAGCGCGACGCAGCGGCTTGATCCGCAGTGACGCGGTGAGCGCGGCCAGGCCACCCGGCAGCTTGGCCGCCCAGGAGAGGTAGCGGAACATGAGCGGCGGGAAGTCCTCGTAGGCGTCGCAGTTGGTGAGCACTAGCCGGGCAATCCGTTCCGGGTGCCGGGTGGCCACGAACTGGCAGATCGCGCCGCCCGTGTCGTTGCCGACGAGCGTGACGTCCTCGAGCTCAAGCGCATCCAGGAAGTCGGCCACGAGTCGGGCCAGGCCGTAGGGCGAGAGGTCGGCGTCCGGGTTGAGCGCCACCCGGTGCGCCCCGAGCGGGAGGTCGGGCACCACGACCCGGAAGTCGCCTTCGAGCAGGGGTACGAGCCGCTCCCAGACCCGGCCGTCGACGCCGAAGCCGTGGATCAGCACGACCGGCTGGCCCGAGCCCGAGTCGCGGTAGCGGACGGTCCCCTGCGGCAGCTGTACCTCGTTCATTTCGCCTCCTCGGTTCGCATACAGACTGTATGCGGCATCATACAGACTGTATGTCAGTGAGGGAGGAACGGGCGCGGGGCACGCGAGACGAGCTCGTCCGGGTGGCACGGGAGCTGTTCGCCGAGCGCGGCTACGCGGGCGTGGGGACGGAGGAGATCGTCGCCCGAGCGCGCGTCACGCGCGGGGCCCTCTACCACCACTTCCGCAACAAGCGAGACCTCTTCAGGGCAGTGCACGAGGAGCTGGAGCGCGAGCTGGTCGGGTCGCTCGGAGAGCAGATCGCCGGGATCGAGGACGCCCGCGAGCTGCTCACCACGGGCGTGCGCTCGTTCCTCGACGCCTGCACCGACCCGGCGCTCGCGCAGATCTCCCTGATCGACGCGCCCTCCGTGCTGGGCTGGACGGAGTGGCGCGAGATCGACGCCCGTCACGGCATGGGTCTGGTCCGTCTGGGCCTGGAGGCCGCGATGGAGCAGGGCGTGATCTCGCGACAGGACCCCGAGCCCCTCGCCCACCTGCTGCTCGCCGTCCTCGGCGAGGCCGCGCTGCTGATCGCCCACTCAGGTGACCCGCACGTCGCCCGGACCGAGGTCGAGGGCCCGGTCCTCGCCCTCTTCGAGGGTCTCGAGACCTCGTAGGCGCGACGGCGTGGGGGTGCCTTCAGGGCAGCAGGACGAGCTTGCCGAGCTTCCCACCGGCTTCGAAGCGGTCGTAGGCCGCCTCGGCCTGATCGAGCGGGAAGCTGGCGGCGATCGGGACGCGCAGCGCTCCGGCCTCGAATAGGGGCAGCACCTCCTTCTCCACCAGCCGCGTGGCCGTCGCCTTGTCCTCCAGCGAGCGCGAGCGCAGCGTGGAGCCGTGGATGCGCCCCCGCTTGCCCATCAGCGCCACGAGGTTCACCTCCGCCTTGGCCCCCGCTCCGACCCCGATTACAGCGATGCGCCCACCGGGCGCGAGGGCGCGCAGGTTGCCCTCGAAGTTGGGGGCGCCGACCAGCTCGAGGATCACGTCGAAGGGCCCGTGCTCGGCGAACCCCTCGGGCGCGATCGCGGTCGCGCCGAGCCTCTGGACCTGGGGGCGGAGCTCCTCGCGGCGCACGCTGGCGGTGACGCGCGCCCCGGCGGCGCGGCCGAGCTGGATGGCCGCGGTGCCGACCCCACCCGCGCCGCCGTGCACGAGCAACCGCTCCCCCGGGCGCAGCTGGGCCTGGCTGAAGAGCGCGTCGTGCGCCGTCGTGAACACCTCGGGGACCGCGCCGGCGACCGGCAGCTCGAGCGCCTCCGGCACCGGCATCGCGGCCCGCTCGTGCACGAGGGCCAGCTCCGCATGGCCGCCGCCACCGACCAGCGCCATCACACGATCGCCGTCGGCGAAGCGCTCCGCCCCCTCCCCGCGGCCCACCACCTCGCCGGCCAGCTCGAGCCCCGGGATGTCGGGAGGCGATCCTGGCGGGGCCGGATAGGCCCCCTTCCGTTGCAGCATGTCGGCGCCGTTAAGGCCCGCGGAGTGCACGCCAACGAGCAGCTCGCCCTTCCCGGGGACGGGCTCGGGGCGTTCCTCGACCCTCAGCTTTCCGTCGGCCACCGTAACGGCGCGCATGGCCGCAAAATCTATTCAGCCGACAGCGTTTGTAAGTTCGTCCATTGGGGGATCCCTCCCGACCACCGGTGCGCCTCGTAGACGCGAAGACAGCACTCTCGGCCCCGCCGCTCCTTCGGCACCGCACGCCGATCTGGCGGGAGGCCCGGCTCGGCCTCGAGGCCGCCTCGCTGCTCCGCGATCCGGTCTGGCGCGGGCGCGGCGTCGAACAGGGCGACGGGATGCCCGTGCTCCTAATCCCCGGCTTCCTCGCCGGGGACGGCTCGCTCGGGCTCATGACCCAGTGGCTGCGGCGCACCGGCCACTGCACCCGCAAGGCCGGCATGCGTGCCAACGTGGGCTGCTCCGGCTCGTGGGACGAGCGGCTCGAGGAGCGTCTCGAGCAGCTCGTCGAGCGGCAGGGGCGCCGGGCGGCGATCATCGGCCAGAGCCGAGGCGGGAGCTTCGCGAAGGTGCTCGCCCGGCAGCGGCCGGACCTCGTGGCCGGGATAGTCACCCTCGGATCGCCCCAGCTCGACCCGCTCGCGGTCCATCCCCTGGTGCGGCTCCAGGTCCTTGCCGTCGGCGCGCTGGGAACGCTCGGAGCCCCGGGGCTCTTCTCGCGACGCTGCCTGAATGGCGACTGCTGCAGCGAATTCTGGGATCACGCCGCGAAACCGCTCCCGCGTGGCGTCGGCTTTGTCTCGATCTACTCGAGGAGCGACGGGATCGTCGACTGGCGCTCCTGCCTCGACCCCGGAGCCGAGCACGTGGAGATCGAGTCGAGCCACGTGGGCATGGCGGTGAATCCGGACTGCTACCGGGCGATCGCGTCGGCGCTGGCGAGCTTCCGCGCCGGGCATCCGCGTCGCCGCGCGCCGGTCGCGGTCAACCGGGCCGCGTGACGAGCACCGCCGCGCCCCGCACCTGACCCGCTCGCAGCCGGTCGAGCGCCTCGTTCGCCTCCTCGAGGGGGAAGGGCTCCACGTCTGTCTCAACCGGCACCCGCGGGGCGAGCGACAGCAGCTCCTCCCCGTCGCGGCGGGTGAGGTTCGCCACGGAGCGCACGGAGCGCTCCCCCCAGAGGAGCTCGTACGGGAAGGAGGGGATGTCGCTCATGTGGATCCCCGCGCACACGACCGCGCCCCCCTTCGCCACGGCCCGCAGCGCGGCGGGCACGAGCGGCCCCGCCGGCGCGAAGACGATCGCGGCGTCGAGCTCCTCGGGCGGACGCTCGTCGGAGGGGCCGGCCCACTCGGCGCCGCGCTCGAGCGCGAAGGCGGCCGCCTCGGCGTCACCGGGCCGCACGAGCGCGAAGACCCGCCGCCCCTGGTGCCGAGCGACCTGGGCCACGATGTGCGCCGACGCGCCGAAGCCGTAGAACCCCAGCCGCTGGGCGTCGCCCGCCAGCTTGAGCGACCGCCAGCCGATCAGCCCGGCGCACAGGAGCGGTGCGGCCTGGAGGTCCGGGTAGCCCTCCGGGATCGGAAAGCAGAAGCGCTCGTCCGCCACCACCCGCTCGGCGTAGCCGCCGTCGCGCGTATAGCCGGTGAACACGGCCTGGTCGCACAGGTTCTCGCGCCCGGAGCGGCAGTAGCGGCAGTCTCCGTCCGTCCAGCCGAGCCACGGCACGCCCACGCGCTGGCCGGGCTGGAAGCGCTCGCCGCCCTCCACCACCCGCCCGACGATCTGGTGCCCGATCACGAGCGGCAGCTTGGGATCGGGCAGCTCGCCGTCCACCACGTGCAGGTCGGTCCGGCAGACGCCACAGGCGAACACCTCCAGCAGCACCTCGCCCGCGCCCGGCCTCGGCTCGGGCAGTTCGGCGACGCGGAGCGGGTCGCGCGCGGAATCCATGACCATCGCCCGCATGGCGGCATACGATCGCAGCATGGATCTCGACGAGCACCGCAAGGCGAGCCCACGACACGTGGGAGGAGATGGCCGCGGAATGGAGCCGCCTGCGCCGCTGGATGTGCGATGCCTCGCGCGGCGTCTCCGACTGGCTGATCGAGGACTCGATCCCCGGCCCGGCCAGACCATCCTGGAGCTCGCCGCCGGCACCGGCGAGACCGGGCTCCGCGTGGCCAGGGCCGTTGGGCGACTCCGGACGAGTCTGAGACGGAGCAGCGGTCGTATCGCGAGCGGCTCCAGTGCGAGATGCGAGCGCACCGGGACGGGCCCGGCTACGCGCTGCAGGGCCCGACGTTGAACGCCTCCGCCGCCTGAGCGCTAGGGGACCTGCACGCCCACGATCCAGCCTTCGCGCTGGCGGGCGTCGCGGGGCAGGGCCTCGGGCGAGGGAAGGCGGTGGCACGAGCGGGCGGCGCCGATCGCGGCCGCCGCGGCGTCGAGGGCGTCACCCGAGGACAGCGCCGCCTGCTCCGCGCGGGTCTTGAAGTTCACCCCCTGCTGCTCCCAGCGCTCGAGCTGGCGGACCCGGCCCGGCAGCTCGTTCTTGCGGCAGCCACGCTCGAGCCACATGCGCGGCCACACCTCGACGAGGACCTGCCGCGCCGCCTCGACGCGCTCCCCTCCGTCGAAGGGCCACACCGCTAAGCCCTCGCTGCCCCGCAGCCGGTGGAGCATGGCGATCCCGGCGATCGAGCCGATTCCCACCTGGCTCGGCCCGATCAGGTGGAAGACCGACTCGGGCCGGAGCCCGTCCAGGCGGCGGTCGGTCATGCGGTGGGGGGTGGCGGGCACGCCGTTCCCTCCGTGCAGGCGGAACTGGCTGCCGAGCGCGGGGTCCGCCTCGATCGCACGGCGTACGGGCTCCGCGTGGCGATCGTGGTCGCCCTCGGGGCTCAGGCGCTCGGCGAGGGTGCCGAGGTCGTCCCACCTCCAGCCCCGCCCCCGCTCGGGGTGCCTGAAAGCAACCGGAAAGCCGAAGGCGAAGTCGAACGCGACCACCCGGCGCGCGCCGCGAGCCAGCGCGCCCGGGCTGGGCCAGCCATGCCATGCCGGCGCCGGCTCCAGCGGGCTGCCACGCAGGAAGGCCTCCACCGCCGCCCGGTCCCTGGCCCTGACCACGCTTGCCACCGTGACGCGCGTGCCCTGGCGAGTGGCCTCCGCGACGTAGATGCGCTGTCCGCTCGGCCTCGCCGCGCCTGACCAGTCGACGCCCACGAACCGCTCGAACATGCCACTCACCTTGCAGGCAGACTAACGACCCGATGGGGTTCGGACCAATAGCCGAGACGGAGTGGCTGAAGGCCGGGTTGGGGGAACCCGGCTTGGTGGTCGTCGACTGCCGCTGGCGTCTCGGCGAGCCGGGCGCCGGGCGGCGCGATTGGGCGGCCGGCCACGTCCCGGGGGCGGCGCACCTCGACGTCGACACCGAGCTCTCGGACCCGCCCGGTGTCCGCGGTCGGCATCCGCTCCCGGCCACGGATCGCTTCGAGGCGGCCGCGCGGCGGGCCGGGATCGACGACGAGTCAACGGTCGTGGCCTACGACGAGGCCGGGGAGGGGGGCGCCGCGCGCCTCTGGTGGCTGCTTCGCCACTTCGGCCATGACCGGGCGGCGGTCCTCGACGGGGGGCTGCGCGCCTGGCGCGAGGCGGGCGGCCCACTGCGTGCGGGCGAGGAGGAGGTCTCGCCGGGCGGCTTCGACGCCCGCCCCCGTGAGGGCGACGTCGTGGGCCCCGAAGCGGTGGGGCGAGGGGGTCTCGTCCTGCTCGATGCTCGCGCGCCGGAGCGCTACCGGGGAGAGGTCGAGCCGATCGACCCCGTCGCGGGGCACATTCCTGGGGCACGCAACCTGCCGTTCGCCGAGGTGGCCCCCGAGGGCCGCTACCGGGGCGACCTCGAGCTGCCCGACGGCGAGCTCGTCGCCTACTGCGGCTCCGGGGTCACCGCCGCTCACCTGGTCCTGGCCGGTGAGCTCGCGGGGAGGCGGGTGCGACTCTACCCGGGAGGCTGGTCCGAGTGGTCGGCACGCCAGTGCAGCGCACGCTCCACCTCCAGGCGCAGCAGCGGCCCCGGGGGTCGGCGCTCGCGGTATGGCGCGTAGCGCTCCGCCAACGCCTCGAACGCCCCCGGCGCGTCGACCAGCACCGAGATCCGCCCGAGCAGCTGCACCCAGGCGAGCCGGCTCCAGTCGTCGTCGTAGCGGTCCACGGTGAGCGCCGCCTCGGGTCGGCGCCGCAGGTAGCGCACGCGGGCCGGCTCCGGAGCGCGCTTCGGCTTCTCGTCGATGGCGCTCCAGACGGCGCCCTCGAAGACCGCGTAGGTCACCGGGAGGACCCGCGGCCGGTCCTGGTCGTCGAGAAAGCCGAGATGTCCCACCCGGCAGACTTCGAGGTGATGGCGCGCCCAACCGGGTAGGCGATCCAGTTTCACGAGTCGAGCGTAGACAGGAGATCGGGATGGAGATTGGAATCGGGCTGCCCGCGACGATCCCCGGGCTAAAGGGGGACGAGCTGATCGCATGGGCGCGCCGCGCCGAGGAGCGCGGCTTCTCGAGCCTCGCGACGATCGACCGGCTGGTGTATCCGAACTACGAGCCGCTCAGAGCCCACGCCGCGTCTGCCGCAGTGACGGAGCGGATCCGGCTCGTGACCGACGTCCTGCTCCTCCCCGTGCGCCGGAACGCCGCGCTGACTGCGAAGCAGGCCGCCACGCTCCAGAACCTGTCGGGCGGGCGGCTCGTGCTGGGGCTCGCCGTGGGAGCCCGCCAGGACGACTACGAGGCGGCAGAGGTCCCGTTCTCCGGCCGGGGACGGCGCTTCGAGCGGATGCTCGGTGAGATGCGCGAGGCGTGGGCGGGCGACGAGATCGGCCCCGAGGGCACCCCCCCGGTGCTCGTAGGCGGCTCGGTGGACGCCGCCTTCGACCGCGCGGCGCGCTACGGCGACGGCTGGACGCTCGGTGGCGGCACGCCGGAGCAGTTCAGGGAAGGGCTGGAGAAGCTGAGGGCCGCCTGGGAGCGCCAGGGACGCGAAGGGAAGCCGCGGACGATGGCGCTCTGCTACTACGCGCTCGGGGACGATCCCCAGGGCAAGGCCGACCGTTACCTGAAGCACTACTACGCCTACCTCGGCGAGCACGCCGAGGACGTCGCCTCGAGCGCCGCTACCGACCCGGACACCTGCAGGGCCTACGCCCAGGCCTTCGACGACGCGGGCGCCGACGAGCTGGTCTTCTTCCCGTGCGCGACCGAGACCGAGCAGGTAGACCTCCTTGCCGACGCCGTGCTGTGAGTCGTGACGATCCGTCCGCCGCGCCCGGGACCATCGAGCGCGACATGCCCGGCGCCGGCCTAACCATCAGGATCGCCCGCGCGCTCTACGGGCGCTGGCGCCTCCTGGCGCCCCCAGACAGACAGCGCCTCGCGCCGCTCGCCGAGGAGACGAAGCGGCGCGCGCTCGAGCTGCGCGGCTCAGGGGACCCCGACGAGCGGGGGCTCACGGCGGCGAACGAGACCCTGGCCGCCGCGATGATCGAGACCGCCGAGGCGGATCCCGAGCTCGCCGAGATCGAGGTGAACCGCCTGCGTGAGGACCTGCGCCGCGAGCTCGAGCGGCTCTCCTCGGCCGAGATCGGCGCCTCGCGTGGCGCGGCCGAACCTGGTGGCTCGCCGCCCGAGGCGCGTGGGTAGCATTCCCGGCTACCCCCGGGGCCTCACCCGTGTCCGACGCCGCCACGCTCGAGTTCCGTAGCGTCACGAAGCGCTACCCCGGTCAGCACGCGCCCGCCGTGGAGGGACTGTCCCTCACCGTTCCGGCGGGCGAGATCTGCGTGCTGGTCGGCCCGTCGGGGTGCGGCAAGACCACGGCGATGCGCATGGTCAACCGCATGACCGAGATATCGGAGGGCGACATCCAGCTCGACGGCAGGAGCGTCCGCGAGCGCAGGCCGGCCGAGCTCCGGCGCGAGATCGGCTACGCGATCCAGCAGATCGGCCTGTTCCCGCACATGTCGGTCGCGGACAACATCGCCACGGTCCCGCGGCTGCTTGGTTGGGACAAGGCGCGCATCGCCCGGCGGGTGGACGAGCTGCTGGAGCTGGTGTCGCTCGCGCCGGAGACCCGCGAGCGGTACCCGGCGCAGATCTCGGGCGGCCAGCGCCAGCGCGTGGGGGTCGCGAGGGCGCTCGCCGTGGACCCGCCCCTCATGCTGATGGACGAGCCGTTCGGCGCGATCGACCCCATCAACCGAGAGCGGCTCCAGAACGAGTTCCTGCGGCTCCAGTCGGAGATCAGGAAGACGATCGTCTTCGTCACCCACGACATCGACGAGGCGATCAAGATGGGCGACCGGATCGCGGTGATGCAGCAGGGGGGCAAGCTGGCCCAGTACGCGACGCCGGCCGAGCTGCTGATGTTCCCGGAGGGCCGCTTCGTCGAGGACTTCGTGGGGGCGGACCGCGCCCTGAAGCGGCTGGCCCTCCAGCGGGTCCGGGACGTGGACCTCTGGAAGGCGCCGCTCGTACGGGTAGGCGAGCCTGTGGCGGAGGCGCGCGCCAAGGTCGCCGACTCCGACCTCGAGTACCCGCTGCTCGTGGACGGGCATGGCAGGCCGGTCGGGTGGCTGTCGGAGAAGGGGCTCCGTGGCGAGCGCGTCGAGCTCGAGCTGCGCTCGGGCCCTGAGCCGATCGTCGAGCTCGACGACATCCTCCGCGACGCGCTCTCTGACCTGCTTCAAAACGAGACGCAGTACGGGCCCGTGGTCAACGCCCGCGGCCAGGTGACCGGGGTGCTCTCGATCGAGGTTCTCGGCCACGCGCTGCGGGCGGACCCCGATTCCGTCCCGAGCGGCGCCGACACGGTCTTCCCCGAGGCATGATCGACCTGCTGGCCCAGGTGCAGATTCACGAACGCTCCGGCGGGAGCTGCGTCGCCGACAACGGCTTCTGCCCGAGCTGGATCGTCGACAACTTCAGCGACCGCTACGTGGACCCCCTCTTCCAGCACGTCTACCTGACGGTCGTCTCGGTCGCGATCGGGTTCGCGATCTCCTTCGCCCTGGCGCTCTTGGCGCACCGCCGCCGCTGGCTGATCGGGCCGATCGCACAGGTCACCGGGATCCTCTACACGCTGCCGAGCGTCGCGGTCTTCTTCCTGCTCCTCCCGATCACCGGGCGGGGCAACACCACGGCGATCATCGCGCTCGTCGCCTACTCGCTCCTGATCATCTTTCGCAACCTGATGGCCGGGCTCGACAACGTGCCCGCGGAGGCGAAGGACGCGGGACGCGGCATGGGCCTCACGGACCGGCAGCTCCTGTGGCGGGTCGAGCTGCCGCTGGCGCTGCCCGAGATCATGGCCGGGCTCCGGATCGCCTCGACGACCACGGTCGGCCTCGCCACGCTCGCGTTCTTCGCCGGCGCCGGCGGGCTCGGCGGAGAGATCTTCGCCGACATCAACTTCAAGTCGAACGTGGTGACCGCCGGCGGGCTGGCGGTGCTGCTGGCCGCGGGCCTCGACGCGCTCATCCTGCTCGTGCAGCGTTTCGCCACCCCCTGGACGAGGTGAGGTCGGCGTGACCACGACGCTCGCCGTGCTCGGGGACTTCGGGGACGCGATCCAGTACATCTTCGAGGGCGAGACCTCGCGCGAGGGCACGCACGTGGGCGGCTCCCAGTTCCTCGACCTCACCTGGGAGCACGTGAAGCTCAGCGCGGTGGCGATGGGGCTGGCCTGCGCGGTGGCGGTTCCGCTGGGCCTGTGGCTCGGTCACATCGGCAAGGGCGGCTTCCTCGCGATCAACGCCTCGAACGTCGGCCGTGCCGTCCCCAGCCTCGCGCTGATCGCCTTCTTCGTCGCCTACCTCGGTGTGGGCTTCACCAACGTGACCGTGGCCCTCGTCCTGCTCGCCCTCCCCCCGATCCTCACCAACACCTACGTGGGGGTCCGCCAGGTGGACCGCGATACGGTGGACTCGGCGCGCGGCATGGGCATGACGGGCCCCCAACTCGTCCGCCGCGTGGAGCTGCCGCTGGCGCTTCCGCTCATCTTCGGGGGCATTCGCACGTCCGCCGTGAACGTCGTGGCCACCGCGACCATCGCGCCGCTCGCCGGCGTCACCACGCTGGGCGATCCGATCATCAACGTCTCTGGCTATGGCGACACGGGGCGCCTCGCGGCCTCCATCGTGGTCGCCGCCCTGGCCGTCTTCACGGAGCTGTCCCTCGGCGCAATCCAACGCGTCGTGACCCCCGAGGGGCTCAGGCTCGAATCCGACCAGGCGTCACGGCGACGCATTTCGTTGATCACTAGGAGGGAAGCAGCCACATGAGAACCCGACGGCTTCCGGCTTTGCTCGCGGCGCTCTCGCTGCTGCCCGCGTCCTTCGCGCTCGCCGCCTGCGGCGGCGACGACAACGGAGGGGGCGGCGGGGGCGGCGGTGGCGGCGGCGGGTCCGCCATCAAGTCGAACCCCGACAACGCCAAGACCACCATCACGGTCGGCTCGAAGAACTTCACCGAGCAGAAGATCCTCGGCGAGATCTACTCGCAGGCGCTTACCGCCGCGGGCTACAAGGTGAAGAAGGAGCTCAACCTCGGCGACGAGAAGGTCCAGGAGAAGGCGCTCGAGACCGCCGAGGTCGACGCGGCGCCCGAGTACACGGGAACCGCCCTTACCTCGCTGTTCGGCGTGCCCTCGGACAAAGTGCCGAAGGATCCTCAGCAGGCATTCAGCGAGGCGAAGTCCGACTATGCGAAGAAGGGCCTGACCGCCTACCCGCCGACCCCGTACACGAACTCCAACGAGGTGGGGGTGACACAGGAGACCGCCAAGCGGCTAGGACTCAAGAAGATCTCCGACCTGAAGGGGAAGTCGCAGAAGCTGACGCTCTACGGGACACCGGAGTGCCGCCAGCGCAACGACTGCCTGCTCGGGCTCGAGAAGGTCTACGGGCTGAAGTTCAAGAAGTTCGTGCCCGTGGCCATCGACCTGCGCCACGAGGTGCTCGAGAAGGGCCAGGCGGACGTCTCGATCGTGTTCACGACGGATCCGCAGGTGAAGCGGAACCACGAGGTCCTGCTCGACGACGACAAGCAGATGTTCCCGCCGTACAACGTCACGTTCGTCGTGCGCGACAAGGTCGCCAAGCAGGCGGGGCCGGACCTGGCCACGGTGATCGGGCAGGCCCAGCGCGGACTGACCGATGCCGCCATGTCGGAGCTGAACGCCCGCGTGGACCTCGACAAGAAGACGCCCGAGAAGGTGGCGAGCGAGTACCTGAACGAGACCGGCCTGGTCAAGTAGCGTCAGGGGCGGTGGAGACCGCCCCCCTGAGATGGGAGGAAGGCGCCCTGCTGGTCCTGGACCAGCGGCGCCTTCCTGTCCAGGAGGAGTGGCTCAGGTGCACAACGGTCGAGCAGGTGGCCGAGGCCATCCGCACCATGGCGGTCCGCGGCGCACCCGCCATCGGCCTGGCCGCCGCCTACGGCATGGCCCTCGGGGCGCGTGACCCGGGGCGCTCGGCCGAGCTCCTGGCCGCCACCCGGCCCACCGCGGCGAACCTGCGCTGGGCATTGAACCGCGCGCGCGACGCACTGCGGGCGCCGGTTCTCACCGGCGGCGATGACGAGGAGGCGCCCGACCCCGCCGAGATCCTCCTCGAGCACGCGCGGCGCCTCCACGACGAGCAGCTCGAGGGTGAGCGGCGGCTCGCTGCCCTCGGGGCGGAGCGCCTCGAGCCAGGCGACCGGGTGCTGACCCACTGCAACACTGGTCCGCTCGCCACCGGGGCCTACGGCACCGCCGGCGGCGTGCTGCGCGTCGCCTGGGACCAGGGCCGGCTGGGCTCGGTGTGGGTCGACGAGACGCGCCCCCTGCTTCAGGGCGCGCGGCTCACGGCCTGGGAGCTCGGGCGCCTCGGGATCCCCTACCGGCTCGTGGCGGATGCGAGCGCGGGTGCCCTGATGGCGCGCGAGCTCGTGGATCGCGTGGTCGTGGGCGCCGACCGGATCGCCGCCAACGGAGATGTGGCGAACAAGGTCGGCACCTATCCGCTGGCCGTGCTGGCAGCGCGCCACGGGATCCCGTTCCTCGTGGCGGCGCCGCTCTCGACGATCGATCCGGCGGCCCCTACCGGGGCGGCCATCCCGATCGAGGAGCGCGACCCCGTGGAGGTCCTCGGGAGCGCGCCGCCGCCGGCCGCCGAGGCCCTGAACCTGGCCTTCGACGTGACCCCGGCCGAGCTCGTCACGGCGATCGTGACGGAGGCGGGAGTTCTGGAGCCGCCCTACGGGGAGGCGATCGCGCGAGCGGTGGCCAGGCGGGCGTGATCGACGCCGAACGCCTGCTTTCGAGCGCACGGCGCCCGCTCGTGCTCGGCATCGGCGGCGGCGGGGACGTGGTGGGCGCGCTCGCCACCGCCGAGGCCTGCCGCCTCTACCACGACGCGCGCCCGGTGCTGGGCGGCGTGTCCTGGGAGCGCCGCCCGATCGACCCCCAGCCCGGACCCCGCGCCGAGGCGGAGATCGAGGGCACCCGCCGGCTCGGCGAGGCGGTGCTGGCCGCCGGCTCCGAGACGCGTGTGCGCGACAGTGGGGTGCGCTTCGCCGAGGCCCGCATGGCGGGATTCCTCGGCGAGGAGACGGTGCTCGTGGACGTCACGCGCGGCCCGGCGGCGATCGCGCGTGGGCTCGGCGCCGCGGCCGCCGAGCTCGGGGCGGATCTGGTGGTCATGGTGGACGTGGGCGGCGACGTGCTCGGCCACGGCGACGAGCCCGGCCTCGCCAGCCCACTCTGCGACGCGGTGATGCTGGCCGCCGGCTCACTGCTCGGGGAGGCCGGCGACCTCGCGGTGCTCGGTGGGATCTTCGGGATCGGCTGCGACGGCGAGCTCACCCCGCCCGAGGTGATCGACCGCCTGGCTGAGGTGGCGGCGGCCGGCGGACTGGCGGGGATGCGCGGCCTCACTGCGCCCGTGGTCGATCGCCTCGCCGGGGCGATCGAGCACATCCCCACCGAGGCGAGCGCCCAGGCGCTGCGCTGCTTCGCGGGCGAGCACGGGACCGCGACGATCCGGCGGGGCCGCCGCACCGTCCAGCTGACCCCGCTGGGGGCGTTGACGATCTACTTCGAGGTGTCGGCGGCCATCCGCTCCGCCGCCCGGCTGGCGCGCGCGGTCCGTGATGCGCCGGACCTCGAGGCTGCCAACGAGGCGCTGAACGCGCTTGGGGTGAGCACCGAGCTCGACCTCGAGCGCGCACCCGCAGTGTGACGACGTCCACAGTTCGACGGTCGCCGAACAATCACCCTCGAGGTACGTGTATGCGCGCCTCGCAGACGGAAAGCTGCTCCTCCTTAGGCCCATCCGGCCCGATGACAAGCGGCTTCTCGCATACGGCACCGCGGGGTTCTCGAGGGAGACGCTGGCCCGGCGATTCCTGACCCCGAAGAGGCGTCTCAGCTCGGCCGAGCTCCGCTACCTGACTGAGGTCGACGGCCACGATCACGTCGCCTACGTGGCGGTCCTAGCGCACGACCCGCAGCGGCTGATCGCGGTGGGCCGCTGGGTGCGCCTCCACAACCGGCCCGATACGGCCGAGGTTGCGATCATGGTGGCGGACAAGTGGCAGAACCGGGGCCTCGGCTCGCTCGTGGGCGCGGCCCTTGCCGACGAGGCCCGCTTCCGAGGCGTCCATCGCTTCACGGCCACAATGCAGGCGGACAACGCCCCGGCGCACCGCCTGATGGAGAAGCTGACGGACCGCCTGGAGCAGCGCCACGACGGACCGCTGGACGAGCTCGCGGCCGAGCTGGCGGCCTGAGCCTCACCCCCACTCCCGGCCCACGGAAGGATTGACGCATTGACCACACCGGAGTGTGGTCAATCGATCAACACTTGCGCGTCGCTCACCTGGCCGCGAGGACCAAGCCTCGCAAAGAGGCAGGGAGCGTGGCGTGCTTCGCACGCGAGCGACCGAGGGCGCGGCGAGGCGCCGGTGATCGCGGTCAGGAGACCGTCCAGGTCTCGCCCGCGCCGAGCAGCTTCTCCAGCTCGTCCGGGCCAACCTGGGCGCGCAGGTCCTCGAGCTCGCGCTGCCAGTCCTCGCCGTAGACGGGGCGGTCCACGTCGCGGAAGACGCCGATCGGCGTGGGGCCCGTGGGGCGCTCGGCGAGGTGGGCGAGCTCGAAGGCGAGGCCGGGGTCGGCTCGCTTCGCGTCGTGCACGACCAGGTCGTGGCCGTCGGCATCGACCAGCTCGAGCCGCCCCTCCGGACCGCGCACCACGCCTCGCTCCTCCTCCGGCCCGAAGCGGATCGGCTTGCCGTGCTCGAGGCGGATCTGGTTCCGCTCCCGCTCGCCCTTCGCGCGGACAGCGTCGAAGGCGCCG
>JBKPFJ010000170.1:0-7175 GCA_046728795.1 Actinomycetota bacterium | reverse complement strand
CAGGGGCGCTGCTCGTGATGCTGGTCGACTCGATGATCCCCGACGCCACGCGGGGGTCGGGCCGGGCGGCAGGCCTCGCTACGACGCTGGGATTCGCGGTGGCGGCCGCGCTGTCGGCCTCGAGCTGACGCCACCCCTTGGAGGAGAATCCCGCGAATGGCTCAGCGCCGGGAGGGACCTGCCGACCGTCTTCGCCGACGCGGCCTGACTCGGGCCAGGCTCCGCGAGACGATCGCCGCGCGGCTGTCACCGGATGCGACTCGCCGCCCGACCTTCTTGGAGCGCCTCACGGTCGAGCGGATCCCCTGGGACCTGCTCGTGCGGCTCAACCGCTACCTCGCGCTCCTCGGGAAGCTCGCCACCGGGGTGTGGGTCCTGTTCATCGCCTCGCTCGTCGTTGGACTCGACTGGAAGCACACGGTCGAGGATGCGGTCAATTCCGGCAAGGCGGTCAAGGGCGCGATCGTCCTCGTCATCGTCGTCCCTACGCTGCTGTTCGTGGCGGCGCGATCGCTGATCGGCTTCGCGCGCTGGCGGGTCCAGCGCGAGCTGTGGCGGCGCGACGTGGCGCGCCTCGAGCCCGGGCGGGGCGATGCCCCGGAGGACGTCGCCCGGGAGCTTGAGCGTCGCGCGGGGGCTCGTGCCCAGCGCCCGATAGCCTGGCTGCCGCCTTGGGGCTTGGCAGCTTCATCTCGGTAGGCCGCTCGCTCGACACAGCGCTCGAGCGCGTCGAGCTGGCCGAGCGGCTCGGCTACGAATCGGTCTTCCTGACGCAGATAGCGGGCCGGGATTCGCTCACGGTCCTGATGGCCTACGCGGCGCGCACCGAACGGGTGAGGCTCGGCACCGGGGTGATGCCGATCTACACCCGCAAGCCGGCTACCACCGCGATGTCCGCCGCGACGCTCGACGAGTTCTCGGGCGGGCGGCTCGTGCTGGGACTGGGCGTCTCGCACCGGCCGACCATGGAGGCCTGGTTCGACGAGGAGATACAGAAGCCCATGCGCGAGATGCGGGAGTACGTAGGAGTCGTCCGCGCGATCCTGAGCGGCGAGGATCCGCCACAGGGCGAGCGCTTCCGCTCGAGCTTCCACTTCATGGGCTACGAGGCGCGCGCGGACCTCCCGATCTACATCGCCGGGCTTTCCCCCGGAATGCTCCGCTTGTCCGGCGAGATCGCCGACGGCGTGATCCTGTGGCTCTGCAACCCGAGCTACGTGCGCGACGTCGTCGTTCCGAACGTGAAGGAGGGGCGCGAGCGAGCGGGCAAGGACCTCGATGGCTTCGACATCGTCGCGGCGGTGCCCGCGGCGGTCACGAGCGAGCGGGACGATGCCCGTCTCAAGCTGCGCCAGGAGCTCTTGCCCTACTTCCACCTGCCCTTCTACCGGGCGATGATCGAGCGCTCCGGCTTCGGCGACGACGTCGCAGCCGTGGACGGTGGAAAGCCGGTCTCGGACCGCTTCCTCGACGCGCTGGCCGCGATCGGCGACCCGGAGGAGGCATCCGCCTCCGTGCGGCGCTACCGCGACGCCGGCGCCACGTCGCCCTGCGTCGGCCCCGTGCCGCGTACGGACTTCGACGCCACCCTGCAGGCGCTCGCGGCGGCGCTCGTCCAGGGCTAGTTGCCTTGACACTGCTCGCCGATGTCGTCACCGCGTCGCGGGAGGTGACGGACACCAGTTCGCGCTCCCAGAAGGTCGCCATCCTGGCCGAGCTGCTGGGGCGGCTCGACCCGCACGAGGTCCCGGTCGCCGTTGGTTTCCTGTCTGGCGTGCCCCGACAGGGTCGGGTCGGGGTCGGTTACTCCACGATCTACCGCGTGGAGAACGGGCCGGCGACAGAGGCGTCCCTCACCGTCGCTGAGCTGGACCGCGCGATCGCGGAGGTCCAGGCGACGACCGGCAGCGGATCGGCCGCCAAGCGCAAGCAGATCCTGGCCGCTCTCCTCAGCCGCGCGACGCGGCCAGAGGCCGAGTTCGTCAAGCAGCTACTCACGGGCGGCCTCAGGCAGGGCGCGCTCGCTGGGCTGATGGTCGACGCGGTCGCCCGGACGGCAGGGGTCGCCGGCGAGCTCGCACGTCGCGCGCTGATGCTCTCCGGCGATCTCACGCGCACGGCCGAGATCGCGATCACGCGAGGCGAGGAAGGGCTTCGGGAGGTGGGATTCGAGATCCTCCGGCCGATCCTCCCGATGCTCGCCTCGACCGCCGCGAGCGTGCCGGAAGCGCTGGCGAGCTTCGAACGGTCGTCCGTCGAGTGGAAGCTCGACGGGATCCGGATCCAGATCCACCGCCGCGCCGACGAGGTGCGCATCTATACGCGCAATCTCAACGAGATCACGCAAGCGCTGCCCGGGATCGTCGAAGCGGTGCGGAGCATCCCCGTGACCCGAGCTGTGTTCGACGGCGAGGCGCTGTGGATGGGCGACCACGGACCCGCCGCCTTCCAGGACACCGTCTCGCAGATCGACAGCGCGGCCCCGCCGGAGGGGATCGTGACGTTCCTGTTCGACCTCCTCCACATCGAGGGAGAGGATCTGCTCGACACGCCGCTCGAGGAACGCGCCGCTCGGCTCGATGAGGTCGCCCCGCGGCTCAGGATCCCGAGCGTCCTGACCTCGGACGCAGAGACGGCAAGCCGCGTGCTGGACGAGGCGCTTCGCGCGGGACACGAAGGGATCGTCGTGAAGGACGCCGCGTCGCCGTACAGCGCGGGCCGCCGCGGCAAGGCGTGGCGCAAGGTGAAGCCGGTTCGCACCTACGACCTCGTCGTGCTCGGCGCCGAGTGGGGCCACGGGCGGCGCCAGGGTTGGCTTTCGAATCTCCACTTAGGCGCCCGCAACCCCCGGACGGGCGACTTTCTGATGGTCGGAAAGTGCTTCAAGGGACTGACGGACGAGCTGCTCGAGTGGCAAACGAAGGAGCTGCTCGCGCGGGAGAGCGGGCGCCAGGGAATCGCCGTGCTCGTGCGCCCCGAGCTCGTCGTCGAGATCGCGTTGGACGGCGTCCAGTCCTCCACGCGGTACCCGGGCGGGGTGGCGCTCCGTTTCGCCCGGGTGAAGCGCTATCGCCCTGACAAGAGCGCCGCCGAGGCGGACACGATCGACGACCTGCGGGCGCTCCTCGCCGGCCGGCCCTAAACCGCTTAGCCGAACTGCGGTCCGAACAGCTCGCCGCGTAGCGTTGCGATCTCGGTCACGGCGGACGACACGTACAGCTGGCGAACGGCCTCGATCTCCTCGTCGAGGTCTGCCATGTAGGACTCGATCTCGGCGACCCCGACGCTCACCGCGAGGGCCCGCTCCGCCTCGAGCTCCGCCAGATGACCACGGACCTCAACAGCAGTGGTTCCGAGGACATCGTCATACATAGGTAGAGCATCGCCGCCGGGCAGCGCGTAGGAAAGGCGGCTAGCTGGCGTCTTGGCGTGCGGTTTGCGGCCCGGCCAAGGTAGGGCCAGCCGTACCCACTGACGCCAGGAGGCCACATTGGCGCGCGCCACCCCGGTCCCCAGGCTTGGGGCGAGCCGATGCTTACGGAAGCCAAGCCGACAGTCAGCCCTCAGGTCAGCGAGCCGATCGACCGGATCAGGAGCCTGGTTGCCGAGAAACGGCGGCTGGACGCAAACCCGAGCGGGGGCAGTCGCGAGGCGATCGTGCGCGAGATAGTCCGGCTACAGGATCGACTGGCGAACCTCGTGAGGCGCGAGCTGACCGATCCCGCTGCGCCGGGGGCACCTCGCCCGCGGACGGGCGATTAGGCCGACATCCCGGGCTCGGCCCTGCCCGGGCTCAGCCGGCCCCAGCGGCGATCAGCTCGGGGACTTGCTCCTCCGCGCTTCTCTTGACAGCGCCGGGGGAAGCGCCGATGACGCGCTTGAAGGCGCGGCTGAAGGCCGCCTCCGAGCGGTAACCGAGGCGGTCGGCGAGCTCGCCGACCGTGACGCCCTCCTCCTTCAGCGCGGCCACCGCTACGTGCATGCGCCAGCGGGCCACGTAGCGCATCACCGGCTCGCCGACCAGCTCGGTGAAGCGAGCCGCGAACGCCGACCGCGACATCGCGAGCTCGTCGGCGAGGGAGGCCACCGTCCACTCCCGCGCCGGCTCGCGATGAATCAGGGAGATCGCGCGGCCGATGAGGGGGTCCTGTAGCGCTCCGAGCCAGCCGGTGTGCGCGGCCGGGTCACTCTCGATCCACGCGCGGATGGCCTGGATGACGAGGATGTCGCCCAGGCGCGTGATCACGGCCTCGCCGCCGGGCCGAAGCTCGGCGGCCTCGGCGGCCATCAGCCTGAGCATGCTCTGCATCCACTCGAGCCTCGGCGAGGTGGCCGCCTCGACGTGGATCGTTCCGGGCAGGATCTCGATGAGGTTGCGAGCCGCTGGGTGCTCGAAGCGCACGGCTCCGCAGATCAAGCCTGTCGGCGCGCCGCCCTCCCCGTGGCGGAGGATCTCGTAGCGGTCGCTGACGAGCTCTCGCTCGAGCTCCAGGATCCCCGGCGCGGGAGCTCCGCGTTCGCTGCGCAGGACATGCCCCTCGCCGTGCGGCACGAGGGCAAGGTCTCCGAGCTGGATCCAGCGCGCCTCATCCTCGGACGTCTCGAGCCACATTCGGCCCGACGTGACCACGTGGAACCAGAGGTAGCCCGGCATCCGGGGCAGCGTCAGGCCCCAGGGCGCGGTCAGCTCGGAGCGGCAATAGAAGGCGCCGTTCATGCGGAGGAACTGGAGCGCCTCGCCGAGGGGATCCGCAGGCGGGAAGGGATCGATCGCCTCCATGGCGACCAAGTATGCAGGCGTGATTCCTACACGTCCAGCGTTCTGGACGATCGAGCATGAACTAGCGGCGTTTGGCCATAGACAGTCCCGAGTCGACGCCGGAAACTGGACGAAATGCAAAACGGCGATCGAAGGACCCGACATGGCACACGCAGGACAGACACTGAACAACCCAGCCAGCGGGGAGCGGATCACGATCCGTCAGACCGCGGCGGAGACGCACGGCGAGCTGCTCGCGATCGACCTCGAGCTCCCCGCCGGCCGCAGGGTCCCGGGCGGTATGCACGTCCACCCGATGCAGGAGGAGCGCTTCGAGGTCGTCGAGGGCACGATGCGCTTCCGGATGGGACGCAAGCGGATCGTCGCCGGCCCCGGCGAGGTGGTCGTCGTCCCGCCAGGCGTGAAGCACGACTTCGCGACCGCCGGCGACGGGGAGGCACTGGTGCGCGTGGAGGTACGGCCGGCGCTGAAGATGGAGCGGCTCTTCGAGACCGCCGTGGCGCTTGCGCAGGAGGGACGCACGATGCTGGCCGGCATCCCGAGGCCGCTCGACCTCGCGCTGTTCGTGCGGGAGTTCGAGGACGAGGTGCAGAAGGCGTTCCCCCCGCGCTGGGTCCAGCGCATCGCCCTGGCCCCGCTGGCCTGGCTCGCGAGGCGCCGCGATCGCGCGCCCCGCGCGCCCGAGGCGGCGCTGGCCGCCCGGGCATGAATCGGCGCCCGACCCAATCAGCGACTGGAGGACCTATGAACGACAACACCACACACGAGACGACGCTCGTTCTCGGGGGCACGGGCAAGACCGGCCGCCGGGTGGTCGGGCGGCTCGGGGACCGAGGCCTGCCGGTGCGGGTCGGCTCGCGCTCCGGCGAGCCGGCGTTCGACTGGGAGGATCGATCGACGTGGACGCCCGTGCTCGAGGGCGTCGGCGCGGTCTACCTCACCTACTACCCGGACCTGGCACTCCCCGGGGCAGTCGAGGCGACGCGCTCGTTCGCCGGGCTTGCCGTCGGCAGCGGGGTGTCCCGGCTGGTGCTCCTGTCCGGCCGCGGGGAGCCCGAAGCGGAGCGCGCCGAGCGAGCCGTGCGCGACACGGGTGCCGAGCTGACGATCCTCCGCTCGACCTGGTTCATGCAGAACTTCAGCGAGGACTACATGCTGGAGCACGTCCTGAGCGGCGAGATCCGGTTGCCGGGCGGCGATGTGCCCACGCCGTTTCTGGACGCCGACGACATCGCCGACGTGGCGGTCGCGGCCCTTACCGACGACCGCCATGTGGGGCAGCTCTACGAGCTGACCGGGCCGCGGTCGCTCACGTTGGCGCAGGTTGCCGACGAGATCGCCGAGGCGGCCCGTCGCCCGGTGCGCTACGTGCCGATCTCGCTCGAGCAGCACGCGGCCGAGGCCGCCGAGCACGGCGTCCCGCGCGAGGTGATCGAGCTCCTCACCTACCTGTTCAGCGAGGTGATGGACGGCCGTAACGCCGAAACCACCGACGGTGTCAGGCGCGCCCTTCGCCGGGAGCCGCGGGACTTCGCCGACTATGCGCGTTCAGCCGCGGCCAGTGGGGTGTGGAACGCGTCCGCCGTGACCGCCTGAGGCGATGCGCGGATCGGCTCGCCCCGGAATCGGTCTACGGGGGCGCATTTCGGTGGCAGGACGACCAAAAGTCGTCCCCGTAGCGCCCGTACCGACTCTCGACCAGCGAGCGAAACGCCGCCAGGGCCTATCGGCTGCGGTAGAGGCGCGTGGTAAGCGGCATGAAGATCGCCGTGAGCACGACCGCCGTCCCGAGCACTATCGCGATGTCGCCCGCCTCCGCGTTCCCCTCCATCAGCCCGCGCGAGGCGGTCGCCAGGATCGAGATCGGATTGACGTTGACGAACGCCTCGAGGCCGGCCGGCAGGGTCTTCGGCTCCACGAAGACGTTCGACAGGAAGGTCAGCGGAAAGATCCCCATGAACCCGGCGTTCATCACCGCGTTCGGCGTGCGCAGCAGCAGTCCCATGGTCGTGAACACCCAGGAAAGGGCGAACGCAAAGACCACCACCAGTGCGAGCGCCGCGACCACGCCGCCGATGCCGGCCCCGGGCCGGAATCCGAGCGCGACGCCGAGCACGGTGATCACGGTCCCGGCGACGACGTAACGCACGCTGTCGCCAAGCAGCGCGCCGACGAGCGGTGCCGGCCGCCAGATCGGCAGGGAGCGGAAGCGGTCGACCACGCCCTTGGTCAGGTCGGTGTTCAGGGCGACCCCCGAGTACACGGTCGTGAAGAGCACCGACATCACGAGGATGCCCGGCAGGATGTAGTCGAGGTAGTCACCGGTCGAGCCCGCGATCGCGCCGCCGAACAGGTAGGTGAACATCAGCACGAACATCACCGGCGTGATCGTCAC
>JBKPFJ010000122.1:0-3627 GCA_046728795.1 Actinomycetota bacterium | reverse complement strand
TAGGAATGGTCCTGGCCTGCCTCGGCCTGCTCGCCTCGGCGGCGCTGCTCGGACGCCCCGACGACGGCCGCAGGACGGCGGCACGTGGCCGCGAGCGCATCACCGCGCTCCTTCGGCCGCTCGCCGGGCGCGGCTGACGGCCGCCGCGCCCACCCGATCCGCCACCCCGTGGCAAGTAGCATCGGCTGTCCATGCCGTACTACGTGACGACGCCCATCTACTACGTGAACGGGGAGCCTCACCTCGGTCACGCGTACACGACGATCGCAGCCGACGTCCTCGCTCGGCACATGCGCCAGCGCGGCGAGGACGTCTTCTTCCTGACGGGCACGGACGAGCACGGCGAACCCGTAACACAGGCTGCGGAGAAGCTCGGTATCACGCCCCGCGAGCTCGGCGACCGCAACGCGGTCCGCTTCAGGGAGCTGGCCGCCAGGCTCGACGCCACGAACGACTTCTTCATCCGAACCACCGACCCGGAGCACGAGGGCGTGGTGGCCGACGTCGTGCAGCGGATCCACGACAACGGTCACGTGTACGAGGGCACCTACGAGGGCTGGTACTGCCCGCGCTGCGCCGACTTCAAGACCGACTCTGAGCTCGTCGACGGCAACAAGTGCCCGATCCACTTGATCGTGCTCGAGAAGGAGAAGGAGGACAACTGGTTCTTCCGGCTATCCAGCTTCCAGGAGCCGCTCGAGCGGCTGTATACGGACCGCCCCGACTTCGTGATCCCCCAGGAGCGCTACAACGAGGCGCTCTCGTTCATCAAGGGGGGGCTGCGCGACCTGAGCCTCAGCCGCGCGCGGCTCAAGTGGGGAGTGCCGGTGCCGTGGGACACCGACCAGGTGATCTACGTCTGGATCGACGCGCTCCTGAACTACTACTCGGCGCTCTCCTACGCGCGCGACGGCGAGGATCTGACAGACCGCTTCTGGCCCGCGACGGTGCATCTGATCGGCAAGGACATCCTCAAGTTCCACGCGGTCATCTGGCCGGCGATGCTGCTGGCGGCCGGGCTCGAGGTCCCCCACCGGGTGGGCATTCACGGCTACCTGCTCATGGGCGAGCACAAGATGTCCAAGTCGCTCGGCAACGTGATCGACCCGTTCCAGGTGGCCGAGCTCTACGGCGCCGACGCGCTCCGTTACTACGTGCTGCGCGAGGTTCGCTTCGGTCACGACGGCGAGGTCTCGCCGGAGGGGTTCGAGACCCGCTACACGACCGAGCTGGCGAACGAGTACGGCAACCTGGCGAGTCGCACGCTCAACATGCTCGCGCGCTACCGCGACGGCGCCGTCCCCGAGGCCGAGGCCGAGCCGGAGCTGGCCCAGTCGTTCGATGGTCTGACGGAGGCGGTTTGCGATCGGCTGGAGGCGGTGGACCTCACGGGCGCCCTCGACGAGATCTGGCGGCGCGTGCGCAGGCTCAACGCCTACCTGCAGGACGAGAAGCCCTGGCAGCTGGCCAAGGACGACGCGCAGGCGGAGCGTCTCGACCGGGTGCTGTACGGGACGGCGGAGGGTTTGCGCGTCGTCTCGGTGCTGCTCCACGCTTACCTGCCCGCCGCGACCGCTCGTCTCCTCCAGGCGCTCGGGAGAGAGGACACGGCGATCGCCGCGGCCAGCTTCGGGGCGCCGGGCGGCGCCCGGATCGGCGAGCTCGGGCAGCTCTTCCCGAGGGTCGAGCCTGGCGAGGCCGACGCGGCCTGAGGCCGTGGTCGACACCCACTGCCACCTCGACGCCTGCGAGCCGCAGGACGCCGAGCTCGTAGAGCGGGCCCGCCGGGCGGGTGTCCGGCGCATCGCGACGGTGGGCACGGACCCGGACTCCGTCGAGCGCGGCCTGACCGCGGCCAGCGAGCACGAGGAGGTGGTGGCCATAGTAGGCAGGCACCCCCACGAGGCCGAGGGCTTCGGTGAGGACGCGCTCGAGCAGATCGAGCGCGCCGCGGCGCACCCGCGCGCGCGGGCCATCGGCGAGACCGGCCTCGACTACTACCGTGAGCACGCGCCGCGGCGGGACCAGCGCCGGGCCTTCGAGGCTCAGCTGGCGCTCGCCGGCGGGATCGGGCTGCCCGCGGTCATACACACCCGCGCGGCTGAGGACGACACCTTCGCGATCCTTCGCGAGCACGCGAATTCGGTGACCGTGATCCTGCATTGCTTCTCCGCCCCGGCCCGGCTCGAGGAGTGCGTCGAGCGCGGCTACCTGTGCTCGTTCGCCGGCAACGTGACCTATCCCAAGGCGACCGACCTCCACGAAGCCGCGCGCGTCGTCCCGGAGCACCTGCTGCTCGTGGAGACAGACTCACCCTTCCTCGCGCCACAGCCCGTGCGGGGCAAGCCCAACGAGCCCGCGAACGCGGCCCACACGGCGCGCTTCGTGGCCGAGCTTCGCGGCGTCACCTATGACGAGCTCGAGGGAACCGTGGAGGCGAACGCAGCGCGCGTCTTCGAATGGTGAGGGCCGGGCCGCGGCAGGCCAGCCTGCGCCGGCTGCGCGAGTTCCGGGTCCGGCCGAACCGGGAGCTAGGGCAGAACTTCCTGATCGACGACAACGTCCTGCGGCTGATCGGCGAGGCCGCCGAGCTCGGTCCCGCCGACGTCGTGCTAGAGGTCGGCGGCGGGCTCGGCGTCCTGTCCGAGCACCTCGCGCCGCGCGTGGCGCACCTCCACGTGGTGGAGGTGGACCGCGCGCTCGAGGCGCCCCTGCGCGACGCCCTGGCCCCGTTCGCGAACGCCGAACTGCACCTCGACGACGCCGTGAGGCTGGACCTGGGCGCGCTCCAACCGTCGCCGACCAAGGTGGTGGGGAACCTCCCGTACGGCGTCGCCGCGACGGTGATCCTGAAGTCGATCGACGAGCTTCCCGACGCGGCCCTGTGGGTCGCCATGGTGCAGCGCGAGGTTGCCGACCGCCTGGCCGCCGCTCCCGGTTCGAAGACCTACGGGGCGACCTCCGTGCTGGCGCAGCTCGCCTGCAACGTGCGTCTTCTGCGGCGCGTGCCGCGGACGGTCTTCCACCCGGAGCCGAACGTCGACTCGGCGCTCGTGCTCATGCGGCGGGGGGCGCCGGCCGTCGCGCCGGAGGTCGCGGCGCTCGTCCAGGCGGGCTTCGGGCACCGGCGGAAGACGCTGGCCGGGTCGGTGGCCCTGGTGCCAGGGGCCGGGGAGGGGCTGCGCGAGCGGCTGCGCGCGGCCCTCGAGGGGCTGGGCCATGCCCCGGACGAGCGCGCGGAGCGCCTCGCTCCCTCGGAGTGGCCCGCGCTGGCGGAGCGCGTGGGACTCGACGAGCTGCGGGAGCTGCGCCCGCGATGATCCGAGAACGGGCGCCGGCGAAGGTAAACCTCGTCCTCCACGTCGGCCGCCCTCGCCCCGACGGTCTGCACCCAATTTGCTCGCTGTTCGCTCGCGTCGACCTGGCGGACGAGCTGCAGGTCGAGGAATCGGAGCGCGACGAGGTCCACTGCCCGGGGGTCAGCGGGGCGAACCTGGCCGAGCGCGCGCTCGCCGCCTTCCGCGAGGCTGCCCCGGCGGCGGCTCGGCCACTGGCGGTGCGGATCGAGAAGCGAGTGCCGGTGGCCGCCGGGCTCGGCGGCGGCAGCGGCGACGCCGCTGCCGTGCT
>JBKPFJ010000032.1:0-16413 GCA_046728795.1 Actinomycetota bacterium | reverse complement strand
GCAGCCTCGGCCTCATTGCCGGGCATCAGGTGCCCGTACCGGTCGAGCGTGATCGTCACGCTCGCGTGGCCCATGTAGATCGCGAGTGCCTTGGCGTTGACGCCCGCCGCGATCATGAAGGCGGCGTAGGTGTGGCGGCATTCGTGCAGCCCGATCGGCTCCAGACCGGCGCGTCGCCACGCCTTGCGTGCGCGCAAGGTGAGCGCCTCGGAGGAGAACGCGCTTCCGTCGGCGCGCCCGAAGACGAGCGCTTCGCCTTCCGGTCGCTGGCGCAGCCGATGGGCCGCCAGCTGCGCGCGCAGGGGCTGCGCGAGCGGGACGCGCCGCCTACTCGCGCGGCTCTTGGGGGCGATCGGACCGACCCTGTCGTCCCAACCTCGCTCGACTCGGATCACACCGGCCTCCAGGTCGACGTCCGACCAGCGCAGCGCCCGCAGCTCACCGCGGCGCAGACCCGCGTAGAGCGCGGTCGCCCAGACCACCGGGTCCGCCTCGGACAGCACCGCGAGCAGGGCCTGCGCCTCGGAGGCCCGAGCGACCCGCTCGCGCCTGCCTCGGTAGGCCGGAAGGGTGAGGCCAACGGTCGGGTTGACGAGCACCTCAGAGCGCGACAGCGCCCTGCGGTAAATCGCCCTCAGGGGGAGAACGGCGTTGCGGACCGTAGAGGGGCCAAACCCGCAGGCCAGCATGCCGTCGACGAGGTCCTGCACACACGTACGCGTCACCGCCGAGAGCCGCAGATGACCGAGCTCCGGCAGCAGCTTCGTGCGTAGCGACTGCTCATAGCCCCGCAGCGCCGAGGGCTTGTAGGGATCGCCCGAGCGGGTACGGACGAGCCCGGACCGAGCAGCCGTCAGCCACGCCTCGGCCGCCTCGGCGAGGGTCGTGCGCGACGGCGCACGGAGCGTGCCCCGTCGCAGCGCGGTGTGCGCCTCGGCGCGCCATGCCCGCGCGTCGGCCAGTGTGCGAAACGTCTTGCGGATCGTCTTCCGATCGCGCGCGGACCAGACCTGCGCTTGGTAGCCGGGCCGGCAGTCGCAGCCCGCCCCCGTGCGGCTCGCACAGCGGCGGCCGTGGCGGACCACGACTCCTTCGGGGCGGCGGGCTGGGCGCGACCTCGGCACGATCAACACATCTAGCTCTGGGTCCTCCCAAAGGGAAGTCCTCTGCCCGGCCAACCGATGGGAGAACCCGCCGTCTCCGCGCGATCACCGCGCGATCGGGAAACCCGTGGGATCGGGGCAGCTCCAAGCGGCGTGAGCCCAGCTTTAAGAGCGGAGGGGGTGGGATTCGAACCCACGAGGGACCACACGGCCCCTAACGGCTTTCAAGGCCGCCGCATTCGACCGCTCTGCCACCCCTCCGATATGGGGTCGAGCCTAGCGCCGGCGCGCCACCAGACGATTCTTTTCAAGACCGCCGCATTCGACCGCTCTGCCACCCTTCCGGGGGGCTTTCAGGCTAGCCGGGCGACCGACCGATCCGCGTGGGGGCGCCGAAGTCGTGCAGAACCGACGGGATCCGCACGCTCCCGTCCGCCTCCTGGTGGTTCTCCACGAGCGCGATGATCGTGCGCCCGACGGCCACCGCGGTGCCGTTTAGCGTGTGCACGTGGCGGGGTCCGCGCCCCTCGGCCGGGCGGTAGCGCACGTCGAGACGCCGGGCCTGGTAGTCGGTCGTGTTGGAGCATGACGTGAGCTCTCGGTAGCGCCCCTGGCCCGGGAGCCACGCCTCGAGGTCGTACTTCTTGGCGGCCGAGTTTCCGAGGTCGCTCACCGCGATGTTCACCACGCGGTAGGGGATCTCGAGCGCCTGAAGGATCTCCTCCTCGATCGCCAGCAGGCGCTCGTGCTCGCCCGGCGACTCCTCCGGCGCCACGAACGAGAACATCTCGACCTTGTCGAACTGGTGCACGCGGAAGATGCCGCGCGTGTCCTTCCCCGCCGCCCCCGCCTCGCGCCGGAAGCACGAGGAGAAGCCGGCGTACCGGATCGGGGGCTCGTTTGGGCCGAAGATCTGCCCGGCATGGAGCGACGCGAGCGGCACCTCCGAGGTGCCCGCGAGGAACAGGTCGTCGTCCGGCACGCGGTAGATCTGCTGCTCGGTGTCGGGGAGGAAGCCTGTGCCGAAGAGGGCCTCCTCGCGCACGAGGACAGGCGGCACGACGGGCGTGAACCCCTTTTCCTCGAGCAGCTCGATCGACCAGCGCACGAGCGCCAGCTCGAGCGGGACGAGCGGTCCCTTGAGGTATGCGAAGCGAGAACCGGCCACGCGCGCGCCCGCCTCGAGGTCCACCAGGTCGACTAGCAGCTCGAGGTGGTCACGGCCCTCGGCTCCGCCCTCGCCCACCTTGCGGATGACCTCGTCCTCGTCCGGCGCACTGGGATCGGGGAGGTTCGGGAGCGACGCGAGCAGCGCCTCGAGCCGCGCCTCCACGTCGGCAAGCTCGCCCGCGAGCGCCTTCTCGCGCTCGGATACGCCTCGGACGTCGGCGATCGCCTCCGATGGGTCCGCCCCGGCCCGCTGGAGCTCGCCGATCCGCTTGCTCGCCCGGTTCTTCGCCGCGCGCAGCTCCTCGAGCTCCGGCAGGACCTCGCGCCGCCGCGCGTCGAGCTCAAGCAGCTCGTCGACGACGGCGCCCGCGCCGCGTCGCGCGAGCGCCGCCCCGGCGCGGTCCGGGTCCTCGCGAATCTGCCTCAGGTCGAGCACGAGCCCGCTGCCGGGCTACTGGCCCGCCTTCGCCGCCTCGCTACGCGAACCGCCCGAGTAGCGCGCGAGGAAGTCGGCCACGAGCTGCGCGTCACGGCCCACCACGACGTTCGCCGGCATGATCGCCCCCGAGAACCCGCCGTTGCGGATGGCGAACAGAACGTCGTCGCGGGTCTCCTTTCGGATGTTGAAGTTCGGCCCGTTCGTTCGCTCGCTGTACTTGAGGTAGCGGTTGCCGCGTGGGAGCGAGCCGTAGGCGTTGGCGGCGCTGAGCGAGTGGCAGCCGCTGCAGCGCTGGTTGAAGAGGACGGCCCCGGAGTGCTGGGCGGGCTCGTCCTTCGGCACCGAGACCTCGCCGCCGCAGCCCCCGGCGGCCGCCGCGAGCACCACGAGCAGGGGTCGGAGCCGCTTCACGCGGCGGCATAGTATCCGCTCTCCGTGGCCCGCCCGACCGCCGCTGCCGCCGCGATCATCGCCCTGCTCGCCGGCTGCGGCGGCGACGACGGAGGCGGCGACGGCACGGCGCCGACCCGGACCGTCGCCGCCGGCAAGACCGTCCGCGTCGTGGCCAAGGAGTACTCCTTCGATCCGGAGAACCTCTCCGTGGCGAGCGGGCGCGTGCGCCTCGCGCTCGACAACGAGGGCGCGCTCGCCCACAATCTCAAGGTCCTCAAGGGAGGCGAGGAGCTCGGCGGAACGCCCACCTTCACGGCCGGTCAGACCCGCGCCGGTTTGGTCGCGCTGCGGCCCGGGCGCTACGAGATCGTCTGCACCGTGGGGGACCACGCGCAGCTCGGGATGCGCGGCACGCTCCTGGCGAGATAGCCCCGGCAGCGGCCGAGATCGCCGCCGATGCAGACGGCCTTCAACTCAAGAGGGAGGGCCGTCACCGGCCGCCGCCGGGGCCCCTCGGAATTCGCGCCCTGGCGTGTGGTTCCTGCACACGCCGCTTGGTGAATCGGAGCGTCGTGCCGCGCCGCCCCGGCCGGACGTCGACCTCGTCCATCAGGCGCCGCATGAAGTCGAGCCCGCGGCCGCGCTCGGGCAGCTGTCCTCGCGGCGCCATCTTCGGCCGGAAGCGGCCCGTGTCCGTGACGTAGAAGACGAGCGCGCCGCCCTCCTCCACCGCCTCGAGCCTGACCCGGTCGGAGGAGGACGACGAGCCGTGCTGGATCGCGTTCGTCACGGCTTCGCTCATCGCGAGCTTCACGAGGTAGCGCTCCTCGACGTCGAGGCCGAAGTCCGCGGCGACGGTGTCCGCGAACTGCCGAGCCTCCCGCAGGTGGGATAGATCCGCGCTGATCGCGTGCATGCGCTGGCCGAACCCGCTCATGCCTTCTCCCTAACAGAACGGAAGACGATTGGGATCGCTTCTGCAAGCGGTTCGCAATTGCAGGGCTTTGCCTGATCCGACGCCGGCCCGGCGCCGCAATGAGCTGCAGTGTGTGCCCGGGGGAGGTCCCAGGCCCAACCTGCTCTCTGGAAGGAGCTCTGATGAAGAGACTCTCGCTCCTCGCGGCGCTGGCGGCGGCCGCCATCGCGGTGCCTCTGAGCCTCGGCTCGAGTCACCGCGAGGCGCCGAACATCCTGCTCGACCCGGCCGCGGACAACACCGACACCTACGCCTACACGGCCAAGGACGCACCGGGGTCGATCACCGTGGTCGCGGACTGGATCCCGGGCGAGGTACCCGCCAACGGACCGAACTTCTTCCGGTTCGACGACAAGGCGGACTACTACGTCAACTTCGACAACACCGGCGACGGCAAGGCCGACATCAGGTACCTGTTCAAGTTCAAGACGAAGGTGAGGAACAAGAACTCGTTCCTCTACGCCCTGCCGGGCACGAAGGGATTCAACGACCCGAAGCTGAACGTCATCCAGCGCTACAAGATCGTGCGGGAGACGTTCAAGCGGCGGAAGGGTCAGCGCACGCGGGTGCGGAAGCGGACCATCGCGCGCGGGCTGCCGGTGGCGCCGCAGGACATCGGCCCTAAGACGTTCCCCACCTACGGGAATTTCGTGGGGGCCGCCATCCGGAACCTGCCCGGCGGCGGAAAGGTGTTCGCCGGCTCCCGCGACGATCCGTTCTTCGTCGACCTCGGCGCCACCTTCGACGCGATCAACGTGCGGATGGGCACCGGCAATCAGGGCAAGGGCAAGGACGACCTGTCCGGGTTCTCGACCTCGGCGGTCGTGCTCCAGCTGCCGGAGAGCAAGGTGACGAAGGACCACAGGCCGGTCGCCTCGGCTGACGCGGCCAACGCCGTGGTCGGCGTGTGGTCGACGACCGAGCGCCGGCGCGTGGACGTGAGGCGCAGGGGCCGGGCCGGCCACGGCACGCTGCGCCTGCGCAGGCGGGACGTTCAGGTCTCGCGACTCGGCAACCCGCTCGTGAACGAGGTCGTGATCCCGCTGGGGAAGAAGGACCAGTTCAACCGCACGAGGCCCAATCGCGACGCGGCCCTGTACGGCAAGTACGTCGTGAAGCCCGAGCTCGCGGCTGTGCTCAACGCGCTGTTCAACGTCGGGGCGCCGACGGACAACCGCACGGACATCGTCCAGGCGGTGCTCCAGGGCATCCCCGGGCTGAACCAGCACAAGGGCATCAGCGGCCCGCCCGCGGTCGACACGATCAAGCTCAACCTGGGCGTGCCGCCCGCGAGCGGAGCGGAGAACCGCTTCGGCGTCATCGGCGGCGACAACGCCGGGTACCCGAACGGCCGGCGGCTCGGTGACGACGTGGTCGACATCGACCTCCAGGTGATCGCCGGGTTCCTCAAGGGGAACAAGGTGCCGCTGGGCGACGGCGTGGACCGGAACGACAAGCCGTTCCTCTCCACTTTCCCGTACCTCGCGCCGCCCACGTCCGGCTTCGACTCGGCCCCGAGCAACCGGGTCGAGCCGCAGCACGCCCCGGTCCCGGCCGGGGGAGCCTGAGCGACCGCGGCGGGGGTGGGAGCGCCACAGGCGCTCCCTCCCCACGCGGCGCCACGACGCTATGACCCTCGGCCGGCCGAACCTCCTGAGACTCGCCGCCCCGGCGCTCGTGTTCACAGCGCTTCTGGCGGCGCTGCTGATCGCGAACCGCTCGTCCTCGCTCGATTCGCCCGGCGCCCGCGACGCCGGAACGGCCGGAGACCTTCCGGCCCTCTCCGGCTCCACCGTCGACCAGATCGAGACCCTCCAGCGGGCCGTGCGTGAGTCGCCGGGCACCGCCGGCGGCTATGCGCTCCTCGGCGACGCGTACCTCCAGCGGGCGCGCGAGACCGGCGACCCCTCCTTCTACACGCGCGCGGACCGCTCCTACGGCGCGGCCCTGCGGCACGATCCGCGCGAGCTGACCGCGCTGATCGGCGCCGCCACGCTCGCGAACACCCGCCACGATTTCTCCCTGGGCCTGCGCCTCGGGCGCGAGGCCCACCGGCTCGCTCCGGACCTGGTCCGCCCCTACACGGTGATCGGCGACGCCCAGCTCGAGCTGGGCCGCTACGGCGCGGCGGGCCGCACGATCCAGCGTGCCGTCGACCTGAAGCCCACGCTCGCCACCTACGCGCGCGCGTCGTACTACGCCGAGCTGAACGGCGACCTCGCCGGTGCCGCACAGGCCATGAGCCTGGCCGTGTCCGCCGGCGCGGGCTCCCCCGAGAACGTCGCCTACGTCCAGACGCTGCTCGGCGACCTCGAGATGGCTCGGGGCCAGGTGAGGGCGGCCCGCGACGCCTACCGGGAGGCGCTCGCCGCCGGAAGCGAGTCCCGGCGGGCGGCCCGCCCCACGCTCGCCTATCCGCCCGCGCTCGCCGGGCTCGCCCGCGTGGACATCGCTCGCGGCCGGCTCGGCCGGGCGATCGTGCGGCTGCGCGCCGCGGGCGAGCGGCTTCCGCTTACGAGCACGCTCACCTTGCTGGCGGAGACCGAGCTCGCGGCCGAGCGGAAGGAGGCGGCGCGGCGAGACCTGACGGTCGTCCGGGCCCAGCAAGGTCTCCTGCGCTCGGCCGGGACCGTGCCCGACGCCGAGGCCGTCGTGTTCGAGGCCACCCACGGGAGCCGCCGTGCGGCCGTCGCGCTGGGGCGCCGCGTCTGGCACGCGGCGCCGAGCGTGCGCTCGGCCGACGCGCTGGGCTGGGCGCTGACCCGTTCCGGGCGACCCGAGCAGGGCCTCGCCTGGGCCCGCCGGGCGCTGCGCCTCGGCTCGCGCGACCCGCTCTTCCATTTCCACGCCGGCATGGCGGCGCGGGCCGCCGGCCACGACCGTGTCGGTCGGCGCGAGCTACGGCTCGCGCTCCGGCTCAACCCCGGCTTCTCGCCGTGGCTCGCGCGACAGGCGCGGGAGACACTGCGGTGAGGCGGTCCTTCGCCCTCGCCCTGCTCGTGCTAGCTGTCGCGGCGCCCGCCGCGGGCGCGCACCCGCTCGGCAACTTCTCCATAAACCACCTCACGACGGTGAAGATCTCGAAGGACCGCGTCGATCTCCACTGGGTGCTCGACCAGGCGGAGATCCCGACCGTCGAGGAGCGCGCCCTGACGCGCGCCGAGATCCTCGATCGGAAGCGCGCGGCCGCCGCGGACCGCCTAGGCCTCAGGGTGGACGGCCGCGCCGTCCCGCTCGCGCTGGCCCCGCGCGGGCGACTCTCGTTCCCGCCCGGCGCCGGCGGGCTCCGCACGACACGTGTGGAGCTCGACCTGTCAACCGCGGTGCGCGACCCGCGCCGGGTGGAGGTGCGCGACGAGACCTTCGAGGGCCGGGTCGGCTGGAAGGCGATCGTCTCGGTCCCGGGGGACGGCACCGCCGTTCGCACCGACGCCCCGAGCGGCGACCCCACGCACGGCCTGCGTCGCTACCCGCAGGATCTGCTGAGCAGCCCGCTCGACCGGCGCGAGGCGAGCTTCGCGGTGAGGCCGGGCGGCGGCACGCTCACGGCTCCGAAGGCGGAGGGCGAGAAGGTCTCGACGAGCCACGCCGGGGGCGACGGCTTCGCCTCGGTGTTCGAGGACGCGGCGGCGGGTCGGGGCGCGCTGCTCCTGCTGCTACTCACCGCGTTCGGCTGGGGAGCCCTCCACGCCCTCTCGCCCGGGCACGGCAAGGCGATGGTGGCCGCCTACCTGGTCGGCACCCGCGGCACCGCACGGCACGCGGTGGCGCTCGGGGCGACGGTCACGGTCACGCATACCGTCGGGGTGTTCGCGCTCGGACTCGTCACCCTCGCCCTCTCCCAGTACGTCCTCCCCGAGGACCTCTACCCGTGGCTTACGCTCGTCTCCGGCCTGATGGTGGTGGTGATCGGCGCGGGGGTCCTGCGCTCCCGTGTCAGGCGCGCCCGCGGGCACTCCCACCCTCATCACCACGGCCCGGACGCACTCGGCTGGCGCGGCCTCGTGGGCATGGGCGCGGCAGCGGGACTGATCCCCTGCCCCTCCGCGCTCGTCGTCTTGCTCGCGGCGGTGTCGCAGCACGAGGTGGCGCTCGGGCTGCTCCTGATCAGCGTCTTCAGCCTCGGCCTGGCCGGGACGCTCACCGGGCTGGGGCTCGCGGTCGTGCACGCCCGTCGGTTCCTTCCCCCCGCCGGGCGCCTCGCGGCTGTCCTCCCCGCGGCGTCGGCCCTCCTGATCGTGGCCGTCGGCTGCGTGCTTACGGCGCGAGCGGTGCCGGGGGTCGTCTGATGAGTGATCCGGTCGCGGTCACTGTGCGAAGGAAAGGGTCAGACGTGACCGTCCCGCACAACGGCCCAGCCCTCGCGCCTCCCACGCTCGACGACGCCATCGGCGCGCTCCGCGACCGCGGGCTTCGCGCCTCGTCAGCGCGCCGGCTTGTGCTTGAGACGCTGTTCGCCGCCGAGGAGCCGGTCTCGGCCGAGCGCGTGGCCGACGGGCTGGGTGGGCGTTTCCCCCGCTCCGACCTCGCCTCGGTCTATCGCAACCTCGAGACGCTCGAGGAGCTCGGCCTGGTGCGCCACTTCCACCTCGTCCACGGCCCGGGCCTCTACGCCCTGGCGGGGAGGGAGCGCGACTACCTCGTCTGCGAGGGCTGCGGGGCGACCCGCCCGGTCATGCCCGGCGCCCTCGACGACGTGTGCGAGGTCGTCGAGCGTCGCTTCGGGCTCCGCCCGCGCTTCAACCACTACCCGCTCGTGGGACTCTGCGAGGACTGCCAGTGACCGCCCTGGACGGCTGGCTCACCCAGCTCTTCAGCGGCGCGCCGCTGCTGGTGGCCCTGGGCATCGCCGCCGCGCTCGGGCTCCGCCACGCGTCCGACCCCGACCACCTGGTGGCCGTCACATCGCTCGTGGCGGTCGACCACGGAGACACCCGCTCCGCGGCCCGTCTCGGCGCCTGGTGGGGCGTGGGCCATGCGGGCACGCTGCTCGTGATCGGGCTCCCGCTGATCTTCTTCAAGTCCTCGCTGCCCGCCTGGCTCGAGTCCGGCGCGGAGAAGGCGGTCGGGCTGGTCATCCTCGCCCTGGCGGGGCGGGTGATCGTCAAGTGGGCCCGGGGCGACTACCGCTCGGGCGCCCACTCACACGGCGACGGCGCTCACGGCCACCGCCACCACCTTCGGCGCGGCGGCGGCCCGCACCGGCACCGCCATGTCCGGAGCCCGCAGCAGGCGCTCGCGATCGGCACGCTGCACGGCCTGGCGGGCACCGGTGCGGTCGTCCTGCTCCTGATAGCCGCGCTGCCCACGCAGCTCGAGGCGGCGGCGGCGCTGGCCCTCTTCGCCCCCATGTCGATGGCGTCGATGGCCCTCTGCACGACCGCCTTCGCCTGGGCCCTCACCCAGCCGGCAATCCAGCCCGTCTACCGGACCGTCCTCATCCCGGCGTTCGGCCTCTTCGGCCTGCTGTTCGGACTCTGGTACGTGGGCCTGGCCTGAGCCCTCCGGGCCCTTCCGCGGGGGTCCCTGAACTTACGTCCGTATATCTGTCGAAAACTCAGGGACCCCCGCGTGTCCGGCCGGGGCACCGCCCAAGACGCCGCTTCAGCCGCCCGTTTGAAACGCTCGTAACGCCAGCGTCAGGATGAGCAGCAGGCCGACCGTCATCACTCCCATCTCGCTGTGGGCCACGCGGCGGGCCAGGAGCATCTGCTCGCGGCGGTCCAGCGCCTCGATGTCCTCGATGCCCTCGAGCTCCTTCTGGGCCACCGTCACGCGCAGGCCCTCGGTCACGAGCGTGACCACGAGCGGCGAGATCCCGTAGGCGATGTGGAGGCCGTCGGGGGCGCTCTCGCCGCTGGCCAGGAGCAGGAGCCCGAGCACCACTTGGGCCACGACACAGGCCTGCGCCACGCGCAGCAGGGTCCAGAAGGCGACCGAGGTGCGGCCGTTCAGCCAGGCCACCGCCCCCCACGCTCCGGCGATGCCGTTCGAGACCAGTACGGCGATGCCCAGACCCGCGTGAACGCCGCTCAGAACGCGACCTTCCGCACTATGTAGCAACACCGCACAAGGGGTTGATATACCACCGGCTGCGGTGCTGAAGGCCTACCTGCCAGCCCTCGTGTTCCTCGTGCTGGGCACGGGGGTCGGGGTCGTCTTCGCGCTTGCGAACGGCGCGCTCGGCCCGAAGCGTCCGGAGCGGGTGAAGGTGCAGCCCTACGAGTCGGGGCTGCCCTCTGAGGTGAGGAAGAGCTTCCGCTTCGGGATCAGCTTCTACCTGATCGCGATGCTCTTCATCCTGTTCGACATCGAGGTCGTCTTCCTCTACCCGATCGCCGTCCAGCTCAAGGCCTTCGGTGTGTTCGCCCTAGTCGAGACGATCGTCTTCGTCGTGCTGCTGCTCGTGGCGTTCGTGTTCGTCTGGCGCCGGGGAGCACTCGATTGGAAGTAACCCGCCTCCGGGTGAACCAGCTCCGCGTGCAGCAGATGCTGCGCGGCGAGCTCGAAGGGCGGGACCTGGAGGAGTACGTCGAGCAGAGGCTGATCCTGACCAGGTTCGAGGAGGCGCAGGCGTGGGCGCGTAAGAACGCGATCTGGCCGCTCGGCTTCGGGCTCGCGTGCTGCGCGATCGAGATGATCACCGTGATCGGATCGCCGCGGAACGACCTCTCGCGCTTCGGCGCCGAGGTGATCCGCTTCTCCCCGCGCCAGGCCGACATGCTGATCCTGTCCGGCCGCGTGTCGGTGAAGATGGCGCCGATCATCCGCCGCCTCTACGACCAGATGCTCGAGCCGAAGTGGGTGATCTCGATGGGGGCCTGCGCGTCGAGCGCCGGGATGTTCAACAACTACGCGCTGGTGGCGGGCGCCGACAAGTTCCTGCCGATCGACGTATACGTGCCCGGCTGCCCGCCGCGCCCGGAGGCGCTCATTTACGGGATCATGAAGCTGCAGGACAAGATCACGAACAACCCGGATCTGGGTTGGCGCGAGCGCTACAAGGCGGAAGGCACGGAGGAGGTCGAGCAGAGCTCGACCTCGGGTCACGGGAGGCCGGAGGCCGAGCGTCGTGATCAGACCGCGGGGCCGGAAGCCCCGCGGAGGTAATCCTTGCCTGACGCCACCGGTCTCGAGCTGATCGCTCAGCGCGTGCGCGATCGGGTGGCGGACGAGGCCGTCGTGGGCACGCACTTCCTCCGCGACCAGGCCACGCTCGAGGTCGCTCCGGCGCGGGTGCACGAGGTGCTGGCCTTCCTCACGGACGGCGACGACGAGCCCTGGGACCAGCTCATGAGCGTGCACGGCTGCGACTACCTGCCGGACGAGCCGCGCCTCGGCGTCCACTACCAGCTCCTGTCCACCGATCGCACCGACCGCCTCAACGTGAAGACCCGCCTCGGCGTCGAGGAGCCACGCCTCCCCACGGTCGTGGACCTGTTCCCCACGGCCGATTTCCAGGAGCGCGAGATCTACGACATGTTCGGCGTCGTCTTCGAGGGCCACCCCGACCTGCGGCGCATCCTGATGCCCGAGGACTATGAGGGCTTCCCGCAGCGGCGCGACTTCCCGATGGGCGGCGAGCCGGTCCTCTTCACCTTCAACGAGGACAAGTTCCCGCGCTGGTATGACTGACCGGGATCCGACGGGGGTGCCCTACCGCGAGCGGGAGCGCTCGGTGACGATGGAGCGCCTCGGGGAGGAGCCCGTGTCGGGCACGGCGGCGATCGTCGAGGGGGACGTCGCCCCCCAAGAGGAGCTCTTCACGATCAACATCGGGCCGCACCACCCGGCCACGCACGGGGTCCTGCGCCTCCTGACGACGCTCGAGGGGGAGGTCGTGCGCGAGGTCAAGCCGATCATCGGCTACGTCCACACGGGCATCGAGAAGAGCTGCGAGGACCAGCAGTACTGGAAGGTCATCACGTTCGTCGAGCGGATGGACTACCTCGCCTACTACCACAACGCGATGGCCTTCTGTATGGCCGTCGAAACGCTGCTCGACGAGGAGGTCCCGCCGCGCGCGCAGTGGCTGAGGGTGATCCACATGGAGCTCAACCGGATCGCCTCGCACCTGTTCTGGATCGCCACCGCCGCGCTCGACATCGGGGCGATCACGATGCTCTGGTGGGGATGCCGCGACCGCGACCTCGTGCTCGACCTGTTCGAGATGTCCTCGGGCCAGCGGATCCACACACGCTACTTCCAGGTCGGCGGTTTGATCGAGGACATCCCGCCGGGCTGGGAGGCCAAGACGCGCGAGTTCCTCGAGGTGATGCCGCAGCGCCTCGACCAGTACGAGGCGCTGCTCGACCGCAACGAGATCTGGCTCCAGCGCACGAAGAACACGGGGATCGTCCCCGTGGAGCGGCTCCGCGACCTGGGCGTGACCGGCCCCCTGCTGCGGGCCGCCGGCGATCCCTGGGACCTGCGCAAGGCCACGCCCTATTCGAGTTACGAGAAGTTCGACTTCAAGATCCCGGTGGGCACCGTCGGGGACAACTACGACCGCTACCGGGTGCGGATCGCCGAGATGCGCGAGTCCCTGAAGATCGTGGAGCAGGCGCTCGACGGACTGCCGGAGGGACCCTGGATCACGAGTAACCGCAAGGTGGCGCTCCCTCCGCGGCACGAGCTGGCCACCAGCATGGAGGCGCTCATCCACCACTTCAAGCTGGTGACGGAGGGCTTCCGCGTCCCGCCCGGCGAGGCCTACTGTGCGGTCGAGTCTCCGCGCGGCGAGATGGGCTGCTTCGTGGTGGCCGACGGCTCGGCTAAGCCGGCCCGCGTCCACGTGCGTGACCCGAGCTTCGTGAACCTCCAAGCCCTGCCCGCGATGGCCGAGGGCTCGCTGATCGCCGACTTCATCGCGTGCGTGGCGATGCTCGATCCGATACTCGGCGGGGTTGACCGGTGACCCCCGAGCGCATGCAGGAGATCGGCGACGAGGGTGCCCTGCGGGCGGCCCCGCTCCCCCGCGGCTGGGACGAGGCCGTGGACGTCGAGCGCAAGCCCGCAACCGTGCCCGACCCCGCATCGGTGGCGGTGCCCGAGGGGCTGCGCAAGGAGATCGAGGAGCTCATGTCGCGCTATCCGGACCGCCACTCGGCGGCCCTGCCGGCGCTCGGCGCGGCACAGCGCATCCACGGCTGGTGCTCGCCCAAGGCGCTGGCCCAGGTCGCGGCGGTGATGCAGGTAACGCCGGGCTACCTGTCGTCGGTGGCGACCTTCTACGACATGCTGCGCACCGAGCCGAGCGGCTCGCGCTACATCTACGTGTGCACGAGCGTCGCGTGCCACTTGCGCGACGCCAAGTCGGTCTTCGACGCGATCCGGGAGGAGGCGCGCGACCAGGGCCTCGAGGACGTGGAGATCCGCGAGTTCGAGTGCCTCGGCGCCTGCGACATGGCGCCGATGGCCTCGGTCGACGGCCGCTACGTGGGCCCGCTCGACGAATCGGACGCGCCCGAGCTCGTGGCCGCCATGCGCGAGGGCCGCGACGTGTTGCCCGGTCGCGGCCTCGAGGACCCCGACTATCGCTTACCCGCGGCCCCGCCCCGCCCGACGCCGCCCGAGGAGCCCGACGTTCACCCCGCCGGCGGCACCTGGAAGGACCCGCAGCTGTGACCGTCGAGACGCGCGTCCTGCTGCGCGACATCGACGAGCCGGGGCTCAACACGATCGACGTGTACGAGCGGCTGGGCGGTTACAAGGCGCTGCGCAAGGCGCTCTTCCAGATGGAGCCGGAGCAGGTGCTGGCGGAGCTCGAGGCATCCGGGCTGCGGGGCCGAGGCGGCGCCGGCTTCGCGATGGGGAAGAAGGCCAGCTTCATCCCGCGCGGCTCGATGGACAAGTACCTCTGCTGCAACGCCGACGAGTCCGAGCCCGGCGCCTTCAAGGACCGGCTCCTGATACAGAAGAACCCGCACCTCCTGATCGAGGGCTGCGTGGTCGGCGCAATCGCCGCCGGGGCGAACAAGGGCTTCATCTTCATCCGCGGCGAGTACGCCCACCAGGCCGACATCCTCGACGCGGCGCTCGAGGAAGCGCGCGCCAAGGGCTACGTCGGGGACCGGATCATGGGCTCGGACCAGTCCTTCTCGCTCGTGGTCCACCGCGGCCAGGGCGCCTACATCTGCGGCGAGGAGACGGGGCTGCTCGACGCGCTCGAGGGGAAGCGCGGCAACCCGCGGCTCAAGCCCCCCTTCCCCGCGAACCAGGGGCTCTACCAGGGGCCCACCCTGATCAACAACGTGGAGACGCTCTGCAACGCGCCGCTGATCATCGAGCGCGGGGGCGAGTGGTTCGCGTCGCTCGGCGAGGGCAACTCCACCGGCACGAAGATCGTGTCGGTCTCCGGCAACGTCCAGCGGCCGGGGAACTACGAGGTCGAGCTGGGCGTCTCGGTGCGCGACGTCATCTACGGCCTCGCCGGGGGGCCGCCGGAGGGGCGCGAGATCAAGTGCTTCTTCCCCGGTGGCTCCTCGGCGCCGGTTCTGGGGCCGGAGCACCTCGACCTGCCCCTCACCTACGAGGCGATGGCGGAGGCGGGGTCGATGCTCGGCACGGCCTCGATCATCGTCGTGGACGACTCCCAGCCGCTCGTGCCCCTGGCCCTCCGGCTGGCCGAGTTCTACCGCCACGAGTCGTGCGGGAAGTGCGTGCCCTGCCGCGAGGGCACCAATTGGACGGTGAAGACCCTGGAGCGGATCGACCTCGGTGAGGCCACGCCGATGGACCTCGAGATCCTGGCCCAGGTGCAGGAGAACATCATCGGCAACTGCCTCTGCGTGCTGGGCGACTCGATGGCGATGCCGGTGGGCTCCATGATCAAGCACTTCCGCGAGGAGTTCGAGCAGCACATCGAGGCGGCGCGCCGCGAGCGCGAGCTAGAAGAGATGGTCGCCATGGGCGCCGGTGAGCTCGCGTCCGTCGAGGAAGCGGGGGCCGCCTAGGTGGCGCGGCCCGAGCCCAGCCCGATCACCTTCGAGATCGACGGCCGCGAGGTGCGCGCCCCCGAGGGCATGATGCTCGTGGACGCGGCGAAGCAGGGCGACGTCGAGATCCCCTACTTCTGCTACGAGCCGAAGCTGGGCCAGCCCGTCGGGGCCTGCCGCATGTGCCTCGTGGAGATCGAGGGCATGCCGAAGCTCCAGACCTCCTGCTCGACGCCGGTGAAGGACGGGATGGTGGTGAACACCACCTCTGACCGCGTCAAGCAGGCGCAGAACGCGGTGGTCGAGTTCCTGCTCGTGAACCACCCGCTCGACTGCCCGGTGTGCGACAAGGGCGGCGAGTGCCCGCTGCAGGACATCTCCTTCGGCTGGGGCGCCGGGCGCTCGCGCTTCATCGAGCCGAAGCGCCACTTCAAGAAGCCGCTCGAGCTGTCGCCGCTCGTGGCCATCGACCGCGAGCGCTGCATCCTCTGCTACCGCTGCGTGCGGTTCTCGCAGGAGGTGGCCGAGGACTACCAGCTCGTCTTCCTCGAGCGCGGCGACCACACCTTCGTCGGCACCCACGACGGCCGCCCGTACGTGGCGCCGTTCAGCGGAAACATCATTGAGCTCTGTCCGGTTGGCGCGCTCACCTCGACCGCCTACCGCTTTCGCGCCCGGCCCTGGGACATCGAGGGCGCGGGCACCATCTGCACCCTCTGCCCGAGCCAGTGCAACGTCGAGTTGACGGTGCGCGACGACGCGAAGGTGCTGCGCGTGCTGGCGCGCGACAACGTCGAGGTGGACGACGGCTGGCTGTGCGACAAGGGCCGCTTCGCCTACCAGGCGATCCACGCCCCCGAGCGGATCACGGGGCCGATGGTCCGCGACGGCGGCTACCTTCGCGAGGTCCCGTGGGAGCGCGCCCTGTCCGAGGCGGCGGCCGCGCTTCGCAGGGAGGGCGAGCGCACGGCTGTCGTGCTGGGAGGCGCCACAACCAACGAGGAGGGCTTCCTCGTCCAGCACCTTCTGCGGGAGGGGCTCGGCTCTTCGCACGTCGACTCGAGCCTCGGTGGCCTGCGCGATGCCGCGCAGTCGCGGGTGCTGGCGCGGCCCGACCTCAGCGCCCGGACGTCCGACATCGATCACTCCGACGCGATCCTGGTGCTCGACACGGAGCTGGTGGACGAGGCGCCGATCCTCGACCTGCGCGTCCGCAAGGCCGTTCGCCGCGCGGGGGCGCGGCTGGTCGTGGCCTCGAGCCGGCCCTCCACGCTCGACCCGAACGCCTCCTCGATCCTGCGCTTCGCCCCCGGCGCCGCAGAGGCCGCGCTCGCTGCGCTGGCCGCCGAGTGCGGGTCCGCGCGGGCGCACTGGCGCGACGCCGGGGAGCTGGCC
>JBKPFJ010000028.1:0-6966 GCA_046728795.1 Actinomycetota bacterium | reverse complement strand
CGATCTGGCCGGCCTCTGGGGCCGCCAGGCGCCGCTCGGCTGGGACGGCGACCCGGGGCCGGTGGCGGACGCCGTGCTGTTCTTGCTGTCGGACGCCGCGCGGGCGATCACGGGGGAGATCGTCCACGTGGACGGCGGCTTTCACGCCATGGGCGCGCCGCTCCGGTAGCGATAATCGCGCGTCGATGCTGCTCGCGATCGACGCCGGCAACACCCAGACGCACATCGGGATGTTCAGCGGAGAGGAGCTCGTCGAGCACTGGCGCCTTGCCACCCACCGGGAGGAGACGGCCGACGAGCTCTCGAGCCGGCTGTCCGGTCTCTTGGCGCTGCGCGACCTGACGCTGCGCGACGTGGACGGGGCGATCGTCTCGTGTGTCGTCCCCCAGCTCGGCCACGAGTACGAGCGGGTATCGGAGCGCTACCTGCAGGGGACGCTCGCCGTGGTCGGCCCGGACCTGCGCATCGGGATGCCAATCCGCATGGACAACCCCCACGAGGTGGGCGCCGACCGGATCGTGAACGCCGTCGCCGCCTACGAGCGCTTCGGCGGGGCGTGCATCATCACCGACTTCGGGACCTCCACGAACTTCGACGTCGTCTCCGCTCGGGGCGAGTATCTGGGGGGCGTGCTGGCCCCCGGGGTCGAGATATCGATCGATGCCCTCGCGCAGCGCGCGGCGCGCCTCTTCAAGGTCGAGCTCGAGCCGCCCAGGAGCGTGATCGGCAAGAGCACCCAGGCCGCGCTCCAGTCCGGGGTCATCTACGGCTTCGCGGGGCAGGTGGACGCGATCGTCCGCCGCCTGCGGGACGAGCTCGGCGAGGAGGCCACGGCGATCGCCACCGGTGGACTGGCCGAGCCGATCGTGCCGTTCTGCGAGGAGATCGACGAGGTGGACGACCTCCTGACCCTCGAGGGCCTTCGCCTAATCTGGGAACGGAGCCGATGATCGTCGCCAACGTCCTCGCACCGCTCGTCGACGCCGAGGAATGGATCCTCGAGCGGCTGCACGACGTGGGCCTCGGCTGGGGCCTCGCGATCGTCGGGCTGACCGTACTGGTCCGGCTCGGAACGGTGCCGCTCACCGTGCGCCAGGTTCGGGCCCAACGCGAGCTGCGCCAGCACATGCCCGAGCTGAAGCGAATCCAGCAGCGCTTCAAGCATGACCGGGAGCGGCTGCAGCGCGAGACGACGCACTACTACCGCGAGCATGGGATCAACCCGCTGGCCGCCTTCGCACCGCTCCTCGTCCAGATCCCGATCTTCATCTCGCTCTACTACCTGATGCGCCACGACGTGAAGAACGGCCTGTTCGGCGACGCCGGCTTCCTGTTCATCCCGCACCTGACGCAGAAGCCCCACGGGGCAGTGCTTGCGGCGCTGCTACTCACCTACCTCATCTCCCAGGTCATCTCGAGCGCGATCGCCACGCGTGCGCTTCAGGGCGGGCAGCGTGGGCTGGCGCTCGCCCTTCCGCTGCTGTTCGTCGGCATAGTGCCCCGCTTCCCGGCGGGCCTGGCCGTCTACTGGGTCACCACGAGCCTCTGGACCCTGGGCCAGCAGGTGGTCTTCTGGCGGGCGGCGCCGCTGGCGGCGCCGCCGCCCGCGCCGGCGCCGCCGCCCGCGCGGAACCCCCCTCCGCGCAGCCCGCGCAAGCGGAAGCGGCGCCGCTAGCCACAATTCGAGCATGGCCCGCGTCCGGCTCTTGCGCCCCTTACGTAGCGGCGGGGCCGCGTCCGGGCAGCGGCAGCCGGTGTCGGTCGTCCGGCCGGTGGTCGTCTTCGCCGCAGCGAGCCTCGCCGCCATCGCACTCCTAGGTCTGACGGCGACCGCGGTCCTGCGGCGGTCGGCCCGGGACGAGGGCATCCGGGAGGCGAAGGAGTTCACCCGTCTCCTGGGCGAGGGAGTGGTCGAGCCGGCACTCGCCGACGCTCTGCTTCGCGGCAATCCGAAGGCCCGCGCGCGGCTCGGCCGAGTGGTTCATCACTCGGTCCTGCGCGGGCCGGTCGTGCGGGTGAAGCTGTGGACGCTCGACGGGCGCATCGTCTACTCGGACGAGCCGCGGCTCGTGGCTCGACGGTTCGAGCTGGAGTCGGCCGAGCGGGCGGCCATCCGCAAGCGAATCGTCGACGCCGGGGTGAGCGACGTCTCGAGGCCGGAGAACCTCTACGAGCGGCGCTTCGGGAAGCTGCTCGAGGTCTACCTCCCGATCGAGGCGCCGGACGGGACCGACCTCCTGTTTGAGGACTACCTCCGCTACAGCTTGGTCACCGACACCGAGCACAGGCAGCTCGCCCGCTTCGCTCCCGCGCTGATCGCGGCCCTTCTGGTGCTGTGGCTAGTGCAGCTGCCGCTGGCCGCTTCGCTCGCGCGACGGCTCCGGCAGCGCCAGAGGGAGCGCGAGGCGCTGCTCCAGCGCGCCATCGACTCCTCGGACGCCGAGCGCCGGCGGATCGCCCAGTACCTGCACGACGGCGTTGTGCAGGAGCTGTCCGGTGTCACCTATTCGCTCGCTGGGACGGCGAAGCGGCTGGCCCGCGAGGGTATCCAGCCGGCCGGGCGCGTCGTAGGCGAGGCCACGGTGGCGACGCGGCGCGCGATCGCGGAGCTGCGCGCACTGCTGGTCGGGATCTACCCCGCGAGCGTGCGCAGGTCCGGCCTCGCCGCCGCGCTGTCCGACCTCGTGGCGCCCCTGACCGCCCGCGACATCCGGGTCGAGCTCGAAGTGCAGCCGGGCCTCGAGCTGCCTGCTGCGACCGAGGAGACCCTCTTCCGAGGGGCCCAGGAGGCGCTTCGCAACGTCGCGACACACGCGACACCGGACCACGTGGAGGTGTACGTGGGCGTCACGGACGGGCGGGCGACCCTCACGGTGAGCGACGACGGTGCGGGCTTCGGGCCGGAGGAGAGCGCGCGCTCCGGCGACCGCCACTTCGGCCTGCGACTGCTCGACGACCTCGCCGCCGAGCGGGGGGGTCGGCTCGAGGTGAGCTCGGCCGTGGGAAAGGGCACGCGAATCACCCTGGAGGTTCCGATCCGATGATCCGCGTCCTCGTCGTCGACGACCATCCGGTGGTCCGCGCCGGCCTCGCTCAGCTTCTGGTGGAGGCGGAGGACGTCGGGCTCGTCGGCATGGCCGAGGATGGGACGAGCGCGCTCGCGATGGCCCGCGAGCAGCGTCCCGACGTCGTACTCATGGACCTCGAGATGCCCGGCATGGACGGGATCGAGGCGACCGGCAGCATCAGGGACGAGCAGCCCGGGACGCAGGTGGTGGTCCTGACGTCGTTCTCCGATCAGGAGCGGATCCTCGACGCGCTCGACGCGGGCGCGATCGGTTACCTGCTCAAGGGCGCGGACCCGGACGAGCTGCTGCGCGGCATCCGCGCGGCCGCGCGAGGAGAGTCGCCGCTCGCCCCGAAGGCGGCCAGCGCGGTCCTCGCCGCTCGCGCCGGCCGGCGCCCCGCCGAGGAGCTCACGCCACGTGAACGCGAGGTCCTCCTCATGGTCGCCGAGGGCATGCCGAACAAGCTGATCGCGCGCCGCCTCGAGATAAGCGAGAGGACAGTAAAGGGTCACGTCACGCACATCTTCGAGCGCATCGGGGTCACCGACCGGACCCAGGCTGCGCTCTGGGCCGAGCGCCACCGGCTGCGCTGAGCGAGCGCGGTTACGCTTGGCGAGTGACCGCCCTCGCCGACGAGCACTGTCGCGAATACCCTCCTGGGACGGCGCCGCTCAGCGAAGCGGAGGCGGCGGAGCTCGAGCGCTTCGTGCCGGGCTGGGAGCGGGACGGCAACAGCTCTCTTCGGCGCGAGTTCTCGTTTGACGACTTCGGCGGCGCCTTCGGTCTCGTCGTGCGGGTTGCCCTCGTGGCCGAGGCGGAGAGCCACCATCCCGAGATGGAGCTGACGTGGGGGCGCGCCGCGTTCAGGACGTGGACGCACACGGCCTCGGGCCTGAGCCGCAACGACTTCATCATTGCGGCGAAGATCGACCTACTGGCGCAGTCCTGAGCCTCACGGACCGGAGCGGCCGTTCGGCTCCGCCACCAGAACGAGCGGCGTTACGGGCGACGGGTCGCCCTCTCCCGCCAGGGAGCCGTGGCGTCCGATGACGGCGAAGCCCGCGCCCTCGAGCATGCGGAGCAGCTCGTTTTCGCCGTACACGCGCAGCTCGTACATCAGCGGCGGGCCGCTCCTCGCGCCGTTCTCCAGTCGTTGAGCCTCGTACATCACACGGCGCGCCCGATCGAAGCGCCGCTCGAAGCACAGCGTGCCTCCGCGAAGCGGGCGCTCCTCGCACTCGCTCAGCCGGGAGCCGATCTCGCCGCGGTGGAGCGTCTCGATCACCAATCGCCCACCCGGCGCGAGGACGCGCCGGAACTCGCGCAGCGCTGCCCGGTCGCCCTCGTCGCCCAGGTACCCCAGCGAGGTTCCCAGGCACAGGACCGCATCGAATACGCCGGGTTCGAACGGCAGCGCGGTGTATGAGCCGAGCACGAGTCGGGGCCGGGGCTCGCCGCGAGTGCCGCGTCGCATGGCGCCGAGCAGCGGGAGCGAATGGTCGAAGGCGACCACCCGATAGCCCGCGCGGGCAAGTGGCACGGCGTGGCGCCCGTTCCCGCAGGCTGCGTCGAGGATCCGAGCTCCGGGCCGGCAGCCGGACAAGCTCGCCGCGTCGTGCGCCTGCGCCTCCGACTGGGCAGGCGACTTCTCGGCGGTGACGGTGTGCAGGTACCGGGGGTCGTCGAAGAAACGCGACGCCGACAGCATGGTGCGGCTCCAGACCTCGTTCCGCCGTCAGCGTACGCCCGCTCGCGGGCCTTGTCACCTCGTGCCGCGGGTGAAAAGCTGCGGCCTGTGAGCGAGCTTGCCGCTGCGCACTGCGAGGCCTGCGAGCCGGGCACCCCACCACTGCCCGAAGGTGAAGCCGCCGACCTGTCCAAGGAGGTCCCCGCCTGGGATCGCGAGGGCAACCGGGCGTTGCGGCGCGAGTTCTCGTTTCCGAACTTCCGCGACGCGTTCGGCTTCGTGGCGCGGGTGGCGCTGATCGCCGAGGCGGAAGGCCATCACCCCGACATCGAGCTGGGCTGGGGGCGCGCGGCGTTCGAGCTCACGACGCACGCCGCATCGGGGCTCACTCGCAACGACTTCGTCCTGGCGGCAAAGATCGACGCGCTCGCCGGCTGAGCCGCGCGTGGGTTCGCCCCGCCGCCGCTCCTAAGCGCCGCGCGCGCTCGGTACGCTCGCTCCAGTGCGAGCGCTTACCGACAGCTGGACCCTGGCCGGCCGCCGGATCGCGAACCGGGTCGTGCTGGCGCCCCTCGCCGGCATTGGCAACTGGTTCGTGCGCCTCCAGGCGAGGCGCCACGGCGCCGGCCTCGTGGTGTCGGAGATGGTGTCGAGCTTCGGCCTCGCCTACGGCAACGAGCGCACCGTGCGCGAGTTCCTCCGCATTCACCCCGACGAGCACCCGGTGTCGATGCAGCTGTTCGGGCAGGACCCCGACGTGATGCGCGAGGCGGCCGCGTTGGTGGCGGACGCGGGCGCCGACCTCATCGACCTCAACATGGGCTGTCCGGTGAGGAAGGTGTGCAAGACGGGCGCCGGCGCCGCCCTGCTGGAGGAGCCCGGGCGGGCGGTGGCGCTGGCGCGCGCCGCCGGGGAGGGAAGCGGGCTGCCGGTGACGGTGAAGCTGCGCCCCGGCCGGCGGCCGGGGGAGCGCGGGGGCGTCGAGCTGGCCCGGCGCCTCGTCGACGAGGCCGGGGTGGCCGCGATCGCGTTTCACCCGCGGCACGCCTCGCAGCAGCACAAGGGGAGGCCGGACTACGAGCTCGCCCGCGAGCTGGTCGAGGCGCTCGACGTGCCGGTGATGCTGTCCGGCGGCCTGCTCTCGGACGAGCAGGTGGGCGACGCCTTCGAGCGAAGCGGCGCCGAGGCGGTGATGCTCGCGCGCGGGTCGCTCGGCGATCCGTGGCGCTTCGAGCGGCTGCTCGGGCTGCGCCCGGGCGAGCCCGAGCACCACGAGGTGCGTGCCGAGCTGGAGTGGGTGATGGAGCGCGCCGAGGAGCACCTCGGCGTGGAGCGCGCGGGGCGCTACCTGCGGAAGTTCTACCCCTGGTACGCCGAGCGATTGGGCCTCGCGCGGCGCGAGCAGCAGCCGCTCCTGACCGCACCCACAACGGCTGACGCGCGGCGCATCCTGGGGCAGATTTCCGCCCCGATCGCGGCATAGCCGGTTGCTACACTCATCCGTCCCTCCAGAGGTCCGTGGGGGGTTTTTCTATGGCGGCCCGCGAGACAGTTCTCACACCACAAGGGCTCGAGGAGCTCAAGGCGAAGATCCAGGATCTCCAGACTCGCCGCCGCCGCGAGGTGGCTCAGCGGATCAAGGAGGCGCGCGAGTTCGGCGACATCGCCGAGAACTCGGAGTACGACGACGCCAAGAACGAGCAGGCGATGCTCGAGAAGCAGATCGCGGACCTCGAGGAGAAGCTGCGCGGCGCACGCGTCATCAACGAGAAGGACGTCTCCTCGGACGTGGTGAACGTCGGCGTGACCGTGCACCTGAAGGACCAGAAGACGGACAAGTCGACGAAGTTCAAGATCGTCGGCTCGGCCGAGGCGAACCCCGCGGAGAGCAAGCTCTCGAACGAGTCGCCGGTCGGCAAGGCCCTCCTCGGCCACAGGCGCGGCGAGATCGTGTCGGTGCCCGTGCCACGGGGCCCTGCTCGTAAGCTCAAGATCACCAAGATCGAGCGCTAGCCGGCTGCAAAGCGTCGCCTGGCGGCGTCATCGGCCCGCTCACCTGCTTTCGGAGGCTACGCGGGCCTCTTCCTTGCCGGGCTCGCTTTTCGCCGGCTGGCCGGCTGCAAACCGGCGTCCGCCGGCGTCATCGGCTCGCTCACCTGCTTTGCGGAGGCTTCGCGGGCCTCTTTCGCCGGCTGGCCGGCTGCAAACCGG
>JBKPFJ010000104.1:0-6339 GCA_046728795.1 Actinomycetota bacterium | reverse complement strand
GAGCACCACCGCCGGCGAGGAAGAGGAGAGGGTCCTGGCCCTGGTGCTCGCCCACCCGGTGAAACGCTCGCGCCTTGTCGTGGCGAAGGCGGCGGCGGTTGCGGTCAGCGCGCTGATCATCGCCTTTGGCACCTGGCTTGGGCTAATCATCGGGGTGGCGGTGGCCGGCGGAGGGATCGGGCTGGGGGACCTCGGCGCCCTTTCCCTGCACCTGGCATTCTTCGGCGTCGCGACTGGCATGGTCGCGCTCGCCCTCGGCGCCGGCACCGGCCGCCGAGCGCTCGCCACCGGAGGCGCGGCCGCGTTCGCGATCCTCGGGTTCTTGATCAACGGGTTCGCGCCGCTCGTCGATGCGATCGCCTGGCTCAAGTACCTCTCGCTCTTCCACTACTACGCGGGCCACGACCCATTGAAGAGCGGTGTGGACGTCGTGGATCTGGCCGTATCGGGGCTCTTCGCCTTGGCCCTGGCGGCGGGCGCGATCGTGGGCCTACGCCGCCGTGACCTGCGCGCGTAGGAGCGCTCGCCGGCGCGCTCCTCGATGGCGATCGCGACCACCACGGCCATGAACTCCGCGTCCGGGCGCACATCTGACGCTGAGTAGGCTTCGACGGTCGTGAGCAGCTACGATCGCGTCGCCGACCTGCCGATCGAGATCGAGTCCTGCGAGTTCGAGGGGCTCGAGTTCGAGCTTTCGAAGGACTTCGTCCGCCTCACGACCCTGATCAAGCTCCAGGGTGGGGGGCACGAGGGCGTCGGGGAGGACGTGACCTACGACGGCCTCGATCACGTCGCCCAGCGGGACACCGGCCCGCCCGACGGCCTGACCGGGTCGTTCACCCTCGACTCGCTCTCGCAGCGGTTGGACGAGCTCGAGCTCTGGCCAGCGCCGCCCGTCCGCGCTGCGTCGGTGAACTATCGCCGCTGGGGGTACGAGTCGGCGGCGCTCGACCTGGCCTTGAGGCAGGCCGGCGCGCCTCTCGCCGAGGCGGTAGGCCGCGAGCCGCGCCCGGTCAACTTCGTCGTCTCGACGCGGCTCTCGGGCCCGGGCTCGGAGGGGCCGGACAAGGCCGACCGCGTGCTCGGCCTGCTCGAGCGCTATCCGACCACCCGCTTCAAGCTCGATCCCACCAACAGCTGGTCGCAGGAGCTCGTGGATGAGCTCGTGGCCACCGGCGCGATCGACTCGCTGGATCTCAAGGGCCTCTACACGGGCACTCCGGTGGACGTCGAGACCGACCCGGAGCTCTATCGGATGGTGATCGAGTCCTTCCCCCGCGCCTGGATCGAGGACCCGGACGTGACTGACGAGACCCGCCCGCTCCTCGAGCCGGTCGCCGATCGGGTGACCTGGGACGCCCCGATCCACTCGGTGGCGGACATCGAGTCGCGGCCCTGGCGGCCCAAGATGATCAACATCAAGCCCTCGCGCTTCGGCCCGATCCGGGCCCTATTCGAGGCTTATGACTGGTGCGACGCCAACGGCGTGGGCGCCTACGGCGGCGGGCAGCTCGAGCTCGGCGTGGGCCGCGGCCAGATCCAATACCTGGCCTCGATCTTCCACCCCGACACCCCCAACGACACGGCACCGACTGCCTACAACCACCCCGAGCCGCCGGACGGGCTCCCGACCAGCCCGCTCGAGCCGCGCATCGCCGAGGCCGGCTTCCGCTGGACCGGGTAGTCTCGCCGCCCCCATGCCCGCCGAGCGCTTCGTTGACGCCCTGAACGAGCAGATCGGGCGCGAGTTCGGCGCGTCCCATCAGTACCTGGCTGCCGCCATCTGGTACGAGCACGAGAGCTTCCCGCGCCTGGCGCAGCTCTTCTATGACCAGGCGCTCGAGGAGCGCCAGCACGCCCTGATGATGGTCGAGTACCTGCTCGACTCGGAGGTGCTCCCGGCGGTGCCCGGTGTGGGGGAGCCGCGGCGCGAGTTCGGTGACTTCGTGGAGCCGGTCCGGATCGCGCTCGGGCAGGAGCGAAAGGTCACCGACCAGATCTCCCAGCTCACCGCCATCGCCCGCGAGGAGAACGACTTCGTGAGCGAGCAGTTCACACATTGGTTCCTGAAGGAGCAGGTCGAGGAGGTCGACCTGTTCTCGACGCTGCTCGACGTGGCCGAGCGCGTTCGCGACCGCCCGATGGACCTCGAGGACTACATCGCCCGCGAGGGCGTGGGCGGCGGTGAGACAGCGGACCCGACGGCGCCGCCGGCCGCCGGCGCCTAGGACGCGTCTCCGGCCCGCGCGCGCCCGCGCCGCACCGGGGCCACCGTCCTGCATAGTGGCGCCAGGAGCGCCACAGGGCAGGACAGTGGCCAAGCCCGGGTTACGCGGGCGTTACTAGCGTGCCAGGTGGATCCCCAGCAGCTCGGGCACCGCGCACACCGCTCGAGTGAGCGGATCGACCCGTCTACCCTCGTCGAGCAGGCGCTCGCGCCGGACCCACGCCGCCCGCACGGCCGAGCCGCCGAGCCAGGCCAGCGGCTCGGGCGGGACTCGGGCCCCGCGCAGCTCGGGCAGCGGCAGCCGGCTCGCCTCGTCGCGGCGATCGAGCGCTCGCGCGGCGAGCACTCGCCCGACGAGGTGGGACGGACCCACGCCGTTTCCCGTGTAGCCGAACGCGAACTGCACCGGCCCGCCGGGGAGCTCGCCCACGTGCGGAACGTGGGCCGGCGAGACGTCGATCGGGCCGCCCCAGGCGTGGGTGATCCGCCGACGCTCGAGTTGGGGGAACAGCCGCACCAGGTCCCGCCGCACCTCGCCGGCCATGCTCGCGTCCACCTCCACGCGGCCGTTCACGCGTGCTCCCACCGCGAGGCGGCCCCCTCCCCAGCCGAAGACGATGCGCCCGTTGGGGGTCGTGCGGAAGTAGTGCACGAGCGTGCGACCGTCGGTGATCGACTCTCCGCCGGTCCAGCCGAGCTCCTCGAGCACGTCCGGCACGGGCTCCGTGAGCACGATGTGGGAGGAGGTGACCGTGAGGCGCGAGCGGAGCGGCGGAAGTGCCCGTAGCGACGGCCCCGCCGCCAGCACAGCGGCACCCGCCCGCACGCGCCCGCCGTCGGTCTCGAGCTCGACCGCCCTCGGCCCGAGCGCCCGGACTCGCCGCACCGGGCTACGCTCGAAGACCGCCGCTCCCCGGGCGCGGAGCCGCTCGCGCAGCCCGAGCGCCAGCCGCGCCGGCTGCACGGTGGCGGAGTCGGGTACCACCGTGCCGTCGCGGAAGAGCGGGGAGTTGCAGCGTGCCCGCACCTCCTCGACGCTCACCCGCTGCACGCGCTCCGGCGCGCCGAGCGCCGCTGCCGCGTGGGCGGCGGCCGAGCCCGCCCCCTGGGTCGCCTCGCTCGTTCCCGCCAGCAGGTACGGCGCCCTCCGAAACCAGGCGTCGACCGCCTCCTCCTCGCACCAGCGCCCGATCGCCTCGACCGATTCGCGCGAGGCCTCCGCCAGCTCCAGCGCGGCGGCGTCGCCGAGCTCGTCGCGCAGGCGCGCGATGGCCACCCACAGCGATTCGCAGAAGCCGCCGTTGCGGCCGCTCGGACCGTGGCCGCAGCGGTCGGCCTCGAGCAGCAACACGCGAGCGCCCGGCTCGGCGGCGAGCGCGTGCCAGGCGGTCCACATGCCGGTATAGCCCCCGCCCACGATCGCGACGTCGGCCGTGTGCTCGCCCTCGAGCCGCAGCGCGGGCTCCGCCGGGCCCGCCTCCTCGAGCCACCAGCCGTGCGCGGTGTGCTTCATGCCGCGCAAGGCTGCCAGAGGCGCGCCCCCGCCGCTACGTACGATCCTCCGCCGTGGCCATCCGCCTCCGCACACTCACGCCCGGGGGTCAGACGCCGGTCGAGGTGGCGGGCGAGGTCGCCGACTTTCTCGGCGCCGCGCGCCGCTCCCTCGACCTGGCCCTCTACGACGTCCGCCTGCCCGACCCGGCGGGTGCGGCGGTGGCGGACGCCCTGCGCGAGGCCGCCGGCCGCGGCGTGAGCGTGCGCATCGCCTACAACGAGGACCACGGCAAGGACCTGCCTGTGCCCCCGCCGCCCCGGACGCGGCCGGACATCCTGGCCGAGCTCCCCTGCGAGCTGGCCTCGATCCCCGGCACGCCCGACCTGATGCACCACAAGTACGTGGTACGCGACGGCGGGGCGATCCTGAGCGGCTCGACCAACTGGACGGTGGACTCCTGGTCGCTTCAGGAGAACGTGATGCTCACAGTGGACTCGCCGCCGCTGGCCAGCGCCTTCGCGGCCAACTTCGAGGAGCTCTGGCGAACCCGCGACGTGGAGCGCACCGGCCGCGTCGAGCCCGAGCCGGTGGACGTGGGCGGCGTTGAGGTCCGGCCCTGGTTCACGCCGGGGCACGGCCCCGAGCTGTCGCATCGGATCGCGCGGGCGATCGGGCGGGCCCGGCGGCGCGTGCGCGTGGCCTCGCCGGTGCTCACCGCCGCGCCGGTGCTCTCCACGCTCGCCCAGGTGGTGGCCGACGGGCACCTGGACGTGGCCGGCGTCGTGGACGACACCCAGGTCGATCAGGTCGTGCGCCAGTGGCGCACCAATGGCCAGTCGGCCTGGAAGGTGCCGGTGCTCGCCGCGGTGCTCGGGCGGGGACTCTTCGCGGGGAAGCAGTCGACGCCCTGGGCGCAGGACACGCCCCACGACTTCATGCACGCCAAGGTCACGGTGGCGGACGACGTTGCCTTCGCGGGCTCGTTCAACCTGTCCCACTCGGGCGAGCAGAACGCCGAGAACGTGCTCGAGATGCGCGACGCCGCGCTCGCCGACCGCCTGACGACCTTCATCGACGAGATCCGTGCGAGCTACCCGCCCGCCTCGGTGCCCGGCTGACGCCGGCGCGCACGGCGCACCTCGGCGCGGGACATCAGCTCGACGACCTCACCCGGATCGTCCGTCAGCGACAGCAGCTCGATGTCGCCGGGCGAGACCTTCCCCTCGCCCAGCAGCCTCTCCCGCATCCAGTCGATCAGCCCGCCCCAGTAGTCGCGGCCCATGAGCACCACGGGGAAGTCGAGCACCTTGCCGGTCTGGATCAGCGTGAGCGACTCGAACAGCTCGTCGAGTGTGCCGAAGCCGCCCGGCAGGACTACGAAGCCGCTCGCGTAGCGGACGAACATGATCTTGCGCGCGAAGAAGTAGTGGAAGGTGAGCCCCAGCTCGACATACGGGTTCATCCCCTGCTCGAAGGGCAGCTCGATGTTGAGGCCGATCGAGAGCGCGTCGGCATCGCACGCTCCGCGGTTGGCGGCCTCCATGGAGCCAGGGCCGCCGCCCGTGATGATCCCGAAGTCCGCCTCTCCGAGCAGTCGCGCGGTCTCGCGCGCGATCTCGTACTCCGGGTCGTCGTCGGGCGTCCGCGCCGAGCCGAAGAACGAGGCGGCGGCGCCCACGTGCGCCAGCGCGTCGAAGCCCATCCGCAGCTCCTGCTTGATGCGGGCGATGCGCGCGCCGTCGGTGAGCGTCGAGAGGACGCCCGCCTCCTGGGCGTGGATGATCTCCTCGTCAAGGGTCGCCGGGACGCGCGGCTGGGAGACGTGATCCGCCACGCCTCCGAGCGTAGCCCCAGGGTGCCTTCCGTCGATTAAAGGGCGAGCGAAAGCGGCCGCTCGAGCAGCTCCTTGACGCGTGCGAGGAACTGGGCGCCGTCGGCGCCGTACAGGATGCGGTGGTCGCACACCAGGGTCAGCGAGATCGTCTCCCGCGCCACGATGCGGCCCGAGTCCTCGTCCACCACCGGCCGCTTCTTCAGCGAGCCGACGGTGAGGATTGATGCCTGCGGCGGGTTGATGATCGCCGTGAAGCGCTCGATCCCGAACATGCCTAGGTTCGACACCGTGAACGTGCCGCCCGACAGCTCGGGCGGGGTCACGGTCTTGTCGCGCACCTTCTCGATCACCGCGCGCGCGTCGCGGGCGATCGCGCCTAGCGACTTCTGGTCGGCATTGAAGATGGTGGGCACGACGAGGGCGTCCTGGGCGGCCACGGCCACGCCTACGTTCACGTTCTCGTAGAGCTCGAACTGGCCATCGCGGTAGGCGCCGTTCACGCGCGGGAACTCGCGCAGCGCGGTCGCCGCGGCCTTCACCACCATGTCGTTGAACGACGGCGCGGGGTCGCTTACCTCCTTGAGGCGCTTGCGCAGCTCCACGGCCTGCGACATGTCCACGTCGAGCGAGATGGCGAAGTCGGGCGCCGTGGCCTTCGACTCGGCCATGCGGCGGGACACGGTCTGCTGGAGCCGCGTGAGCTCCTGTCGCCGGGCCTCGCCCTTCGGCCCGGCCTCGCCGGCCGGCACCGCGGCCGGGGGGCGCTCCTCGGGAGCCTTGGGC
>JBKPFJ010000248.1:0-27640 GCA_046728795.1 Actinomycetota bacterium | reverse complement strand
GAAAGGAGCCGTGAATGAACGTAAGAGGTGTGGGCCGCGCGATCTTCGCAGCCATCCTGCTGTTGGTTGCCGGCACACTCAACATCGTCTACGGCATCGCCGCCATCAGCGATGCGAACTTCTACTCGAACAACACGCAGTACGTGTTCTCGAGCCTCCATACCTGGGGCTGGATCACTGTGATCTTGGGGGTAATCCAGCTCACCGCCGGGTTCTCGCTCTTCGGAGGCGGAACCTACGGAAGGGTGGTCGGGATCGCGGCCGCCACCCTCGGCGCGATCGGCGCGCTCCTGTCGATCGGCGGTCGCTACCCCTTCTGGTCGCTCGGGATCTTCGCGCTCTGCGTGATAGTCATCCACGGGCTGGTGGTGTACGGCGAGCCGGAGACGCCCACGGGCCGGTAGTCCTGACCCCACTCCCGTCCTAGTGCGCGCACCCTAGCCACGGAGTGCCCGGCGGGCATATCGTCCTAGTACCGTCCGCGGTGTCGCAGCCGACGATTGGAGGTATGAATGGAAGCGCACGACGGGGATCTCGGTCCTATCGACGTAGTAGTCATCGCCTATCCGGCGGGCGCACCGATGACCGGCGAAGCCGCGCCCCTGATCGTGGACCTGGTCGACCGGGGGATCATCCGCGTGCTGGACGCGATGTTCGTGATGAAGAACGAGGACGGGACGTTCTCTGGATTCGATGCGACGGACTTGGACGACAAGGGCGTCGGCGACTTCACGGTTTTCGAGGGGGCGTCCTCGGGACTCCTCGGTGAGGAGGACGCAGCGAAAACCGCCGACGCAATCGAGCCGGGCAGCGCGGCGGTGATGATCGTCTACGAGAACCGCTGGGCCGCGCCGTTCGTGGCCGCAGTACGTCGAAACGGCGGCGTGCCGGTGGCATTCGAGCGCATCCCGGCGGAGGACCTGATCGAAGCCCTCGACGCCCTCGACGCCGCCGAGTAGCGGACGTCCTGATCGAAAGGAGAGTGTGATGCCAGGACTGCTTCGCGGGATGGCCCGCACGGCCGTGGTCGCCGGCACCGCGACCGCCGTCTCGAACCGTGTGAGCCGTCGGCAGACGAACCGCTGGGCCCAGCAGGAGGCGCCCGCATACGGCGAGCAGGCGCCCCCCGCATACCAGGAACCGGCGCCCGCCGCCGCGCCGGCCCCGGATCCCATCGAGCAGCTCAAGCAGCTTGGACAGCTCCACCAGCAGGGCGTTCTGACCGACGAGGAGTTCGCCGCGCAGAAGGCGAAGCTGCTCGGCAGCTGAGCCGAGCGTCGATGGACCCTGCGGCGAAGCGGAGGGGGGGCTTCTCCCTGCTCGCCCGGGTGCTCGTGGTCTGGGTGATCACGGCCGCGACGCTGATGCTGTTGAGCGCGCTGCTCGCGGGCTTCGACGTCGACGACTTCGCCGTGGCCCTCCTCGCTGCGGCGCTGATCGGGCTGATCAACGCCCTCGTCTGGCCGCTGGTGATCCGCATCGCCCTGCCCTTCACGGTGCTCACGCTCGGCCTGGGGGTCCTCGTGTTGAACGGCGGGGTCGTGTGGGGGGTCTCGTTGATCGAGCCGGGGATGCAGGTCTCGAGGTTCGGGGTGGGCGTCGTAGTCGCCTTCGGGCTCACCGTGGTGAACACGGCACTGACCTCCCTGCTCGCGATCGACGACGACGACTTCTGGTACCGGAACGTGGTGAAGCGCCGCGTGAGGCACCTGCGCCCGAAGGGGGATCTGAGCGTGCCGGGCGTCTACTTCCTCGAGATCGACGGCCTGGCTCACGATGTGCTCAGGCGCGCGATCCGCGACGGCAACGCGCCCAACCTGGCCCGCTGGCTGCACGACGGCAGCCACCGGCTGCTTCGCTGGGAGACCGACTGGTCGTCCCAGACCGGCGCGTGCCAGGCAGGTCTCCTGCATGGCGACAACGACGACATCCCCGCCTTCCGTTGGTGGGAGAAGGACCGCGGCGCGCCGATCGTGACGAACCACCCCAAGGACGCCGCGGAGATAGAGCGCCGGCACTCCAACGGGCGCGGGCTGCTGCACGAGGACGGTGCGAGCCGCGCCAACATCGTCTCGGGCGACGCCGTTCACACGCTGCTCACGATGAGCACGGTCCTGGACCGCGACCGGCCCGGGAGAATCGGCCAGGACTACTTCGCCTACTTCGCCAACCCTTACAACGTCACGCGGACGATCGCACTCGTGATCGCCGACATCGTGCAGGAACGCCGCTTCGCCGCGCAGCAGCGGCGCAACGATGTCCGCCCGCGGATCGAGCGCGACCGCAAGTACGCGCTCGTGCGGGCCTGGGGGACCGTCGTCCAAACGGACCTGCAGGTGCAGGCTGTGATCGCGGACATCTATGCGGGCCGCCCGGTCGGATACTCGACCTTCCTGGCCTACGACGAGGTCGCCCACCACTCGGGGGTCGAGCGGTCGGACACACTGGCCGTTCTGCGCAGGGTGGACCGTCAGATCGGCCGCATCGCGGCCGCCGCCCGCGATGCGCCGCGTCCCTACCGCTTCGTCGTCCTCTCGGACCACGGGCAGTCCCAGGGAGCGACCTTCCTGGACCGGTACCGCCGGTCACTCGAGGACCTGGTGAAGGGGGCCTGCGACGCCGAGGAGGTCGAGGCCGAGGACGCGCATACGAATGAGGCGCTCGGCTACCTGAGCGCATCGCTGACGGAAGCCTCCGGCGCCGACTCCGCGGCGGGTCGCGCCGTCGGCGCCGCCACCCGCCGTCGGCGGGTGGACGGCGCTGTGCAGCTCGGTGAAGGTGGGCGCGAGTCCTCGGGCGACGACCTGCCGGAGCTCTCGGTGATGGCCTCCGGCTGCCTCGGCCTCGTGACCTTCCCGCGCGAGCCCGGCCGCGTGACGCTGGAGCGGATCGAGTCGCGCTGGCCGAAGCTGGTCCTGGCGCTGCGCGAGCATCCCGGAATCGGGTTCGTGCTCGTGCGCTCCGAGCGGCACGGCGCCACGGTGATCGGCCCGCGAGGCACGTCCTATCTCGACGAGGGGCAAGTGGACGGAGAGGACCCGCTCGAGCCCTTCGGCCCGAACGCCGCCCGGCACGTGAAGCGCACGGACGGCTTCCCCCACTGCCCGGACCTCGTTCTGAACAGCACGTACTGGGCGGAGACGGACGAGGTGGCGGCCTTCGAGGAGCTAGTCGGCTCCCACGGGGGGATGGGCGGAGGGCAGTCGTACCCGTTCGCGCTCGTGCCGGCGGACTGGCGAGTGCCCGAGGAGCCGGTGATCGGCCCCGAGGCCATGCACATGCATTTCCGCGCCTGGCTCGCCGAGCTCGGGCACGCCTCCTACCGCGAGCCGGCGCTCAGCCGCTGACCAGGCTGTTGATCGTGATCACGATGAAGATTCCGATCACGATTTCGCTGACGACCCAGGAGTTGTCGTTCATCCAGTCGCGCGCCTTCGGCAGGAATACCGCCACGCGTTTGCCGAGCAGGGCAACGCACAGCCCCGGCAGCGCCACCAGGAAGACCGTCAGGAGTATGAAGGGCACGGTGTACGACCAAGGGTTGCCGTCACGCGAGATGGAGGCGCCGACGCTGAAGGAGCTGATGATGTCGGTAGGGAAGACGCCGAGCAGCAGCAGGCCGAGGGTGAACGCGAACTTCGGCGTCGCGGTCTGGAGCTTCCCCATCCACTTCGGGGGTTCCATCGTCTTACGTTTCAAGAACACGTACACCGCTGCGAACGCGAGCAGCGCCAGCACGATCGCGTCGAGGACGTGCCCGGAAGACTCATCGCTCGCATCGCCTCCGCCCTTCAGGACCTTGGCGAGGAAGTACGCGGCGGTCACAAAGAACGTGACCGTGATCAGCGCTCCGAGGACGTACGCAAGCGATGTCCCCCTCCAGTTCTCGCTCGTGGCGAAGAAGAAGGAGCTGATGATCTGCGGCCCGGCGATCATCACGAACGCCAGCGGCAGGGTTTTCAGGATGTCGGACAGGCGCGGTTCCCTCCCTTGCGGCTGCGGGTTCCGGGCAACCCTATGACCCTCTCACAGATACGGGCATCACTCGGAAGGGGTGATTTGGGGCCGTGCCGCTGATCCGGGGTCGACTCCACCGCCGGCGGGGCGGGCCGGGAGCCTCCGCCACGGATGAGTACGTCGAGATCGACCCGGCCGAGCTGACGGGGGTCTTCGCCGCTCCTGGCTGGCTTCGCGACGTCGGCCTAACGGCCTGGCTGCTCGTCGGCGTGGCCCTGTTCCTGGTAGGCGCGGTCTGGCTCCTCTCGCTCACCAACACGATCGTCTTGCCTGTGATAACCGCGGCTGTCATCGCGTCGGTCGGCTCCCCGGTGGTCGGGTGGCTTCAGCGCCACCGGGTTCCACGACCGCTTGGCGCGATCCTGCTGCTCGTCGCGCTCATCCTGCTCGCCGCGCTGGTCGTGTACGTCGTCCTCGCGGGCATCACGAGCCAGTCCGGCGATCTGAGCCATCACCTCTCCGACGCCAAGAACACCATCGAGGGCTGGCTCAAGGACCTTGGCGTTGACCCCGACAAGGCGAAGACCGCGAAGCAGGATGCCAGCTCTGGGTCCACCCAGGCCGTGAGCGCGCTGCTCAGCGGTCTCGGCACCGGCATCAAGAAGCTGTCGTCGCTCGTGTTCTTCCTTGCCATGACGATCCTCAGCCTGCTCTTCATGCTCGCCGACGGCCCAAAGATCAGGGCGTGGGGGGAACGCCACCTGGGCGTCCCCACCCCCGTCGCGCGCACGATCACCAACCGAGTGCTTCAGTCGCTGCGCGGTTACTTCCTCGGTGTGACCCTGGTGGCCGCCTTCAACGCGGTCGTGGTCGGCCTGGGCGCGCTGGTGCTGGGGGTCCCCCTGGCCGGGACCATCGCGGTGGTCACCCTCCTCGCCGCCTACGTCCCCTACGTCGGCGCGTGGACGGCCGGCGCTTTCTCCGTGCTGGTCGCGCTGGGCGGCGCCGGAACGGACGCCGCGATCGGCATGATCGTGGTGCAGCTGCTCGCGAACAGCGTCCTCCAGCAGCTCGTGCAGCCCTTCGCCATGGGCGCGGCACTCGGCATCCATCCGCTGGCGGTGCTGATCGTCACCATCGCCGGTGGCGCTCTGTTCGGTGCGGTTGGCCTGATCCTCGGCGCTCCCGTCACCGCGGCTGCGGTGCGGATCTCGGCCGACCTATCTCGCGCCCGCGCCGAGGAGGATGAGCGTCTCGGCGACGCCCGCGCGCCGCCGGCACCGGCTTAGTAGCCAACGCCGGTCTTCACGCGCTTGCGCTCGGACTCGTGGGCGCCGCCCTTCTTCTCGAGCGTCTGACACGCCTGTGCGACGTCCTCGGCAAGCGTGTCCACCATCTCCCGGCTCAGGGTCTCCTTGACGAGGGCGCGCATCACCTTGACGTCCTGCGCGTCGGGGGGAAGCGTGTAGGCGGGCACCATCCAGCCCCGCTCGGCGGAGAGCTGCCAGGCGATGTCGAACTCGTCGTAGCTCCGCTGCTCCGCCAGCTTGAAGGCGACGAGGGGCAGCTGCTCCTCGTCCGGGCCGATCAGCTCGAAGTCGCCGCTCGCGCCCAGCTTCTCGGCGAGGACGCGCGCGTTCTGCTGCATGATCTCCATCACGTAGATGTAGCCCTCGCGGCCGAGCCGAATCAGGTTGTAGTACTGGGCCAGCACCATCGAGGAGCCGGTGGAGAAGTTGAGGGTGAAGGTCGCGTCGGTCTTGCCCAGGTAGTTCTCGTAGAAGACGAGGTCCTCGGCGAGGTCGCTCTTCTCGCGGAAGACGAGCCAGCCGATGCCGGGGTACACGAGGCCGAACTTGTGCCCGGACACGTTGATCGAGCGAACCTGCTCGAGCCGGAAATCCCACTCCGAATGGGGGTAGAGGAACGGCCAGACGAACCCGCCGCTGGCGGCGTCGATATGGAGCGGGACGTGCAGTCCCCTTTCGCGCTCGAGGCCGACCAGGAGGTCGTTGATCCCGCGGATGTCGTCCATGTGCCCGGTGAAGGTGGTGCCGAGCACGGCGGCCACTCCGATCGTGTTCTCGTCGACGTGCGGCTCCACGTCCTCGGGGCCGATCGTGTACTTGTGCTCCTGGAGCGGGACGATCCGCGGCTCGACGTCAAAGTAGCGGCAGAACTTCTCCCATACGACGTGCACGTCGCCGCCGAAGACGAGGTTCGGCCGGTCGACTGGCTTGCCGGCCGCCTCGCGCCGCTCACGCCACTTCCACTTCAGCGACAGGGCACCGAGCATGATCGCCTCGGATGAGCCCTGCGTGCGTGCGCCGGTCGTCTCTCCGGGCGCGTGAAACAGGTCGGCCAGCATGCGGATGCAGCGCTGCTCGATCTCCGCCGTCTGCGGGTACTCGGCGTGATCGATGAAGTTGCGATGCAGGTTGTCCGCGATGAGCCGCCGCGCCTCGGGCTCCATCCAGGTGGTCACGAAGGTCGCGAGATTGTGCTGCGGGTCGCCGTCCAGGAAGAGCTCCTGGCCGACAAGCCGCATCGCATTCACGGATCCCATGCCGACATCGGGAAAGTGCCTGCTGGGAGCCTCCTCGATCAGGTATCGGTTGCCGTAGCGGGCGGCGACGGCCTCGTCGATTTCGGTCACCTTTGCCAACGCCATCTCCTTTCGAGCGCACTCAGGCCTGCGCCCGATGCGATCCAACCGCGTTCCAAGGCGGCGCGCCTCATGCGAAGCGGGTGAAATCGCCGGCGCCTTGTTCGCCCGCGGAGTAGGGTGGTGCGCGTGACCGGGAAGGCGGACTTCACCGCCGAGGAGTGGGAGCTCGTCCTGGAGGGCCCACCGGGCGCGGGCATGCTCGTCGTCATGGCGGAGCGCGGCGGGATGTTCCGCGAGACCTTCTCGATGGCAAAGGCCTACGGCGAGGCTCGGAAGCAGCACGGTGAGAGCGAGCTGCTAGACGAGGTTGTCTCGACCAAGCCGAAGGTCGACCGCAGTCGACACGGCTCCTTCCAGGAGCTGAGGGAGCACACGCTCAAGCAGTTGCGAGAGGCCGTTAGCGTTCTCGAGAGCAAGGCGAATGCAGACGAAGTGAACGACTACCGCGGCTTCGTCGTGAACCTCGCCGAGCGGGTGGCTGCCGCCCACAAGGAGGGCGGTGAGCCGGTGAGTGACGCGGAGCGTGCGGCGATCGACGAGATCTCGGAGGCTCTCGGAAGGCCTGCTCAGTAGCTCGTCGACACGACCGGCGAGGGCGATCAGCGGCTAAGCGAACACGTTCACAGCTCGGGCTATGACCAGGCCGAGGATGGCCAGCGAGACGAGCGACTGGACGGCCATGGCGATCTTCGCCCGCGGTGAGAGGGGCATGGCGTCGGTCGGGCTGAAGGCCGTCGCATTCGTGAAACCCAGGTAGAGGTAATCGATGAAGCGGGGGCGCCAGGTCCGCGGCGCGAGCTGTGAATTCATCTGTTGCGGGAACGCGAAGTCCATGTACGTGGGCAGCCCGTGAGCGCGGGCGGCGGGGCCGCCGCCGTCGAGCTCCCAATAGAGCAGCGCGAACGCGATGTTGTTCGACAGCCATACGGTCGATCCGGCCGCGAGCAGGTCGCTCGCCGAGTTCGTCTCCCCACCGCCGTGGATCAGGTCATCGATCAGTAGAGCTGTCGCCCAGAGCGCTGCGAGCACCAGGACGGCCACGAGCGCGATCGAGACCCCGCGGAGCAGACCCGAGCGGCGATCGATCTTGCCGGGGTCCGCCGCGATCAAGACGACGAGTAGGGCGCCCTCGATGCTCGGGATCACCCACCTCGGGACTTGTTGCACCTCGTCCGGCAGCAGGAAGGTCAGCAACATGGCGGCGACCACGGCTCCGGCCATCGGCCACCGCGTCTCGCCGACGACCAAGTCCCACTCCTGCGCCTCGGCCACCGCGGGTCTGCTCGGCGTCGATCGCCGCCGCACGCCGCTTCAACCTGCGGGCGCCGCGGCGCGACGGGCGGCACGGCGTAACAGCGCCCGCTGGACCATGAGGGCGACCATTCCCCCGGTCACGAGCATCACGACGTTGATGCCCAGGACCGCCAGCGCACCCGCCGCCTTGCCCGCCTCGCCGACGCCGGCCGCCACGCCGATGTACGCGGCTGCGGGGATCGTCGTCACCGAGATCGCGACGCCGACCGCGGCGCTCGCCCGGGTCTCGAGCGCAAGCATGCCGGCAACGCCGGCGACGAAGGCGACCACCACGGTCGAGCTGTTGATCGTCGTGAGTCCCTGGAGCGCGCCCGCGCCGAGCTTGAAGTCCGGAATCAGGTCGAGGACGTCGATCGACTTGGTGAGGAGGCACGCGAATAGGGCAGTGAAACCCAGACCCACGGCCAGCGCGAGGAAGGCCCGCAGCGCGAGGACGCCGCGGCTCGCGACCAGCGCGATGCCGATCGCCGTGATCGGCAGCAGGTCCGGGCTCACGGCCATGGCACCGACGATCAAGGCCCCGTTGACGTAGATCACGCCGTAGGCGGCGATGATCCCCGCTATGGCCATCAGCACCAGGTAGCGGGCCACCGGTCGCGCGTTCTGGCCCGCCTGGGCGAGCAGGTCCGCCCAGAGGAGGCTGGTATGTGGGTGCCGCCGAGCTCCGGTCTGGATCGCTTCCAACCGGAGCAGCGAGATGTCCTCCCCGCGCACTCCGAGACGCCGAACGGCGTCGAGTGCGGCGTCCGCGGCCTCGGTTTCGAGGTCGGCCGTCACGACTGCCTGCCCATCGGGGCCAGCGGCGTCGGTCCGGATGACGTGGCGCGCGCCCGACGCTGCCGCCAGGCTCTCGGCGACCTCCGCCATCGTCGGTCCGTCGCCGAACACGCGGAGGAGCAGCACGGCGCGAGTCTAGCCCTGGCGGCGTCGCACAACCTCATCCCATTCGGGCGATGCGGGCGCCGTTGACCTGGCGGGTAATCGGCCCGTGGCGAAGGACCCGCATGTCAGCGCCGACGAGTTCGCCGCGCTGTTTCGCGAGCTGAGCTCGTGGCGGCGCCGGGACTCGAACGATGTTGATCCCTTTTCCACACCACCGTGTGGCAAAGCCATCAACATCTTCGGATCGTCGAGCGACCTCATCCCATTCGGGCGATGCGAACGCCGCCCGGGTGGCGTGTAATCGCCCCGTGGCGAACGAGCCGCATGTCAGCGCCGCCGAGTTTGACGCGCTGTTTCGCGAGCTGAGCTCGTGGGGGCGCTGGGGCGAGAAGGATCAGCGCGGGGCGCTGAACTACCTCACCCCGGAACGCGCGGCGGCGGCTGCCGGGCTCGTTCGGGAAGGCGTCCAGGTGACCCTGAGCCTGCCGCTGGCCACGGAGCCGGCGGCGAGCAACCCCGAGCCGGCGGACCACCACATGACGATGCTCACGGAAACCGATATCGGCTTGGGATCGCTGCGCTTCGCCAAGGACTACGTGGGCGTCGACTACCACAACGATGGCCACAGTCACATCGACGCGCTCTCCCACGTGGCCTACGAGGGTCGCTTCTACAACGGCCGCGCCGCGGACGCGGTGACATCGGAAGGGGCCGCCGCATATGCGATCGAGGTCCTGAAGGACGGTCTCGTCGGACGCGGTGTGCTGCTGGACGTTCCGGGCCTGCGCGGCCTGCCCTGGCTCGAGCCGGGTGAGCACATCTTCCGCGACGACCTCGAGGCCGCGGAGCGGGAGAAGGGGGTCACCGTCGAAGAGGGAGACATCCTGCTCGTCCGCACCGGCCACCCTCGGCGCCTCGCTGAGCTCGGCCCCTGGGACACGACGACCCGCAAGGCCGGACTGCATCCGACGGCCATCCCGTTCGTCTCCGAGCGCCGCGTGGCGGCTTTGGGATCCGACGGAAACAGCGACACGGCGCCGAGCAGCACCGAGGGCGTGGCCTTCCCGATCCACGTCCTGACGCTCAACGCGATGGGGCTGCACCTGCTCGACTACCTGCAGTTCGAGGACCTCCGCGACGCGTGTGAGCGGGCCGGACGCTGGGAGTTCCTGTTCGTCGCCGCTCCGCTACGGATCGAGGGCGGGACCGGCTCGCCGCTCAACCCGATCGCGATTCTTTGACTAGGCGAGCCCGATCCCCCAGGTGCTCGCGAAGGACGTTTCCGGCGCGAGGCTGATCAGAGCCTCCCCCGTCCGGAAGGCGTTCGGCGGGCAGGTCATGGGCTCGACCGCGAGGCTGCGCCGGTCGACGTCGGGAAGTGGGTCGCCGGTGAACAGCATCAGGTACTCGTAGGTCTCGTCGACCCAGAGCGTGACGCCGCCACCGCCGTCGGGATCAAAGAGCTTCACGCGAGCGACGCCGTCCTCGTCGCGCCCGAGGTCGGTGAAGCAGTTGTCGAGCTGCGTCTTCCCGATCGGCCGCGGTTGTCGGAAGTCGTACTCCGTGCCGGCGACGGATTCAGAGCCGACCGGAATGCCGCGCTCGTCTGCCCGGAGCGCGGTTCGTCCCGGGGCGCGAAGGACCACCGAGTCGACGGTGGTCGCCCCGACCGTCAGGTACGGATGGGCGCCGGCGCCGTACGGACAGGTCTCGGAGCCGACGTTCTTCGCCGTGGTCCGCACCCTGAGGCCCTCCTCCGAGAGCACGTACTCAATCGCGACGTCGAGCGCGAAGGGGTAGCCCGGCCGCGGGTACAGCGAGTGCTCCATAACGACACGGTGCGGGTCGCGCTCGCCAACTGTCCACGGGGCCCAGCGGACGAGTCCGTGGATCGCGTTTCGTTTGGCTGGCTCGTCGAGCGGGAGCTGATGGCGTCGACCGTCGAACTCGTAGCTCCCATCCTGTAGCCGGTTGGGCCACGGGAGCAGAACCTGTCCCCGCCCCGAGCGGCTCATCTCTCCGGCCTGGTATCCGTCGAGCGGCTCGCGGTCGCCGGCGGAGTAGGCCCGCAGCCCGCCGCCCACTTCCACAACGACAACCCTCTGGTCACCGAGCACCAGCTCGATCTGCTCGCCGGACGGCGCGATCATGACGCGCCTGCGGTCGTTACCGGACGGGGCTCGTCCACTACCTGCGGGCTCTCTTCGGAAGGCGTCTCTGCAGTGGACGGCCGTGACAGCTGCTGGGTTGCGATGTACGCGACGACCACCCCCACGATGATGAGCGGGGACGACCCCAGCCCCGCCTCCGAGGTCAGCAGCGTCGCGAGCACGACCGCCGCTAACGGGAGCCTCAGCACCGAGACGACGGCGGCGCCCATCGCCACCGCGACCGCCGGGGTGGTCTCGAATCCCGGCAGCCTCGCGGCCATCAATCCGCCCGCCGCCCCGAGGAACAGTGCCGGGAAGATCGGGCCGCCGCGAAAGGCGGCGAGGGAGATGCTGTATGCGGCCCCCTTGAAGGCGATCAGTAGCGCGAGGGCAGACAGCGACCACGCCCCCGGATCGGCGACGAGCGGACCGAGGCCGTCCTGACCGGAGAACAGGAGCTGATCGACGCCCTTGTCGGCCGCTTCGTGGAACGCAATGCCAAGAGCGGCTACGAGGAGGCCGGCGGCGGGGAGCAGCAGGAACGGTCGCGTCGTCACGACCCCGACGAGCGCCCGGGCGAGCCTGAACACCCAAAACGCGACGACGGCGATGGCCGCGGCCAGTAGGACGGTCCAGGCGAAGTCACCGAGGTCCGGACGCTCGAAGGCGGGGAGCGAGAGGGCGGGAAGCGAGTAGGCGCTGGTGCTCAGCCCGGTCCACGATCCCATTCCGATCGAAATCAGCGATCCGATTCCCGCGGCGAGCAGGCCCGGCAGCAGAATCAGCGTGAGCCTCGGCCCACCAAGGCCCAGTGCTTCGATCAAGATGACGGCCGCGATCAGCGGTGACTCGAAGATCATCGACATGGCGGCAAAGGCACCGGCCGCTGCGACGACCATGAACACCTCCGGGGGCGCGTCTCTCCGGGCCAGCTTGATCGTCAGGATGGCCAGCCCGCCGCCCAGGGCGATGAGAGGGGCCTCCGGACCGAGCACCACCCCGAGGCCTATCGAGGCGAAAGCCGCGAGCAGGACGCCGGGCAGCTCCACGGGCTCGGTGAAGCCGGTCTTAAGACCCTCCGCGGGCAGGTGGCCGCCGGTGCCGGGCAGCCGTTCGATCGCGGCCGCGGTGACCAGCCCCGCAAGTCCCAGAACGGGCAGGTACCACCATAGAGGGGCGCCGTTCTCGTAGCCGAGATCCCTCGGGAGATCGGTGAACACCCCAACCTGCATCTGGTGGACCAGCTCCAGGAAGCCCCAGGCGGCGAAGGAGACCACGAGGCCAACGACCGCCGCGATCAGGAGTAGTGCGACGAACTGCCTGCTCCGCATGATCGAGCTCGGATCCGGCGTAGCGTTCGTGGCTCAACCCTCCGCCTCTTCCTCGAGGACGCTCCGCTGGCCGAGGGTGTAGAGCAGCCCGAGCGCCGGGAGGACGACGATCACCGCCACGCCGAAGACGATGAGTACGGCCGTGAGGGTCTCGCTCGCGGCCGCCCCGTCAGCGATCTTGAGCTCCTCCGGGAGCAGGTAGGGGTATTGCGCGGCCCCCCAGCCCCAGATCACCGCCACCACGGCGCCGACGGCGAGCGGCCGCACGCCTCTCCGCGCGCGGCGCCAGAGCAGCACGAGCGCCCCCAGTCCGAAAGCCGCCGAGGCCAGCACCAGCGGCAGGCCCTCGCTCGTCAGACCGTCGTAGACGTACCGGGCGTCGGCGCGCAGGACGAATATCCCCGCGAAGGCCACGGCTCCCGCTCCCACGGCCGCGGCCAGGGCTCTCGTCGCGAAGTAGCGCTCGAGATCCGGGTCGCCATAGCGCCGGGCGTCGCTGACCAGGAAGACGGCGGACAGGTAGGCGCCGGTGGCCACGAACAGGGCCCCGATCAAGAGCGAGACGGGGTTCACCCAGCTCGTCAGCGGGTCCCCCTGCGCATTTCCGATCGGGACGCGCCCTGAGGCGATCGCGCCTATGACCGTGCCCATGAAGAAGGGCGTGAGCACCGAGGAGACCGCGAACGCGGCCTCGGCGAGGCGCCTGTCCGCGGGCCTTGAGACGACCTTGTGGAAAGCGAACCCCGAGCCGCGCAGCACGATCCCCAGCGCGGCGAGGCTGAGCGGGATGAAGAGCGTCGACATGATCGACCCGAACGCCGTGGAGAAGGCCGTCCAGAGGACCACGAGCACGAAGATCAGCCAGACGTGGTTCGCCTCCCAGACCGGACCGATCGCCCAATCGATCAGCTCGCGCGGCCGCCGCCCCCGCTCGCCGCCGCCCGCGAGCAGAGCCCAGAATCCGGCACCGAAGTCGGCGCCGCCGAAGACCGCGTAGAGGGTCGCGCCGACCCAGAGGACAGCCGCCACCGCGTCGGCGTTGCTCAAGCCGGCTCCTCCGATGACTCCTGGAACGCCGGCCGAGGTCCGTAGGGCACGTCGGCCTCGTCAATCTCGGCCGTCCGCCATCGGCGCGCCATGGCGCGCAGAATGAGCACCGTCACGATGCCTAGCGCCGTGTAGAGGAGAACGACCGCCGCCAGGCTGATCCACACGCCGCTCGCATCGGTGACCGCGTCCTTCGTCCGCATCGTGTTGTAGACGACCCAGGGCTGGCGGCCCACCTCGGTCACTATCCACCCGCACTCGAGCGCGACGATCGCCGACAGGCCCGACACGGCCGTGGCGCGCAGGAACCAGGGCGACCTCGGTATGTCGCGTTTTCGCAGCCAGCTGACCCCGAGCCAGAGCCCCAGCCCGATCAGCAACGTGCAGATGCCGACCATCAGGTCGAAGCACCAATGAAGCAGCGTGTTGGCGGGCGGCCGCTCGTCCGGCGGTACCGAGTCCAGCCCTGTGACCTTCGTGTCGGTGCTCCAGCCGACGAGGAACGAGTCGAGGCCGGGTATGCCGATGCCGCCCTTGATTCCGTCGGAGGTGCAGCGTCCGAAGATGTACTCGGTCACGTGCGTCGAGGTCTCCTGCACGCACTCCATCGCGGCGAACTTGACCGGCTGGTCGTCCGCTATCGAGCGCGCGGCCGTGTCTCCGACCGCGAACTGGATCGGGGTCACGATCGCGGCGACGGTGAGCGGGATCAGCAGGCCGAGACGGTGGTGGCGGTCTCGCCGCCCCCTGAGCATCCCGACGGCGTAGACCGACGCGACGAGGAAACCGGTGACGAGGTAGGCGGCGAGGATCATGTGCGGGACCTCGTAGCCGGTCGCGCGGTTGAAGATCGCGTCGATCGGGTCGACGTTCGTGATGGTGCCGTCGGAGGCGATCTCGAAGCCGTCCGGCTGGTTCATCCAGGAGTTGACCGCGACCACGGAGAAGGCGCCGCCGAGACCGGCGATCACGATCGGGACGCCGGTCCAGAAGTGCGCCCAGCCGGAGAGGCGCTTCCAGCCGAAGATGTAGATCGAGATGAAGATCGCCTCCGTGAAGAAGAAGATCCCCTCGATCGCGAACGCGGTTCCGAAGACCTGGCCGAAGCGGCTCGTGAACGCCGGCCAGAGAAGCCCGAACTCGAACGACAGGACGGTCCCCGTGACCGCGCCCACCGCAAAGGTCACCGCCGCCACCTTCGACCAGCGCTGGGCCAGCTCGAGCGCCACGGCGTCGCGCTTGCGCAGCCCGATGTAGTTCGCGATCAGCATCATCGCCGGGAAGGCCACGCCGAGACTGGCGAGGATGATGTGGAAGCCGAGCGTGAGAGCCATCTGGCTCCGCGCGGCTTGGAGATCGGCGGCTAGCGGGAAGAGCTGGTCGGCTCCCACCGAGGGGCCTCCGCCGACGCCGGCACTCGCTCCGCGTCCCCGAGCCCTGCCTCGATGACCGGGCTCTGCGGGCGGCCGATCCGGGCGGTGGTCCAGTCGGTGAGCACATTCAGACGCCGGCCCACGCCGCCGCCGAGGTAGTACAGGTGCACGCCGAGGTAGGTGAAGAACGCCGGGCGGCCCGAGATCTCGAGTCCTCTGACCTCGCAGACCGCCTTCCCGCGCCCGACCACGGCCAGCGCGCCCTTGTCGAAGTAGCGGAACGGCGTGCAGGCTCCCAGCCGGCCCTCGCGGATCGCCTCGGCCACGTGGCGCGCTTGCTGGATCGCGACTGTGGCCAGCCCCGGTAGCGGCTTGTCGCCCGGTCCCCGCAGGGACGTCATGTCACCGATCGCGGAGATCTCGGGATGGCCGGGCACGGTCAGATCCGGGTTGATCTCGATCCGCCCGGCACGATCTGTGGTCGCGCCGGTGGCCTGGGCGAGCGTCGAACTCAGCGGGGCCGCGCGCACGCCGGCGGCCCAGATCACAGTCCTCGCGGCGATCCGCTCGGTCGATCCTCCTACCTCGAGCGTCACCCCGCGTTCGTCGATCGCTGTGGCACGAGCCCCCTCCCGCACCGTCACGCCGAGCTCACCGAGGTATCGCGCCGCCTTGGCCGACAGCTTCTCGCTGAAGGCGGGAACCACGCGGTCGCCGGCGTCGAGGAGGATCACGCGAGTCTTGCGCGGGTCGATTCCCGCGAAGGTGTGCTGCTCCCGGTGTCCCGCCAGGATGCCGAGCATTCCGGCCACCTCCACGCCGGTGGCCCCGCCGCCGACGACGACGAACGTCAGCCACTCGTCCCGCGCCGCCTCATCCCTGGCGCGTTCGGCCTCCTCGAAGGCGCTGTAGATGCGGTTGCGTAGCCCCACGGCGTCGTTCAGTGACTTCAGTCCGTAGGTCACCTCGCGCCATTCGTCGTGCCCGAAGTAGGACGTCTCCGCGCCGCTGGCAACGATGAGGCTGTCGTAATCGAGCACCTCACCCCGGTCGAGTGCGACCTGCCGCCGCTCGGAATCCACTCCCCTCACCTCGGCCATGAGAACCTTCGTGTTGCGGCTTCGCTTGAGTGCCATCCGGATCGGCAGGGCGCATTCGCCCTGGGACAAGCCTCCTGCCGCGAGCTGGTACAGGAGCGGCTGAAAGAGATGGTGGTTCGTCCGGTCGACGAGCGTCACGTCGACATCGGCGTCGCGGAGCTTCTGCGCGGCGGCCAGCCCGCCGAACCCGCCGCCGACGATGACAACGCGGCGGCGGCTGGTATCGGGCTCAGGCGCCATGGGCTGGCTTTCCATGGGTCCGCTGCGCGCCAAGTCGCTCGAGCAGGTGGTCGCCGACCCGCAGGGCGTTCGCCATCGCCGTCAGGGCCGGGTTGACGGCCCCGATGCTCGGGAAGAAGCTCGTGTCGACGACGTAGAGGTTGTCGAGCTCGTGCGCCCGGCAGTCGACGTTCAACACGGACGTCTGGGGATCGGTGCCGAAGCGGCAGGTGCCGGCCTGGTGGGCTACGCCGGCGACCGGGATGTCGGTCTTGAGGTAGGCGTGTCGCGGCAGCAGGTGGTGCTCGTGCATCCCCAGTCGGCCGAGCATCGTGTGGAGCTGGTGGTAGAGGCGCTTCTTCGGCTCTTCGTTCGAGGGCGTGTAGCTCAGCCTGATGCTGCCGGTCTCCCGATCCAGCGTGACGCGGTTCTCGGCGCGCGGAAGGTCCTCCGTCGAGAGCCAGAAGTCCACCGCGTGGCTGGCCACCTTCTCGAGGGTGCGCGTGGGCGCGAGCTTGGTCTCGAGCGGCTTCTCGCCGCGGTACATGTCGGCCTTCGACTTGCCGACCATCTGGATGTTGCCCAGCGGGAACTCGGAGTCCTCGCTGCCAAAGTAGAAGTCGTTCAGTCCGAGGGTCTTCTGGAAGACCGTCGGGTTCTCTTCCTTGGAGAGGGCCAGCACCGCCTGGCTTGCGTGGAACATGTAGTTGCGCCCCACCTGGTCGGAGCCGTTCGCGAGGCCGTTGGGATGATTCTCCGTAGCCGAGGCCAGCAGCAGCTTGGCCGAGTTGGCCGCGCCGCAGGAGACGACGACGATGTCGGCGGCGAATGTCTCGCGCTCCCCGTCGTGCTCGACGTCTACCTGCGTAACGGCCGTGCCGCCCGCGTTGGTGTGCAGAGCGACGGCCTGCGCGTTCGTCAGTAGCGTGACGTTGGGATGCTCGAGCGCCGGCCGCACGCCCAGCACCTCCGCGTCCGACTTGGCGTGCACCAGGCAGGGGAACCCATCGCAGGTGGAGCAGCGCACGCACGCGCTGTATGGCATGTTCGCCTCGTCGAGCATCACGCCGCAGGGGGCGTGGAAGGGGTGGAGGCCCTCGGCGGCCAGGTCGTCGGCGAGCTGCTGAATCCGCGGCTCGTGGGAGACCGCCGGGAAGGGGTAGGGGCCGCTGGCGGGCGGCTCGGTCGGATCCTCGCCGCGCGCGCCGTGCACCTGGTAGATCTGCTCGGCCTGCGTGTAGTAGGGCTCCATCTCGTCGTAGCCGATCGGCCACTCGGGCGAGCTGCCGTCGTGATGGCGCAGCTCGCCGAAGTCCTCCGCCCGCAGCCGGTAGAGCGCGGCGCCGTACAGCTTTGTGGCGCCACCGACGAAGTAGTGCACCTGTGGCTGGAAGGCCTTTGCCGTCTGGGCGTCGTACCAGGTGTCCGGCGAGATGTAGCGGTTGTCGACGAACACGTCCGCCACGTCCCAGTTGCTCGGCTCGCGCGGGAGCCAGTCACCGCGCTCCAGCAGCAGGATCCGCTTGCCCGAGGGGGCGAGATGGCGGGCGAGCGTGCCGCCGCCGGCGCCGCTGCCGATCACGACCACGTCGTAATCGCTCATCCCATGAACTCCTCCAGTCGCTCGGCAACGATGATGCGCGCAGCCGCCTCGATCAGCGCCAGGTGCGAGAAGGCCTGCGGGAAGTTCCCGAGGTGGCGGCCCGTCTCGGCGTCGAACTCCTCCGCGTAGAGGCCGAGCGGGGAGGCCTGGCGAAGGAGGCGTTCCATCAGATCCCGGGCCTGTTGCATCTCGCCGATCACGGCCAGGGCGGATACGAGCCAGAACGAACAGATCAGGAAGGTCCCCTCCTTCCCCGACAGGCCGTCGTCGGTCTCGGTGGTGACGTAGCGTAGGACGTAGCCGTGCTCGGTCAGGTCGTCGGCAATGGCGAGGACCGACTTCCGCATCCTTTCGTCGGTCCCTGGCAGCAGGCCGAAAAGCGGCGCCAGCAGCGTCGACGCGTCGAGCGCGTCGGTGTCGTAGTGCTGCCGCAGCACACCGTCGCGCAGCCCGTGCTCGAGGATGTCGGCCTTGATCTCGTCCGCCGTGGTGCGCCAGCTGGCTTGCAGCTCGGAGTCGCCGCGGATCTCGGCCAGCGCCGACGCCCGGTCCAGTGCGACCCAGCACATGAGCTTCGACGACACGTAGTGCTGCGGCTTGCCCCGGGCCTCCCAGATGCCCTGGTCTGGCTGCTTCCAGATGCGTGTGGCGCACTCGGCCTGCGATTGGACGATCGGCCACAGCCGCCGGGGTAGGCGCTGGCTGCGACGGGTGTGCAGCAGGATCGAGTCGAGCACCGCGCCGAACACGTCGTTCTGGCGCTGGTCGAAGGCGCCATTGCCGATACGCACGGGAGACGCCCCGGCGTAGCCCGAGAGGTCGTCGCGCGTCGACTCGGTCAGGTCGCGGCGGCCGTCGATCCCGTACATGATCTGGAGCGCCCCGTCTTCGTTCGGCTCGATGTCGGCGACGTACTGCATGAACTCGTCGGCCTCCCAATCGAGGTCGAGGTAGTGGAGCGCCTGCAGGGTGAAGGTCGAGTCGCGCATCCACGTGTAGCGGTAGTCCCAGTTGCGCTCACCCCCGGGCGTTTCGGGCAGCGACGTGGTGAGCGCTGCCACGGTCGCCCCGGTGGGCATGTAGGTGAGGCCCTTGATCGCCAGCGCCGAGCGCTGGATGGGGTGGCGCCAGCGGTGGTCGACGTTTCGGGACCGGCCTAGCCAGGACCGCCAGTAGTAAGTGGTGGCGGAGAGTCGCGCCCATGCGTCGTCGACGTCTTCCACCGACGCGAGCCCCTCGGCCCAGGACAGCGAGCAGTAGAGCCTCTCGCCGGCGCGCAGGACGTGCCGCGCGCGGACGCGATTGCCCTCGATGCCGAGCGCCATGTCGGTCTGGAGCCGGATCGTCTGCCCGGCTCCGCTCGCGTCGGCGGCGCGGCGCCCGCCGTCTACCAGCTTCCACTCGGCCGGTGTCCTCCCGTAGTCGAACGCGGGCTCGCAGATGAGCTCGACCTCCACCTCGCCCTCGAGGCAGGCGACCCCTCTCACCAGCACGTGCTCCGCGTCGTCGTCGGCGGGAGGGCGGGTGTGCGGCGTGATCTTGTCCTCGCCGCGAGTCGGGCCCATGGTGAGGGCGTCGCGGACCACCGCCCAGCCACCGTGCGTGTTCCACGTGGTCACGAGGACGTTGGTCCCGGGCTCGTATATGCGCCCCACCGGGACGTTGATCCCGAACGGCCCCAGCCGGAAGGTCCCGGCCTCGCGGTCGAGCAGCGTTCCGAACACGCTCGGCGAGTCGAAGCGCGGGAGGCAGAGCCAGTCAACCGAGCCATCGGGCGCCACGAGAGCCCCCGTATGGCAGTTGGAGAGGAATGCGTAGTCCGCTATCGGCGGGAAGGGCGAAGGCGCGGCTGCGCTCTGCGGCATAGTCGCGGGGGCGCGCTGACCGTCCGCCTTGGTGGTCGCCTCGGCCTTCGTTCTGGCCCTGCTCACGCGTCCACCCAAGGCCCGTGCCAGGCGCCGTGTCCGGCCAGAAGGTGGTCGCCGGCCTGGGGGCCCCAAGATCCCTTGGCGTACTCGTGAACCGGCGGCGGGGCGTCGAGCAGCGGCTGCATGATGCGCCACGTCTCCTCGACGCTGTCCTGCCTGGTGAAGCGCGTGCTCTCGCCCTGCATCGCGGCGTGCAGCAACACCTCGTACGGCGCCGCAATGTCGCGGCCCTCCATGCCGAAGTTCTTATCGAGACTTATCTGCTGCGGATCGCGGGACTCGCCGCACTGGGCGTCGAGGAGCAGCCTGAGGCCGGTTGACGGATCGAGCCTGACGACGAGCTGGTCCGGCTCCGGTCGCCGAGCCCACCCTGCAAAGCCCAGCCGAGGCGGGCGCTTGAAGACGAGCCGCAGCTCCGTCTGCGTGATCGGCAGGCACTTGCCCGTGCGGAGGAAGAAGGGCACCCCTGACCAGCGCCAGTTGTCGATCTCGAGTCGCAGGGCAGCGTAGGTCTCCGTGGTCGAGTCGTCCGCGACGCCGTCGATCTCGCGGTAGCCCTCGTACTGCCCGCGCACGTAGTGCGCGGGGTCGCCGGCGGGGATGGCGCGAAACACCGAGGCCAGCGCGTCCTTGATGGTCGCCGGGTCGCCCCCCGCGGGGGGTTCCATGGCTGCCGACCCGACCACCTGCATCATGTGGTTCACCACCACGTCGCGGAGCGCGCCGACCGGATCGTAGAAGTGACCGCGGTCCTCGACCCCGAATTCCTCGGCCATGGTGATCTGCACGCACGAGACGTAATTGCGGTTCCAGACCGGCTCGAGCATCGAGTTGGCGAACCGGAGGTAGAGCGTCTCGGTCAGACCCATCTTCCCCAGGAAGTGGTCGATGCGATAGAGCTGCGACTCGTCGATGTACTGATGCACCTCGTCGTTCAGGGCACGGGCAGAGGCAACGTCATGCCCGAAGGGCTTCTCCACGACCACGCGCGCAGCCTTCGTCAGGTTCGCCTCCGCGAGGCCCTTGATGACGGTTCCGAACAGGAAGGGCGGGATCTCGAGGTAGAAGACCGGGCTCTGCGCGCCGCGTATCGCAGCGGCCACCCGCCCGTAGGTGGCGGCGTCGCCGAAATCACCCGCCACGTACGAGAGCCGTGCGGCGAAGCGGTCGAAGACCTCCTGATCCACCGGCTCGCCACTGGCGGCGATCGCCTCGCGAGCGTGCTCGCGAAGGTCCTGGTCGGTCCAGTCGCTCACGGCGACGCCCACGATGGGGCAGTTCAGCAGGCCGCGGCTCTCAAGCCGGTACAGAGAGTGAAAGGTCATCACCTTCGCGAGGTCGCCGGTGATGCCGAAGACGACGAGCACATCGGCGGGCTGCGCTGCCCCGTGCCCCTCGCCCGCTGCCGGCCGAGACTGCGGCTTGATTGCAGTGGTCATTCCTACCTTTCGTCGCGGAATGGGCGGCCCCGCCGAACGCAGGCTCTCAGTGGGCCAAGGGGTGGGGCAATGGGGCGGGCCTGCATGTCGCGGTGGTGCCCGCCATACACTCGCTCAGGCGTACGCGGCGCGCAAGGCCTACGCCCGATCGAGGATCAGATGCTCGCCCGGCAGCAGGACGCGTACCTCCGCGTCCGGCGCAGAGGCCGCCGCCAGGCGAGCGAACTCGCGGGCGGCCCCCTCCGAGCTCCCCCGCCTCGACCTCGGCGCGGCGAAGGTCCCCCAGTGAATCGGTATCGCGTACCGGGCGCGAAGCAGCGCGACGGCGCGTGCGGCGCGCTCGGGATCGAGGTGGCCGGCCGGCAACCTCGGCCCCCATCCCGAGACCGGGAGCAGGGCCACGTCCAGGCCTCCGGCGAGATCGCGCATGCCGTCGAAGAGGTCGGTGTCCCCTGCGAAGTACACCCGCCGGGGACCCTCGATCACGTAACCGAGCGCATCGCGGGCCCGGCCCGGCAGCAGGCGATGGCCGTCGTGCCTTGCGGGGGTCGCCAGCACGTGGACGCGCCCGAGAGCGACGCGATCCCCCGGCTCCATCTCGATCACCTCGCGTGGGCCGGCGCGCTTGACCAGCCTGGCCCACCCTCGGGGGAGCACGACCCCGGCCGAGGACGGCAGCCGCCTCAAGGAGGGCAGGTCGAGATGGTCCAGGTGGGCGTGCGAGATCAGCACGAAGTCCGGGTCCGTCAGCCCGGAGACGGACGGGAGCGGAGCGATCCGCTTCAGGTGCATGACGCGGCCGCGCAGGAGCGGATCCGTTATGAGCCGGGTACCCGCGGCCTCGACCAGGACCGTCGAGTGCCCGACGAACGTGATGCGGGTCTCGGTCAGCGGGTGAAGTCGCCGATGTCGATCAGATCACGGTGGAGCGCGGCGGCGAAGACGTCGGCCTCGGTCGATCGCCACTCGCGGTGCAGGCGATCGGCCGCGTCGGCGATGCGCTCGGCCTCTTCGTCCAGCCTCCGATCGAAGCGCTGCACGACCTCGTCGGTGAACCTGCCATCGCGCCAGCTGCCGCACTCGCCGCATCGCAGCCGCACCCACCAGTGCGTCTCGTCGGCCTCGTGCCAACACACGGGGTGGACGAAGTCGCCGCCGCAGGCCAGACAGCGGTGTAGCTCCGCCGCCTGCCGGCGGCGCAGTCGTGCGAGTCTCATTGGCGCCAGCATCGCGCGAATCGGCGATTAGGGCAATGGTGCAGGGGGGTGTGCCTCGGGGTGGCCTACCTCCCGGCTCTGGGTGGCGCCTCGCGCAGGCTGGGGGTTCCGGTCTCCGGCGCGGGGTACCGTTCCCGTGGGCTGAGACCCATGCCGGAGGAGCGACACCGCACACCCAAACCGACGGTCACCGTTCCGCGCTGGATCCAGCTCGTCACGCTACCCCTGCTTCTGCTCGGGCTGTGGGCGATCGCCCGCGCCGCGGGACCGGTGCTCCTGCTGTTCACGGTGGCCACGGTGATCGCGCTCGTGCTGAACCCGCTCGTTCGTCAGATCGAGCGCGCCCGGCTGCCGCGCGGGCTGGCCATCGCCGTCGTGTACGTGGGCTTCTTCACCGCCATCGCCGGCGTGGCGGTGCTGCTCGCCGACCCCATCGGCGACCAGATCGCCACCTTCCGGGACAACGTGCCCGGTTACGTCGACGACGCCAACCGCGGCCTCGACGACATCCAGGACTGGCTCGACCGGCACGACATCAACATCCAGGTGAAGTCCGGCGGCCGGGACGCGCTGGACCAGCTCGAGAAGGACGTGGTAGCGCGCTCGGGCGACATCCTCACCTTCACCCGCGATCTGATCACCAAGGTGGTGGCCGCCTTCTTCGCCCTGGTGCTGATCGTCGTGATCTCGGTCTACATGCTCGTCTATGGGCGCACCATCGGCGACGCCGCGCGGCGGGTCATGCCGCCGGGCGACGGCACCCCCGAGGACGACTTCCCGACCCGGGTTGAGCGCGCCGTGGCCGGCTATGTCCGGGGTCAGCTCTTGTTCTCGCTGATCATGGGGGCGAGCGCCACGATCCTGCTGTGGCTCCTCGGGACCATCGGCGTGTTCCCCGACGGGCGCACCTATGCCGTGTTCTTCGGCGTCTTCTATGGATTCATGGAGCTCATCCCGTTCATCGGCCCGGTCATCGGCGCCGCGCCGCCCGTGCTCGTGGCCTTGTTCCAGGACCCCCTCACCGCGCTCTGGGTGGTGCTCGCCTTCATCGCCCTCCAGCAGCTCGAGGGCCACGTGGTCGCGCCGAACGTCTTCGGTCGTGCGCTCCGCATCAACCCGCTGCTCGTGATCTTCGCGCTGCTCTTCGGCGCCGAGCTGTACGGGATCATCGGCGCGCTCGTGGCGCTGCCGGTGGCGGCGATGCTGCGCGAGACGATCGTCTACCTGAGGGAGCACCTGACCCTGGAGCCGTGGCCCTCGGTCAGCACCCCGTTCCTCTCGGTGGGCCTGAGCGAGCCGGCGTCAGCTGAGCTTCACGATGGCGATGACCGCCGCGATGAGGCAAAAGACGACGATCAGGACCTGGAGGACGATCCAGAAGCGCGGCAGCTCCACGACCGCGGATTCTGACGGCTGCTACTCGATGAGCGCGTTGCGAAGGGCGATCGCGACGGCGTGCACGCGCGTGTCCGCCTCGAGCTTCTGGATCGCCCGCTTGGTGTCCGACTTCACCGTCTCGGCCGAGAGACCGATCCGCCGGGCTACCTCCTCGGTGTGGTAGCCCTCGGCCAGCAGCTGGAGGATCTCCCGCTCGCGCTCCGAGAGCGGAGCATCGTCCACGGCCTGGTTCATCAGCAGCGCCGGCGACAGCGAGGGGTCGACGAAGGGCTTGCCCTCGGTCACGGTGCGCACCGCCCGCAGCAGGTCCTCGGGCGGTGAGCCCTTCATCACGTATCCCCGTGCGCCGGCCGAGATGGCGTCGGACAGCAGGCGCTTGTCGCCGTAGGCCGAGAACATCACGGTCTTGACGCTCGGCGCGGCCTGTGCGATCCGCTTCACGGCCGAGATGCCGTCGATGCCCGGCAGGCGCACGTCCATGATCACGATGTCCGGCTGGAGCCGCTCGATCGCGTCGAGCGCGTCCTCGCCGTTCGCGACCGTGCCGATCAACTCGAGGTCGTCGGCATCCCCGAACATCAAGCCGAGGCCTTCGCGTACGGAGGGGTGATCGTCGACAGCTAGACAGCGAGTCGCTGGGGCCATGTGGGGACTCTAGTGACCCCGGCGCACCCGCGCCACTTATGATGCCCGCCATGTTCGGCTCGATCGTCATTGGGACCGATGGTTCGGACACCGCCAAGGAGGCGGTCCGGCAGGCCACGGAGCTGGCGGCGCAGCTCGGCTCGAAGGTGCATCTGGTGAGCGCGTTCGAGCCCGTGCCGGAGGGCCGGCTGCGCGAGGAGCGCCAGGGCGTGCCCGATGACATGCAGTGGATGCTCAATCCCCGCGAGGACGTGAACTCGACGCTCGGCGAGGGCGCCGAGGGGATCCAGGAGAAGGGGGTCGACGTGGAAACGCACGCGCGCGAGGGCGATCCCGCCGACGCCATCCTCGACGTCGCCGAGGAGACCGGGGCCGACCTGATCGTGGTCGGCAACAAGGGCATGACCGGCGCGAAGCGGTTCCTGCTCGGCAGCGTGCCGAACAAGGTCTCCCATCACGCTCCCTGCAGCGTGATGATCATCCGGACGACCTAGGTCACTAGGTAGGGCACTTACGGGGGCCGCCGAGCGCGTTCGACGCGCTCACCAGCCCGTAGCCATAGCGCCTGTCGAATCCGGGCTGCCCGACGTCGCAGGCCGTCGTCTCAAGTGTCCGCCCGACGGCGTCGGGGCTCGGGCGGCGTCCGAGCCGCCTCGCGGCGATGAGGAGCGCTGCGATGCCGGACACGTGCGGGGCCGCCATCGAAGTGCCTTCGTAGCCGCCCGGAAGCCCGAAGCGCCGGATGCTCGAGGTGAAGGTCTGCTGGAAGATGTCTCGTCCGGATTCGTCCGGGCGGCAGTGTCCGGCGTCCCACAGGTTGTCGTCGTTGGCCGCATCCACCCCCCCGCCCGGGGCGGCCAGGTCCACCGCGCTGCCGGTGTTCGAGTAGTCGGCCTCACAGCCGCGCTCGGTGGTGGCGGCCACGGCGATGACGCCCATCGCGCGCGCCGGGTAGGCCACCACCGGGTTGGCCTGGTTGCCCGCCGCGGCCACAACCGTCACCCTGCGGCGGCGCGCGTAGCGGAGCGCCGACAGGATGTCGGGGATCTGCGAGGAGCGCACCCGGGAGTCGAACTCGAGGCTCAGGTTGATGACGTCCACCCGGCGTCTCGCCGCCCAGCGGATCGCCCGCGAGATCGCAACGGTGTCGCCTGCGCCGTCGCTGTCGAGCACCCGCACCGGCATGATGCGCGCGCGGTACGCGATGCCCGCCGCGGCGAGCTTGTTGTTGGTGGACTCGGCGATCGTCCCGCTCACGTGTGTGCCGTGGCCGTTCAGGTCGAACGGGTGGCGGTCGCCGTCCACGAAGTCGTGCCCCGGCACGAAGCCGTTCAGGTCCGGCGCGCGCCGGTACCTGCCCCTGAAGTTGCGGTACGCGACGCCGGTGTCGAGCACCGCCACGGTGACCCCGCGGCCGCCCGGGGCGTCCGCCCGCCGGGCGAGCGACCAGGCGTCTGGCATGTCGATCCCGAACGGGCCGGCGAAGTTCCACTGACGCCGGAAGCCCGGGTCGTTCGGGTGCAGGGCAGCGGCGTGGGCGATCAGGTTGGGTACGGCGTACGCCACCCCGGCGTCGTCGTTCAGCTCGGCCAGCGTCTGCTTCACGGAGTCGCCGTCCTCGATGTCGAGCTGCTGCGAGCCGCCGGGAAGCGTCACGCCGGCGGCCACGCCGGCCTCGACGCGGACGTCCGCCCGCTCGAGCTTCGTTGCGCCGTCCTTGTAGTGGACGATGACCTCGCCGGGCACGTAGTCGGCCGCCGCGGCGACCTCGGGAACAGCGAGCACCGCAGAGGCGAGAGCGGCAAGGGCGAGGAGGGGGGAGCGCATTGGTTACGGTGCCAGCACCAGTGTACGAACGCCTGAACAACCCTTCGGCACGGAAGTTGTGACGGTCTGCATCACGGGCGCCACTGGCTTTATCGGCGGACACGTGGCGCGGCTAGAGGCCGAAGCGGGGGAGCGAGTGCGGGTCACCTACCGGCACGAGGCGAGACTCGAGCGGCTCGCGGGGATCGAGGTCGACCCGGTGCGGGCGAACGTGCTCGACCGCGGGGCGATGCGCCGCGCCGTGCGCGGCTGCGAGCTGCTCTTCCACACCGCGGGGTTCGTGGGCTCGCGGCCTCCTGAGCGCGTGTGGGAGATGAACGCCCTCGCCCCGAGGATCGCGATAGAGGCGGCCGCCGCCGAGGGAGTGCGGCGGGTGGTAGTCACCTCGAGCGTGGCCGGCATCGGCCCCGTCCCTCCGGGGGAGGTGGGCGAGGAGGACCGGCCCTACCGCAGCGGTCTCGGGATGACCTATCCGGACGCGAAGCACGAGGGTGAGGCCGAGGCGGTCGCCGCGGGCGCGCGGCTGGGCGTGGAGGTGGTCGTGGTGAACCCCTCGTACGTCTTCGGCGTCCCCGTGGATCGCTCGCAGCCCGGCGAGACGAGCACCCGCACGATCGGCAACTATCTCCGGGGCCGCCTGCCCGCGGTGGTGGACGGCCAGATCAACGCGGTCGACGTCCGCGACGTGGCGGCGGGCCATCTCGCGGCCGCCGAGCGGGGCGAGCCCGGGGAGCGTTACGTGCTCGGCGGCCACGACATCGGCTGGGTCGAGCTGGTCGAGCGGGTGGCCGAGCTCTCGGGCGTGCACCGTCCGGTCGTGGTGCTCCCGCCCGAGGTGGCGGACGTGGCGCGTCGCGCGGAGGCGCTCGGCCTCCCCAGCGCGGTGCCTGCGCAGGGGCTGCTCCTGATGGCGCAGAACTGGCGCTACTCCTCGCGCAAGGCGCGCCGCGAGCTCGGCTACCGCGCCCGCCCGCTGCTCGTCACGCTCGAGGACACCATCGCGTGGTATGAGGAGCTGATCGACTCGGGCCGTCTCGACAGGGGCCCCCGCTCGGCGCTGTCGCTGGCCGCCGCCGGCCTTCAGCTCGCCGACCGGACCGGCCTGCTCGGCGGCGTCCGGGCCGCGGAGCGCTGGACCGGCCGCCGGCTCCTGGCAGGCTCGTGATGGCCACCGCCCTCTTCCCCCGCGACGAGTACTTCATGCGCCTCGCCCTGCGCGAGGCGGAGCGCGCCCTCGAGCACGACGACGTGCCGGTCGGCTGCGTTATCACCCACGAGGGCGAGGTGATCGCATCCGCCCCGAACGAGCGCGAGCTACGCGGCGACCCGACGGCCCACGCCGAGATCCTGGCCCTCCGCGAGGCCTCCGAGAAGCTGGGCTCCTGGCGCCTGTCGGGCACGGTCGTCTACGTGACGCTCGAGCCCTGCGCGATGTGCGCCGGGGCGATGGTGCTGGCGCGCGTGCCGCGGGTGATCTTCGGCGCCCTCGACCCCAAGGCCGGCGCGGCGGGCAGCGTCCTGAACGTGCTGGCGGAGCCGCGC
>JBKPFJ010000142.1:0-9359 GCA_046728795.1 Actinomycetota bacterium | reverse complement strand
CCGGGGCTCCTCGAGGTGCTGTTCGGCACGCACCCCACCCCAGTCCCGCGGATCGGGATCGGCGTGGCCTACGCGCGCTCGCGCTAGTCGCGGTCGCGCACGCCGCCGGGGCCGCCGCCGAACTCCGGCAGGTCCCGGATCCCTTCCCGCGTCTGCCACTTGGAGAAGTTGTCCCCCATGGCATCGATCAGCTCGCGCATGAAGCGCGGCGAGAGATTCACCCGCGAGACGACCACCCCGGGCACCTCGCCCTCGTCGACCTCGTGGTCCACGCGGGCGAACGTGATCGTGAACTCGTAGTCGGAGTGGGAGACGTTGGCGAAGTTCGCGTAGTGCCCCGCCATCGTCTCCGGGTCCGTGTGGATGTTGAAGTGGCGCTCCTCGTTCTCCTCGGGCACCGGCCTAGTATCGCAACCCATGCGCATCTCGGTGATCGCGGTGGGGAGGCTCCGTCCGCCGTACCAGGACGATGTGCAGCACTACCACAGGCTGCTGGCGGGACTGGCGCGCGTGGAGGTGGCCGAGGTGCGCGAGGACGAGCAGGTCCCGCGCCGGATCACGGACCGCGATTTCGTCGTCCTCCTGGCGTCCGACGGCCGCGCGTACGACTCGCTGGGCTTCAGTCGCTTCCTCGAGGAGCGCCGCCAGTCCGGGCGCGATCTCTGCTTCGTCATCGGCGGGCCGCGGGGACTCAGCCTCGAGCGCTGCGACCTGCGACTGTCACTCGGGCCGCTGACGCTGCCCCACCAGCTCGCTCGCGTGGTGCTGCTGGAGCAGCTCTACCGCGGGCACAAGATCCTCGCTCGCCAGCCCTATCACTATTAGGGAGCCGATGACCGATCCCGTCGCAGACCTGACCGGAGCCGTGGCCGCGGCCGCCTCGGGCCTCCGTGGCGACGGCGCCGTCGACCTTCCCCGCCTGTCTCGGCCCCCGCGGGCCGACTTCGGCGACTACTCCACGAACGCGGCGCTGCTCCTGGCGCCGAGCCTCGGCGAGCAGCCGCGCGCCATTGCCGAGCGGCTGGGAGACACGCTCGGCACCCAACTCGGCCACGCGGTGGAGAGGCTCGAGGTGGCGGGTCCCGGCTTCCTCAACCTGTTCATGGCCGACGCCTGGTATCTCGAGGCCGTCGCCGGCCTGCTCGGGGCGGGCGATCGCTACGGGGCGGGCGGGCTCGACGAGAGCGTGAACGTGGAGTTCGTGAGCGCCAACCCCACCGGCCCGATGACGGTGGCGGCCGGGCGCCACGCCGCATACGGAGACGCGCTCTGCCGCATCCTCGAGTACGCGGGTGCGCGGGTCGAGCGCGAGTACTACGTGAACGACTCCGGCAGCCAGATCACGCGCTTCGGCGAATCGATCCGGGCGCGGGCGCGGGGGGAGGAGCCTCCCGACGACGGCTACCGGGGCGACTACGTGCGGGAGCTCGCCGAGCGCATCCCGGGCGCCGCGGGCGCCGACCCGGACGAGCTCGCCCGGGCGGGCATCGACCTGGTGATCGAGAGAGTGCAGGAGACGCTGGAGCGCTTCCGCGTGCGCATGGACCGCTTCTTCTCGGAGCGGTCACTGCGCGACACTCAGGCGATCAGGCACACGCTCGACCTGCTCGAGGAGCGCGAGCACGTCTACCCCCTCGACGGGGCGGTCTGGCTGCGCACGACGACATTCGGCGACGACAAGGACCGGGTGCTGCTGCGCTCGAACGGCGAGCTCACCTACTTCGCCTCGGACATCGCCTACCACGAGGACAAGCGCGAGCGCGGCTACGACCGGGTGATCGACGTGTGGGGCGCCGACCATCACGGCTACATGGGTCGCGTCAAGGCCGCCTGGCAGGCGCTCGGCGGGGACGCTGACCGGCTCGACATCGTGATCATGCAGCTCGTCAATCTCACCGAGGGCGGCCGGCGGGCTCAGATGTCGAAGCGCCAGGGCGAGTTCGTCACCCTCGACGACCTGATCGACGACATCGGCGTGGACGCCGCTCGCTGGTTCCTTCTCCAGCGGTCTCACGACACGACCCTCGATCTCGATCTCGAGCTGGCCCGGCGCGAGTCGCAGGACAATCCCGTCTACTACGTGCAATACGCCCACGCCCGGATCGCGAGCATCCTGCGCAAGGCGGGGGAGGAGCGGGTGCGGGAGGCGCTCGATGCCGACCTGCTCGCGAGCTCCGAGCGCTTCCACCCCTCGGCGCGCGCGCTCGTCAAGCGCCTCCTCGAGCTGCCCGAGGAGCTCCGCGAGGCGACCACGCGCCGCGCTCCGCACCGGCTGACCGCCTACACGCACGAGACCGCCCAGGACTTCTCCGCCTTCTACCGCGACTGCCGCGTGCTCGGCGCCGCCGAGGAGGGCGGGGACGAGGACGTGCGCCTCGTCCTGTGCGTGCTCACCAAGCGGGTCCTCGCCCGGGGCCTCGACCTCCTCGGGGTGGAGGCGCCGGAGCAGATGTAGCCGGCCGGCCCCGCGGCCAAAGGCGCCGCTCAGAGCTCGTTGAAGAAGTTGATGTGGAGGTCGTCCATCAGGGACAGGGCCTTCGAGTTGAGCGTCGTGAGCTCGTCCGTGAAGAGCAGGACGCCCATGACGACCAGCACGACCCCGGACACGACCGTGATCGCCGTGTAGTGGTCCCGGAAGAACTTGAACACTCCCGACACCGTCGAGAAGGCGAGCGCGCTGAGGATGAACGGCACGGCCAGGCCGAGCGCGTAGAAGGCGAGCAGGACGGCACCGTGGCCCACCTTGTCCTCCGTGCCGGCGGCCGTGAGGATCGCGCCGAGCGTGGGCCCGGTGCACGGGAGCCAGGCGATCGCGAAGGCGAGCCCGGCCACGATCGGCCCGCCGGTGTGGGCCTTCCGCAGCAGCATCTCCGGTCGCCACTCGCGGTTGAGCAAGGGGACGAAGAGCGTGGCGATGAACAACACCCCCATGAGCGCGATCACCACGCCGGCCGCGTGGCGCAGCAGCTGCCGGTGCTCCTCGAGCGTCTGGCCGATTCCCGTGGCCGTGATCCCAAGGGCGATGAACATCGCGCTGAAGGCGAGGCAGAAGAGGATCGCGGGCCCCAGCACCTTCGAGCGGCCTCGGCCCTCGTGGAGATCCGCGAACGACACGCCGGAGATGGTCGACAGATAACCCGGCACGAGCGGCAGCACGCAGGGGGAGATGAACGAGATGAAGCCGACCGCGAAGGCCGCGACGACCGTCGTGTCGACGCCGTCGGACATCAGAGGTCGTAGCGCTCCAGGTCGGCGTCGAGACGAGCGTTCTGGGTTCCCGTCGTCGGCGCGGCCGCGGCGGACTTGCGGGTGCGCCGCCAGCGCGAGGCGGCCAGTCCGATCGCGCTGCCGGCCGCGAGGATGGCCAGCGCCGGCACGAGCCACGAGGTGAGGTCGAAGCCGCTGTCGTCGGGGGTCGCCAGCACCCGGTCGCCGAACTCGGACACGAGCACCGCCTTGATCTCGTCCTTCGACTTGCAGCGTGCGATCAGGCGCGTGACGAGCGCCCGCTCGCGCTCCGCCTGCGGGGCGTCCGTGGCGAGCTCGAGTGGCACGCCGCAGACGGGGCACATCACCTCGTCCTCGACGTCGCCGAGGGTCGTCTTGGGACACGCCGCGCTCGCCGCCGCCGCCGGCAGCAGCAGTAGCGCGAGGACAGCCGCCGCGAGCGCTCGCCTCACGAGCGCTCCTTCAGCAGCGGCAGCACCTGCTCGCGCATGAACGCGTCGTTCACGGGCCCGCGCCGGTCGGCCGCGATCCGGCCGGCCCGATCGATCACGAACGTCTCGGGATAGGCGATCACGCCCAGCGTCTCGATCGAGGCGCTCTCCTTGTCCTTGAGCTGGGGATAGGTCAGGCCGTGCTCACGGATGAAGCGCCGCGCGTCGGAGGTCACGTCGTTCACGTCGACGCCGACGACAGTGCCCCCGCGCCTCACGAGCCTCCGGTGCCAGCGCTCGAGCAGCGGGGACTCTGTGCGGCAGGGTCCGCACCAGGAGGCCCACACGTTGAGCACCACGACCTTCCCGCGGTAATCGGCGAGCGCCCGCTCCCCGCCGCCGTCCAGCAGCGGCAGGCTGAACGCGGGCGCGGGCTCGCGCTCACCCTTGGCCAGCGCGCGCTCGATGCCCCGATCGGGCTCGTTCTGACTCAGTCCGTACGCGAGAAGCGCCACGAGCGCGAGGACGCCGACCAGCGCGGCGATTGGAACAGGGGCAAGCAGGCGCCTCATGGGCTCGCCCGAAGGGTAGAACGGGGTCGGCGACCCCGGGCCCCGCCGCTAGAATCGGCCCCCGCGCGGACGTAGCTCAGTTGGTAGAGCGTCGGCTTCCCAAGCCGAAGGTCGCGGGTTCGAAGCCCGTCGTCCGCTTTAGGCGCGAAGCTGCAAGACCGTGAAAAGTCCTGCAAACCTTCGCTTTCGTGGCTCAGCCCTCGCGGCGAGGGACGGCGAGGACATGCGACGTGGTGCGGCTCCGCCGAACACTTAGGTCACATGCTGGTCACATCGAGGCCCTAGCGAGGGCCGCCGGATGCTGACCGGAGGCCCTAGCGAGGGCCGCCGGATGCTGACCCCGAGCCGCTCCACGGGGGCAACCGCGCTCTGCGCGTGATGCGTTTCCCGAGGCCCGATTTGGCATCGATCCGCCGCGAACCTCAAGGCGGATTCGGTGCTCGGCACGTACGCGATCACCGAGGAAGGGAAGACCACGCTCGAGGCGCCCCTCGGCCCATACAGAGTGACGGCGGAGGGCGAAATCGAGCCCGCGCCAGTCGATCAAGTCGGCGGCACAGAGCTGTGGTAACCTACAACCAAATGGTTGTAGGAAGTGAGGAGAGCAAGACCGACCACGTCTTTCACGCGCTCGCCGACCCGACCCGCCGCGACATCCTGCGCCGGGCTGGCGGCGACGCACCGTCCGTCTCGCGGCTCGCCGACGCCTACCCGATGTCGTTCGCTGCCGTGCAGAAGCACGTCGCGGTGCTCGAACGGGCCGGGCTAGTCACCAAGCGCCGCCGCGGCCGGGAGCAGCTCGTCGAGGCCGCACCCGAAGGGCTCGCCGACGCGAGGCGGGCGCTCGAGGGTCTCGAAGAGATCTGGCGCGGCCGGGTCGAGCGGATGTCCGAGCTTCTCGCTTCCGATTCAGAACAAGACGAAAGGAAACCCTGATGTCCGTAGCCAGCGTCGAGAGCGATCTCGACAACCTGACCCTGACCGTCATCGCCGATTTCGACGCGCCGGTCGAAGCGGTGTGGGAGCTCTGGGCCGACCCGCAGAAGCTCGGCCTCTGGTGGGGGCCGCCGAATTATTCGACGACCTTCGAGCCGTACGAGATGAGCGTTGGCGCCGAGATGGCCCATGTCTTTGCAGGCCCCAACGGTGAGGCGGAGCACGGCGTATGGCGGATCGAAGCGGTGGATCCGCCGCGCTCGCTCGAGTTGAGCGACGCCGACGTCGACGACGACGGCAAGCCCAACGATGACTTCGCGCTCACGGGGATTGCGATGGAACTCTCCGAGACCGACGGCGGCACACGGATGACCGTGCGCTCCATGTTCTTCTCGCGCGACGGTATGGAGGCAATGGCCGAGGGCTTTGCTGAGGGCCTTCGACTGTCGCTAAGCCGGATGGACGCACTCCTCGCGGAGCCAGCCTCCAGCGCCTCGTAGAAGGTTCGACCGGTGCCAGGTCAACCTGGCACCGGTCGATCACTTGCCGAGCAGGTCCCTAAGCGCCGGCTCGAGCTCGGGGAAGCGGAAGGTGTAGCCCTTGTCGAGTGCCCGGCGAGGCATCACGCGGAGGCTTGCCGTGACGAAGTCGGCGACCTCTGAGCCACGCATGGCGGTGACGGCGAACTTGGGCGCGGGGAAGAACGCCGGCCGCTTCAGCACCTTGCCGAGCAATTTCGAGAACGTCCGGTTAGTCACCGGGTTGGGCGCGGCGGCGTTTACTGGGCCCGAGATGTCAACCGTGTCGAGAGCCCAGAGGATCAGGCCGACCTCGTCATCGATGTGGATCCAGGGCATGTAGTGATCGCCGCCGGCGAGGGGGCCTCCGCCCCCGAGCTTGAAGACCGGAAGCAGCTGCTTCAGCAGTCCTGACTCGGGCTCGAGGATGAGGCCGGTGCGGACCGTTGCAACGCGGACGCCGCCCTTGGTCGCTTCGTTTGCGGTGGCTTCCCAGTCCACCACCACCTGGGCAAGAAAGTCGGTGCCGGGGCGCTTGTCCTCCTCGAGGATCGCATTGCCCTGCTCGACCCCATAGACGCCGACCGCGGCGCCGGAGACCAGCGTCTTCGGGCTGGGGTTGGCCGCGAGCATTCCGTCGACGGGGTTCTTCGTACAGCAGCGTGCTCATTCGGGCTGGGGGCCGAAAGGTCGCTGGTTCAAATCCAGTCGCCCCGACCTCCCGAAACCGCCGCAAACGCGGCGGTTTCGCACATTTCGGCCACATTGCGCAGGTCTCCTGCGGGGTCCGTTTGGGGTCCAATTGCTGCTGGAAAGAGCTGCCCGGCGTCGCGTCAGAACACCTGGAGCAAGAGGAGTCCTCCGCCGCGGGTCACTGGGTGCGTAGAGCCTGGCCCGGAGATGCGACTTACCCGCCCGGCTAGACGGTGCGGGGGTGTTTCCCGGTCGCCATCAACGTCGTGACCTCACTATTAAGTGAGCCCCGGATGTCTCGGTGCTTGCGAGCGGCGCGTTGGCCTGGGCGAATCAGTCGCTGAGCGGATTAAGGTCGCGCCAGAGGTCTGACGAGCCGTCGCTAAAGCCCTTCACGTCACCATCGCGGATACGCTGCAGGAGCAGCTCCCAGCGATCGTTCAGCCCTTGGCCAGTCGCGATGTAGGAGCTCTCGAAGGCCTGGTAGTCCGGTTCAGATAGCCGTCCGGTGGGGCAATCTGGGTGTTCGCCGCGCGGCCCGCACCTGAGGGCGTTCCACGTATCAGAGTCCTCGACGAGCTCCCGCCACCTCTCGGATGGAGGATGGGTGTATAGGTAGATACGGACCGTTTGGAGCTTGTCGACATCCAGGCCGCCGCAACAGCCGAGGGCTATCCATTCCCACATAGCGTCTTGGTAATTGAGCCATTCGTCCGCCAACTCCGAGTCGAAGTAGGTCTTAAGGCGTGTGTCTACTACCGCGGCGGTCTGCAGCCATTCCGTCCTCAGTTTGCGGCGCAGAGCGAGCCCGGGCTTCTTCCCCAGTTCTTGAGCCCGCACCGGAATTCCGAGGGCTTGGGCGTACGCGTCGCTGGAATCTTGCGCGATGTCCGTGACAAGAGCGGCCTTGAGCGCAAGCGCCTCTTGGCGATCGGACCATTGCTTTGTCGCGGCCGGGATCACGAGGCTCGCGACAAACAGCGCGCCCGCTCAGAGGACAAGCTTCCAGCCGCGCGGGCGCACGAATGCCCACAAGCGATGCCATCGCGTCGTCTCGTCGGTTCCGCGCTTACGGTAAGTCGCGGCTTCTGCTTTTGTGACCGTCAGCCGACGACGAGTGCCGTCCTCGAATCGGGCGACGAGCGTCGCCGGAGCGTCCGGCTCGATGGGATCGCCGCTGATGTCGGAGTTAGGCACGGCTTCGCCCCTCTCAGAAACCCTCTCATGTAACGCGCGACTGGCGAGGTTTCTTTAGGGATGACGAAAGGGCTGGTTTGCGCTGGCCCCACGAGCGTGGTGCGGCCTTGTCTCTCAGTCAGCTTGATGGGTACGGCACTGCGCCACCTGCGGCTCCTTTGCGATCCGCTAGAACCGGTAGCTGCGTGCGATGCGGTTGGGGCAGGGATGGCACTCCGCCTCCAGATTGCGCCAGTCCATACCGCCTACACGAGAAACCCCGCATTAGCGGGACTTTCTTCAGGCGGCTGATGGGATTCGAACCCAAGACCTTCTGCATGGCAAGCAGAACGTGAGATCCCGAACGTCCCAGGAAAGTCCTGGAAAAGAGCGGTTTCCGAGCTATAGGCGGTTGGCGATGCTTCCCAGCACTTACCGCGAAATCGCGGGGGTTTCCGGACTGAAACCGGACTGGGGATTATGTGGATCCGGCCGACGACCGCGCTCATGAACGGTGGGAGCGCATCCCGCCGCACGCTCCGGGTTCGCGGTGGGCGACGGTACCGCTGCTCCGGCTCGACACGAGCAGGCGGCGCCGGCGAATAGGCAGCCTGCAGACGCCTGCGTGTCGTCCGATGCGGGGGCGAGTGGCGTCCCGGCGAGAGGCCCCACCTTGCCGCGAAAGCGACCGTGTGCGGAGCGACCGGGCGCCGGCGGCCCTGGCGGCGCATGCGGCGATCCGTTTTGCACCGGCTATCGCGGACCTCGAAAGGACCGCAATCTGGGGACTCCGTCGTGGGCGGTTCCGTCCGCGCGGCTCGCTTTCCTCAACGGCGAGATGTAGCCATGGATTTCGCCCACCACAAGCTCGGCCACTGCAAGCGCGGCCAGATCGTCGAGATCCACCTCGACGCGCGCGCCAACGTCCGGCTGCTGAACAGCTCGCAGTTGGCCGCCTACAAGGCCGGGCGCAGCTTCCGCGCGATCCAGGGACAGGCGCTGCAGTCGCCGATCCGTTGGCAGATCCCGCAGAGCGGCCAGTGGCATGTGGTGATCGACTTCGGCGGGTACCCGGGGAAGGTGCGGTCGGGCGTCCAGGTCCTCCCCGGCGCCCTGCCCCCGATCCGTGGCCAGCACACCTCGCAGCTGGCGACGATCGCCGAGAACCTCGCCGAGGAGGCGCCCGAGTCGGGCGTCGACCGCGCGAAGGCCTACGACGTCTTTATCTCGCACGCCGGCGAGGACAAGGACGCCGTCGTCCGCCCGCTGGCCGGCGAGCTCTTCGACCGCGGCGTCAGCGTGTGGTTCGACGAGTTCGAGCTTCGGATCGGCGACAGCCTGCGCCGCAAGATCGACCACGGCATCGCCCGTAGCCGCTTTGGCATCGTCGTCGTCTCGAAGTCCTTCTTCGCCAAGTCATGGCCGCAGTACGAACTCGACGGCCTCGTCACCCGCGAGCGAAGCGGCAAGCAGGTGATCTTGCCCGTCTGGCACGAGATCACCAAGGACGAAATCGAGGACGAGAGCCCGTCCCTCGCTGACAAGGTCGCGCTCGCCACTAACAAGCACTCGATCGAGGCGATCGCCGACGAGGTGGCCGCGGTCATCCTCGGCGACGACGTCGCCGACGTGGCGTAGAAGGGCTCGCCCACGTCGCCTGCTGTGGACGAGCAGCAGCGCGGCTTATAAGTCCTGCTGTCCAACGGAAAGGACTCCGAAACTACGATGCCTGCCGACATGACGGGCGAGGGGCGATGAGGTAGTCGAGTTCCTACACCGACCTCGCGATTATGAGTCGTGCTCCG
>JBKPFJ010000105.1:0-7074 GCA_046728795.1 Actinomycetota bacterium | reverse complement strand
GCCGACCAAGCCAAGGCCGCCCGCGGCATGGAGATCGGCATCCAGGACGACGCCGTCTTCGTCGGAGGCGGGGGCAAGCCCTACTTCCGCAACCGGGACCGCGCTTACCGGCTCGCCCGCGCCCTCGGCGTCACGCGCCTGCGCGTCAACCTGATCTGGGCCTACACGGTCCCGACGGGCCAGCGGAAGAAGCGCAACGTGCCAAAGCCTCCCAACTACCAGTTCGGCATCGTGGACGACACCATCGCACACGCCGCGAAGTACGGCATCCGGGTACAGCTCGCCCTGACCGGACCCGCCCCGGTCTGGGCAACCAGGAACAAGAAGCTGGGCAACTACAAGCCGAACGCGCGCCTCTTCGCGGGCTTCGCCACCGCCGCGGTGCAGCATTTCAAGGGTCGCGTGGACCGCTACAGCATCTGGAACGAGCCCAACTGGCACAGCTGGCTGTCGCCCATGAAGACCGCCCCCCGCCAGTACCGCGCCCTCTACCGGCGGAGCTACTCGGCGATCAAGGCGGTCGATCCTGGTGCGAAGGTGCTGATTGGCGAGACTGCTCCGTACCGGAGGCCCGGGCTTTCGATCGCGCCACTCGCGTTCCTGCGCAAGGTGGCCTGCCGCGGCTGCCGCCTGCGAGCCGACGGCTACGCCCATCATCCCTACGACTTCACGCACGCGCCGACCTTCCGCTACCCCGGTAAGGACAACGTGACGATCGGGACGCTCTCCCGGCTCACGAGACAGCTCGACCGCCTCGGACGCGCGAACGGACTCCGCCACAACGGCCGCGGCAAGATGCCGGTCTACCTCACCGAGTACGGCTACTTCGCCAACGGCCGTCGCGCTCTGAAGCCACGCCTCGCGGCGAAGTACCTGGCTGGCGGGTTCAAGCTCGCGCTGCGAAACCGCCGAGTCAAGTCGATGTTGCAGTACCTCCTCGTGGTGGTTCCGAGGCATCGCCCCTACGCGTTCTTCAACACGGGCCTCGTCAGGGCGAGCGGGAAGAAGCTCCCGGTCTACAACGCGCTGCGGCGGTTCTACCGGAGCAACCGCGGGAAGGTGAAGCGGTCGTCGGCTCCGATCCTCTTCTAGGGGAGCGCCGCCGGAAGCGCCTACGGGCGGCGCGCCTCTACCTGGTGGTGGAGGCCGTGCCCGACGAGCTGCTTGACGCCGCCCTCGGGGGCGGCGTCGACATGCTCCAGCTGCGCGAGAAGACGGCGGGCGACGAGGAACTCCTGCGCGCCGCCGCCCGCTTCCGCCGGGCATGCGACGAGCACGGCGCGCTGTTCTGGCTGAACGACCGCCCCGACCTCGTGCGAATCGCCGGCGCCGACGGAGTCCACCTGGGCCAGGAGGACATGCCCGTCGCGGAGGCGCGCGCCGAGCTGGGGCCCGACGTCCTGATCGGCCTGTCGACGCACGACCGGGAGCAGCTCGACGCCGCGCTCAGCTCGGAGGCCGACGAGCTGAGCGTCGGCCCGGTGTACGAAACGCCCACAAAGCCGGGGCGCCCGGCCGCGGGGCTCGGTTACGTGCGCTACGCCGCCTCCCGCGCGGGCGGGGCGCCGTGGTTTGCGATCGGCGGCATCGACCTCGATAACGTCCGCGACGTGGTCGAGGCGGGCGCACGGCGCGTCGTGGTGGTGCGGGCGATCCGGGATTCCGCCGACCCGCGCGCCGCGGCGGCGGCGCTGCGCTCGGCCCTCGAGGGGCCAGGTGGCGCAGCGGAGTAGCCGAAAGCGGCGCAAGCAGCGCCAGCGGACCCGCCAAGCGGCACCCGACATGCGCCGCGGCTACGCCCGCTCGCGCGAGCGCGACGAGGCCGCCCGCGCCGCGCTCGAGCCGCTCGCGGAAGGCGAGCGCCCCGCGGCTGTCACCGTCGCGGCCATCGCCGCCGCGTGCCTCTCCGTGGCCAACCTCGTAACGCTCCTGATCGCGTTCGATCCCGACGAGCCGAGCAAGGCGCTCGGCGCCGCGTTCGGCGCGACCGTGCTGGCCCTGGTGGCCGCCGGCATGTGGCGCGCCCGCTACTGGGCCGTGCTCGGGATGCAGACAATCCTCCTGATCGCGATCGTGTTCGCGTCGGTCGCGCTCGTCACGGCGAGCAACCTCGCGGCGGTGCTGCTGGTGCTCGCGATCGTCATTCCCTCGGGCACGCTGTTCTGGTTCTTGATCAAGGCGATGGCCAGGATCCAGATGCCAGAGCGCCCGGGCTCGCGTCGTCCACCTGTGTGACACTGGCGCTGGATGCGGCTCGCCCTCCTCGTCCTGCTCCTGTCCCTGGCCGCGCTCGCCGCCCACCCTGGTGGCCCCGCCGCGAGCGCCCCCCTACCGCGATCCGAGGTCACCTCTCCCCCGCCCGAGCACCACACCGACCCGTCGCTGAAGACGTACGTGTTCCGCGTCGGCCCCTACGGGGTGGGGCCCTACGCCACGCTGCGCCACACGGACCGGGTCGAGCCGCCCCCGGTGCTGGGCTCGATCGTGGGCATGGACGTGCGCGTCGTGGACCTAAGCGGGAAGCCCATCCCGCAGTACATCACCATGCTTCACCACAACGTCTTCACGAACGGCGGCCCGGACGGCAGGCGTCGCGACGGAGCCTGCCCGCACCGCCCGGTCAACGAGCGCTTCTACGGCACGAGCGAGGAGCTGCGGCCGCTCACGCTGCCGCGCGGCTACGGCTACCCGACGGCGCCGGACGACCGCTGGAAGATGATCTGGATGGTGATGAACCACCGCTCTACGCCGCGCAAGCTGTTCATCGAGTACCGCGTGACCGTGGATCCGAGGCGACTGACGCCGGTCAAGCCGTACTGGGTGAGCGTCGTGCCCTGCGTCTCAGACCCGCAGTACACCGTGCCCGGCGCCGGGCGCTCCACCCACCGCCGCTCGAAGCCCTTCACTGTGCCGGTGAGCGGGCGCATCGTCGCCGTCGGCGGGCACCTGCACGGCGGCTCGAAGGGCCTCGTGCTGAGCCAGCCACGCTGCGGCAACCGCACGCTCGCCTACTCGCGACCCACCTATGCGCCCGCGCGCGACCCGCTCTATCGCGTGAAGCCGCTGCTCCACGAGCCCGACCCGAAGAACATGAGCTGGTGGCAGTCGCCGACCGGCTGGGCAGTGAGGCGCGGCGAGCGCCTGAATGTCACGGCCCTCTACGACGGGCGCCGCCCCCACATGCGCGTGATGGGCATCTCGCACGTGTACCTCGCGCAGGGGAGCGTTCCCGCCGGCTGCGCCCCGCCACCGTCCCACGCCCGCGTGCTCGGTCCGGACTTCGCGGGCGGCCGCCTCTCGCCACCCTCGCTCCGGCTCACCCTGGCGCGCTACGTGGGCAGGGGCCGGGCGCGCGAGATCTCGCGGCCGCGCGGACCGGTCCGCTCGCTGCCGGGCGACGCGACCGTGCGCGTGAAGAGCTACTCGTTCGGCCCGGCCAGCATCTCGATCCCGCGCGGCGCGTCGGTGCGTTGGCTCTTCCGCGCGCGCATCCAGCACGACGCCACGCTCGCCTCCGGCCCGCGCGGCTTCGCGGCGCCCTACTCGCGCCGGGGCCATTCCTACCGGCGACGCTTCACGGTGCCGGGCGAGTACCGCATCTACTGCTCGCTCCACCCGGCGAGCATGTCCGAGTACGTGCGGGTGCGGCGGCGCTGAGGGTTCGCGCGGGCCGCGCGGAGGATGCCCCCGCTGTTGCGGGGCTGCTCACGGAGCTGGGCTACGAACAGGGCCCGGGGGAGGCGGCGGGCAAGCTGGCCGAGTGGAGCGGGGACCCAGGCGGCCGGGTGCTGGTTGCCGAGACCGGCGACGAGGTCGTGGGGGTGCTCGCGCTGCACGTCTGCCGCCACTTCGCACGCCCCGGCCGCTTCGGCCGCATCGTGGCCCTCGCGGTCCGCGGTGATCGGCGCGAGCGAGGAGTGGGCCGCCGCCTGGTCGAGGCCGCGGAGTCGATCGCACTCGGGCTCGGCTGTGTTGACATGGAGGTCACGAGCAGACGCACCCGCGAGGACGCGGCTGCCTTCTACGCGGCACTCGGATATGAGGACGTCTGCGGCTCGTCCGCGCGGTTCAAGCGGCGGCTCTCCCCGCCCACGTGACCCCCGCGACACCCGACTCGGGTAGCGAAGATCTTCCGAAGGACCTGGGAGCCATCGCCGAGGACTGTCGGCGCTTCGCCCGCGTCCAGGCGCACGGGAAGTCGCCCCTCTACGAGGAGCTCGCTACCCGGGTGGCGAGGATCGAGAGCTGCTGGCGTTCCTGGCGTCCCAGCCGGGCGTGAAGCGCCAGCCGAACCTGCTCCTGGCAGCCGTTCGCTACCTCTTCGGCACACAGCAGAGCTACGAGGGCTCTCGAGCCGCCGTGGTCGACGGTCGAGCGCAGATGACCGCACTCCTGGCCCAGCGCCGAACGCAGACCAACGAGGCGGGTCGCTGTGCCCCGCTCCTCCCCCTGCTCGTCGCGTTGCCGCAGCCGCTGGCCCTGCTCGAGGTCGGCGCATCGGCCGGACTCTGCCTGCTGCCGGACCGCTACGCCTATGCCTACGGCAGCCATGAGGTCGGCCGCGGAGGGCCTGTGCTTGCGTGCGAACCCCGCGGACGCGTGCCACTGCCGCCGAGGCTGCCCGAGGTCGCTTGGCGGGCGGGCATCGACCTCGACCCGATCGACCTCAGAGATGCCCAGGACGTGCGCTGGCTCGAGGCGCTCGTCTGGCCGGAGGAGAACTATCGGCTCGAGCGGCTACGCGAGGCGATCGCCGTGGCGCGACGCCATCCCCGCGCATCGTGGGTCGGCGACCTGCTCGAGGACACCGTCGCGCTGTCCCGCGAAGCTCCACCCGAGGCGACGCTCGTGGTTTCACACGGCGGTCCTCCACTACGTGGATCCCGACGGCCGCGAGCGCTCCGCCAACAGATGCAGTCGCTGAACGGCGAGTGGGTCTCTGTCGAGGCGCCGGAAGTGGTCCCGGTCTCGGGCCATGCGACAGCTCCGAGCGCTGCTGGCGCCGCGCATCTCGTCATCGCGCTCCGGGGTCGAGGCGCTCGCCACTTGCGATCCGCACGGGCGCTGGGTCCGCTGGCTCGCTACTCGAAGCTGAGCCCGCGCACGCGCTCGATGTGGCGCATGTTCAGGTCGCGCCCGCGGCGGAAGAACTCCATCAGCTGCTTCAATTCCTCGACCGTCAGGTCTGAGAACTCCTCCTCCGCCTCCTTGCCCAGGGGGCCCCAGACCTTGCCCCCACGCTCGGCCATCAGTGGCGTGAGCTCCACCATCACCTGGCGGCGGTCGGTCTCGCTGCGCACCCTACTGGCGTAGCCGGCGCGTTCGAGCCGGTCGAGGACCGCGGTGACCGCCGCGGTGGTGAGCCCGCTCAGCTCGGCCAGCCGGCCGGCCGTCAGCGGCCCCTGGTTCTCGATGATGTCGAGGCAGCGCCCGTCGGTGCGGTTGATCCCGAGCTTCTCGTAGGCGACCTCGTCGAAGGCGTCGTTCGCGGCCTGCTGCTCGCGGGCCAAGCGGATCACCTCCCAGAGCAAGTCCTTCTTGGATTCCCTTGACATTCTGATATCTAATTTGATTAGATACTTTTCTAGCTAGAGACAGTCTAGGAGGCGCGGATGATCGAAGCAAGCCAACTGAGAAAGAGCTACGGCCAGGTCAAGGCTCTCGACGGGCTCGGCTTCCGAGTGGAGCCCGGCACAATCTTCGGCCTGCTCGGTCCAAACGGCGCCGGCAAGTCGACGACCGTGAAGATTCTCACCACCCTGGCCCGGCCCGATTCCGGGCAGGCCAGCGTGGCCGGCCACGACGTGCTCCGCGACCCGGGCAAGGTGCGTCGCTCGATCGGTGTCGTGGCCCAGCGCTCCGGCGTGGACCGCGACCTCACGGGCCGCGAGAACGTGAAGCTCCAGGGCCAGCTCCAGGGCATGCGCGGACGCGAGCTCGACCGCAGGGTGGACGAGCTGCTCGAGCAGTTCGGCCTGGCCGAGGCGGGCCGCCGCGTCGCGCGCACCTACTCGGGCGGGATGCAGCGCCGGCTCGACATCGCGATCGGCCTGGTGCACCGGCCCCAGGTGCTGTTCCTCGACGAGCCCACCACGGGGCTCGACCCCGAGGTGCGTGTCGCCATGTGGCAGGAGATCGAGCGCCTCAAGGCGGACGAGGGCCTCACGATCCTGCTCACCACGCACTACATGGAGGAGGCCGACCAGCTCGCCTCGAAGGTCGCGATCGTCGATCGCGGCCGCGTGGTTGCGGAGGGCTCCCCCACGCAGCTCAAGGCCAGCCTCCAGGGTGAGGCCGTGCACGTCGAGCTCGAGGGCGGCGCGGCCGTGAATGGCCGGGTCCACGGCGCGCTCGAGGGTGTGCCCGGCCTGGGCGAGGTGGTCGTGGAGGGCAGGGCGCTTCACGCGCGCGTGGACGACGGCGCCCGGGCGGTTCCCGCGGTGCTGGCGGCCCTCGACGCGCACTCGGTCCCCGTCGCCACGGTGACCGTGGCGCGGCCCTCGCTGGACGACGTGTACCTCCGCTACGCCGGGCGCTCCTTCGCGCAGGCGGACAAGACCGAGAAGAAGGAGGACGACAAGTGACGGCCATATCCGACAGCTGGGCCCTGACGGTCCGCGACCTGCTGCGCCTGTGGCGCCAGCCCTGGTTCATCGCCATCGTGCTGGTGCAGCCGGTGATCTGGCTGCTCCTGTTCGGCGAGCTGTTCCAGCGGGTAGTCGACATCCCCGGCTTCGAGGGCGGCGACTACAAGCAGTACCTCGTGCCCGGCGTGCTCGTGATGACGGCGTTCTTCTCGAGCGGCTGGAACGGGATGAGCACGATCGAGGACCTCGAGCGCGGGGTGACCGACCGGCTGCTCGTGACCCCCACGCGCCGCTGGCCCCTGATCGTGGGCCGGCTCGGTCAGAACGCCGTCCAGGCGCTGGTCCAGTCGGTCGTGATCATCGGCATGGCGCTCGCGATCGGCGTGTCGTTCGACGGCGGCGTGCTTGGGGTCGTGGCGCTCGTGGCCGTGGCGGTCCTGCTCGGCACCGGCTTCGCGGCGCTCTCGAACGCCCTGGCCCTCGTGGC
>JBKPFJ010000002.1:0-16268 GCA_046728795.1 Actinomycetota bacterium | reverse complement strand
CCGGCCGGCCCGCGAGGTCGGCCACGAAGTCGAACACCGCCTCACGCGGGGCCGAGATGGAGGTGTGGACGGTGACCTCTCTCATGGGCGCGCCGATTCTATGGCGCGCCCGGCCGGCGACCCGGCTCAGGCTGCCTTCGGCACCACGGCGAGGCGACGCTCGCTCGCGTGCACGCGCTCACTGCGCACGGGGCGACGCTTCTCCTCGGGGATCTCGGACAGACAGAGGTCGCAGACGACCCGTCCGGAGTCGAGCTCGTGGAGGCGCTCGCCCGGCAGCGGAGTGCGCCGGCAGGCGCCGCAAGTCGAGCCGCGACTGGCCATCGAGGAGAGGCTCTTGCGGAGAATCATCGAGGCGAGGTCGGGCACGAGACCTCCTTCGCCGAGCACCGGCTCGACCCTGCACACGGGGGCGAAAGAGTGAAAAGAAACGCCCCGCAACGAGGACTCCGAAATGGCCAATTCCGGTACGTCGAGTGGGCCACACTTGTGAAAGAGCCCGCAATTTGCGGGTTTGTCACACACCCGTTTGGCTCGTGTCGCTACCATCCGCACAACCCCCGGTTCCGAGGAGAGATACCCCATGGAAGCCTTCAGCGCGGGAACGCTGGCAGGTGCCGGCTCCTTCCGCTGTGACTCGTGCGGCTTCGCGATCGCCCTTCACGAGCGTGACGAGGTTCCTTCGTGTCCGACCTGCGGCGGCAGGAAGTTCCGCCGCGCCTCCCTATTCGGCGGCGCCGACGCCCCTGAGCCCTCGCAGACCGTGGACGGTCCGCCCCACTGGCTCGAGGACGCCCGTGATGCGCTGGTTGCGGACGGCGACTACCTCGCCTTCGAGACGGACGATCGCGTCCAGGTGGTCCCCCTCCAGGACGGCTGGACGCGCATCGGTCGCAGCCTCTCCGCACACGTCCGCTTCGACGATCCCACGGTCTCGCGCCGCCACGCCCTTGTCTATCGCGACGACAGCGGGGCGCGCGTGCTCGACGACCGCAGCCTGAACGGCGTGTTCGTTGGTGGTGAGCGGGTCGAGCTCCACGAGCTCGACGACGGCGACGAGATCGCGATCGGCCGCTTCCACCTCTACTTCCTCAGCCTGAGCGGGCGTGGGAGCCGTAGCCGCGAGAGGGTCGGCAGCGCAGCGCCATAGAGATTGCGCACGGCCCACGCGGGTAGAGGCCGTGCATGAGTTTTGCAGCTAGGAGGAGAGGCCGGCCGAGCACGGCAGGGCTCGCGGCGCGACGGGGAGCCTGGACGCTGGCGCGGATCGTGAACACGATCGCGCTCGTGGTCGCGGGCATCCTGGTGGCCGGCATCCTGCTCGTCGTCTTCGAGGCGAACCGCTCGAACGACATCGTGAATGCCGTCCTCGACGCAGCGCGCTGGCTGGCAGGCCCCTTCAAGAGCCTCTTCAGCATCCACAACCCCAAGACCGAGATCGCGGTCAACTACGGGATCGCCGCGTTCGTCTACCTCGCGATCGGCAGCCTGATCGCACGACTGTTGCGCCGGTAGCTCAACCGCCGACCGCTCTTACGCACCTCTTCGCCTCCCCTTAGGCGGGGCTGACGCGCAAGCTCGACCTTGGGCGGCGCAAGGACCCCGATCCAAGGAGGAGCCACATGCTCCGGCGAATTCAGAGGACGGCGCTCGCCGTGCTCGCGCTGGGGGCGGTCGCGGTAGGTGCGTCAGCGATCGCCCAGGCGGCATCCGACAAGTCCGCCGACTCGCGGCATGACACCGCCACCCAGGTGCCGCCGCAGCGCTCGGACGAGACGCGCCTGACGGGCGACACGGCGGCCAAGGTCGAGCGGGCCGCCCTGGCCAAGGTCCAGGGCGGAAGCATCATCCGTGTCGAGACCGATGCCGAGGGCTCACCCTACGAGGCGCACGTCAGCAGGCCCGACGGCAGCACCGCCACCATCAAGGTGAACAAGCAGTTCGACGTAACTAACGTCGAGCAGGGCTTCGGCGGACGGTGCGGTGGACCTCCCCCGGGCGGCTGAGCCTCGAAGCGCGGACGGCCAGGGCCCGACCGAAGGCGGTCGGGCCCGTCCGTGCTGCGGCACCATTCCCGTCATGCGGATCGACCACGTGATCATCGCCACGGCCGATTTGGACGAGGCGGCGGCAAGGCTGGAGGCCGAGCACGGGCTCCGGGCCGGCGGCGGCGGCAGGCATGTGGGCCTCGGGACGCACAACCGTATCGTGCCCCTCGGCAACGCCTACCTCGAGATCCTCGCGGTCGCCGACGCTGCGGAGGCGGCGAACTCGGAGCTCGGCCGCGCGGTGTCCACGCGCATAGCCCAGGCCGGCGACGGCCTCATTGCGTGGGCCGTGGCGGTCGACGACGTGACGCCCATCGCGGAGCGGCTCGGCACCGAGGTGAACGAGATCGCGCGACAGGGCCTGACGGCACGCCTGACCGGCCTGAGCGAGGCGATGGCGGCGCCGTTCCTGCCGTTCTTCATCGCCCGCGACCCGGGCGTGCCCGACCCGGGGTCGGGAGGCGACGACGGCATCGAGTGGATCGAGCTGGCAGGCGACCGGGAACGGCTCTCGACCTGGCTGGGCGGGGCTGACCTCCCCGTCCGCGTCGTCGAGGGTACGCCCGCCGTGCTCGCGGTCCGCGTGGGGGACCGGACCCTGCGCTGATCCCTACTCCGTGGAGATCGACGGGTCGGTCTGCTCCCCCTCGGGTACCGACATCAGGAAGTGCCGCTTGGGGTCGGTTGCCAAGCGAAGGACGCGATCGGCCTCGTCGTCCTGGTCGGTGGCAATCAGCTCGTCCGCGTAGTGGCCAAGCAGGTCTTGGACGTCGAGCACGCCCTCCGCGTCCAGCTCCTCGATCGTGATCTTGGCCCCCTTGCCCTTGCGCAGGAGGAGCGCCTCGCGGCCCAGGTTCCACTCGTCGTTCACACGCAGGTAGACGCGACCGCCCGTCTGGCCCGCGCAGAACCACGGGCCGGGGTCACCGAGCACGATCGCGCGACCCGCGGTCATGTACTCGAAGGCAAAGCCCTTGATGTTCGCCCGGTCCGCCAGGCAGCCCAGGGAGTCGTCGAGCGGCTGGCGGGGCTCGCCCCCGATCACCACGTCGGCGCCCGACAGGCGGATGCAGAAGCGCGAGTCGGCATCGCCCTGCACGAAGAGGCGCCCACGCTGGGCGCCATAGGCGAAGGACTTGCCCACCGATCCGTTCACCCGCCGGCCGAGGCGGTTCTTGCCCTTCATCACCGCCACCTTGCCGCCGAGCATGGTCTTGGCGACGCCGTCCTGGGCGCCACCCTGGACCGTGATGTCCACGCCGTAGACGTTGAAGGCGCCGAGCCCCTGACCCCCCACGGAGCCGCCGTCGAAGCGAAGGCGGGCCAGTGTGTCTTCGCCGGCGGGAGGCCCGCCCCGGAAGATGCGGGCGCGCGCGATCTCCCCGGCCAGCTCGGTGCCGAGCACCCTGTCGTCGGCGTCGGCCGCCTCTTCCCATTCGTGCTCGATCACCGACCCCGGGGCGATGTCGCCGGCCAGGGCGGCGAGCCGCGCCGAGGCGGCCTTCGCCCTCATCCGGATCGGCCGGGCCACGATCAGTCCCGCCGCCTCACGCTCGTCCGCCGGGGCGGGCAGGTCGAGCGGCTCGAGGTCGAGCATCTCGTCGATCGGCTTGATCAGCTCGTGGACGTCGACCGATTCGAGCTCGCGCGCCTGGACCAGCAGGTCGCTGCGGCCCACGAGGTCCTGCGAGCGCTCGAAGCCGAGCTCGGCGGTCAGCTCCCGCACCTCCTCGCCCATCGCCCCGAAGAAGCGCGCGCAGCTCTCGGCCGCCGCCTCGAAGTCCTGGGGGGTGAACTTCTTGAGGCCCTTGAGGTCCGCCTCCTCCTTCGTCTCGATCTGGGTCGCGATGCCCACGTGGCAGGTGTCGAGCTGGCAGCCGCGGCAGATCGTGCAGCCGATCGAGACCATCGCCAGGGTGCCGAAGCCGACCCGGTTGGCGCCCAGGCAGTGCAGTTTCACGATGTCGTGGGCGTGGCGGAAGCCGCCGTCGGCCCAGATCTCGACCCGGTTCCGGATGCCCGCCTCCATGAGGGCGAGGTGCACCGCTCGCGTGCCGATGTCGGCCGGCAGGCCCACGTGCCGCAGCGCATGCGAGCGCGCCGCGCCCGTGCCGCCCTCGAAGCCGGAGAGCGTGATCATGTCGGCACCCGCCTTGGCGATGCCCACTCCGATCGTGCCGATGTTCGGCACCACCGGCACCTTCACCGACACGCGAACGTCGGGGTTCGCGGTCTTCAGCTCGTCGATCAGCTCGGCGAGGTCCTCGATCGAGTACAGGTCATGGTTGTTCGAGGGCGAGATGAGGTCGGTACCGGTTGTCGCGTTGCGCGCCTGGGCCACCTTGTCGGTGACCTTCCTCGCCGGCAGGTGACCGCCCTCGCCGGGCTTCGCGCCCTGGCCGATCTTGATCTCGACCAGGTACGAGGAGTTGAGCATCTCGCTCGTGACGCCGAAGCGCCCCGAGGCCACCTGCTGGCCGCGCCAGAGCGGGTACTTGCCGTATAGGTCCTGGATCTCGCCGCCCTCGCCGTTCATGGCGATGATGTTGGCCCGCTTGGCGGCCTCGGCGTAGGCGCGGTAGGCCGTCTCGCCCTGAGAACCGAAGCTCATCGAGGAGATCACGATCGGGTACGCGTGGAGCCCCACGCTCGGGTCGGCGCGCTCCGGGGCGAGCGGCTCGCGGTCCGAGCGGAAGTCGAGGACGTGCCGCAGCGAGATCGGGTGCTCGAGCTCGAGCTGGCGCACCTTCTGCGAGTACTCGTCGTAGCCGCCCGTGCCGTTGGCGGCGGCGATCCCCGCCTTGTAGACCTTCGGGTAGAAGCGGAAGGTCTTGACGGGCCGCGTCTCCTGCTCGCCCGCCAGGATCCGCTGGCGGTCGTCGCCGTCGGCGTCGAGCTCGGCGAAGCCGGTTCCCCCGCGCCGCGACCCGAAGTAGGCCGGTGTATCGAAGAGCTTCGTGATCTCGGGCTTCAGGCCGATGGATGAGAACAGCCGCGCGTAGCCGCGGACCTCGTGGATGCCGATGGTGGAGATGACCTTCTCGATGCCCTTCCGCAGGGCGGCGGCCAGGTTGGCGATGTCGCTGGCGTAGTCGTCCATCAGCGCCACCTCGACCATGGTGTAGGGGCAGACACCGTCCGCGCCGAGGCCGAGGGCCAGCACCACGTCGTGGACGTTGCGCAGGGCGGCGGAGCGCAGCACGAGCCCGCAGCGGCGACGCAGGTTCGGCTCGTCCGGGCCGGTCCAGTGCTCGCGCAGCGCCAGATCCACGGCCGCGAGGGTCAGGTGCGGGTCCAGGTAGCGCCGGCCGCCGTCGTAGGCGGTACGGTCATCGAGCACGAGCAGCCCGGCGCCGTCGCGCACGGCCTGTGTGGCCTCGTGCTTCAGCCGCTCCATCGCGCCGCCGGTCGACTCCACGTCGAGGCAGGCGCAGTCGAGCACCCGCGCGCGGCCGCGGAACTCCTCCCACAGGTCCTCGAGCAGGAAGGTCTTGTGCTCGCGGGCCACCTGCCGGTAGCGCCTGTCCGACAGGGGCGCCAGGCCGTCGTGACCGCCCAAGATGATCGGGAAGGCAGTCTCGACCGTTTGCACGGCCGGCGGCACCTCGTCGATGCCCGGGCGCGGGCCGAAGACGGCCCGGCACGAGAAGTGCTCCACCTCGCGCTCCCGGTCGATCGCCGGGTTCGTCACCACGGCGACGGACTCCTTGAAGTAGTCGGCCAGGTTCTGGCGCTCGGGAGAGAGGCAGGCGAGTGGCCCGTCGTAGCCGAGCGAGCCGATCGGCTCCGCGCCCGTGGCCGCCATCTGCTGGACCAGCTTCATGTCGTCGCGCTGCCAGCCGAAGCCCCCGAGCACCCGGTCCTCGACCTTGACCGGCTCCGCCGGCCCGGCGCTCGAGTAGCCGGGGATCTCGGGACCCTCGAGCGGGCCCCCGACGGGGATGGCCTCCGCGAAGCCGGCGTCCGCCAGGCTGCCGCCGGTGCGCTCGCGCCAGCGCTCAGAGCAGAGCCGCTGGAGCGCGGTGTGGTCGACTAGCCTCGCCTCGCCGCTCCCGCGCAGGATGCGCACGAGGACCTTCTCGCCCGGGGCGAGCGGCTTGGGCTCGCCGACGGTGTCGGCCACCGGCACGACTCCGGGCTCGCTCGTGAATACGTGCGCCTCCCCCGAGTCGATGTGCCACAGCGGACGCAGACCGAGCGCGTCGGTCGAGAAGACACACTCGTCGCCGTGCCGGGAGATGAGGGCGACCGGGCCCTGGGCCAGCGGCCCGAAGGCCTGGCGCAGGTACATGTAGAACCCGCGCAGCTCCTCGGGCATGCCCTTGATCTCGTTCACGATCGGCGGCAGCACGAGCTCGAGCGCCTCCACCAGGCTCAGGCCTTCGCGGTGGATGAGCGACTCGATCGTCCGGTTCAGGTCCTGTGAGTCGGAGCTCCCGTCGGCGAGCGGCACGCCGATCATGGCGGCCTCCTGGCGCAGGCGGGCGATCGTGTTGATTTCGCCGTTGTGTCCGAGCACGCCGAACGGCTGCACGCGCCTGAAGCTCGGCCACGTGTTGGTCGAGTAGCGGTTGTGGCCGTAGACCGCGGCCGTCTTGGCCCGCGGATCGCGCAGGTCCGGGAAGTAGCGCCCGAGCGCGGCCGGGCCGCCGAGCACCTTGTAGACGCACGTGTCGGTCGAGCACGAGGCCACGTGGACGTCGAGCTCACGCTCGAGGGCAAGCGTCAGCTCGAATGTGAGCCGCGGATCGTCGATCAGCCCCGCGACCTGCCAGAAGTGGGGCTCCTCCTCGCGCGCGTTCGGCCCGAGCGCGCTCGAGTCCACCACGTCCTGGCGCTCGGCGAGCAGCCGCAGGCCGCGCCGGCTCAGGATCTCGCGCGCGCGGACCTTGACACCCTCGAGCTCACCGCCCTTGCGGGGGACGAAGACGTGGGCGACCGTGAACTGCGGGTCGAGCGCGAGCCGCGAGGCGTGGCCGCCGGCGCGGACCTCCTCGGCCCAGATCTCGCGCGGCAGGTCGAGCAGCATGCCGCAGCCGTCGCCCTCGCCATCGACGTTGCCGGCGCGGTGGAGCATCTTCTCGAGCGCCCGCAGCGCGGCCTCGATCGGCTCGTGAGCCGCGCGCGCGTCCTTCGCGACGGCTGCGTACAGCGCGCACGCGTCGCGGTCCTCGACGGTCTGGGGAGCCCGCTTGGGCCGGTAGGCCCCAGTGGGCGGGTAGCGCTGCTCCATGTCTCTCCTCGATTCCGCGCCTTCTCCGAGCGGGCGCGCGACGGGATGGCCGAGAAACTATACGGATGCAGACGGACCGGCTGCGATCGATCGTCGAGCAGCTGCGCATCCGGCCGGACGACCGGGTCCTCGAGATCGGCTGCGGGCACGGCGTTGCGGCGACGCTCGTCTGCGAGCGGCTCGAGGGAGGCAGGCTGATCGCCATCGACCGCTCACCGAAGATGATCGAGGCCGCGAGTCGCCGCAACGCCCCCTATGTGGAGGCGGGCAAGGCCGAGTTTCTCGTGGCCAGCCTGGAGGAGCTCGAGCTCGGCGAGCGGCGCTTCGACAAGGTCTTCGCGATCCGGGTCGGCCTCTTCCACCGCGACCCGCAGCGGGCGCACGCCCTCGCCCAGCGGTGGCTGGCGCCCGGTGGGGAGGTGTTCGCCTTCTTCGACCCGCCGGCCAGGCGCTGACGGAGGAGCGGCGGCTCAGGCGGCGGCGAAGCGCTCGAGGCCCCGTTCGCGCCGCTTGGCCGCCTCGGCCTCACGGTTCTTCGGCGGCGCGTTCGTCACGAGCGAGTCGAGCAACCTGGCGGTAACCAGGGCGACCTCGTCGACGGCGCGATGGAACGCCTCCGCGTTCGCTTGGGAGGGCTTCGTCGAGCCGCTGACCTTGCGGACGTACTGGAGCGCCGCGGCGCGTATCTCCTCGTCGCTCGCGGCCGGTTCGAAGTTGTGCAGCGTGCGGATGTTTCGACACATGCCCCGGAGCGTACTCGCCCGCTCAGCGCAACCCGAAGCTCTCGGCGTAACGGCGCTGCATCGCGGGCACGACGTCATGTGCCTCCTCCTCCGAGAGGTAGCCGCCCCCCAGGTGGACGTCGAGCCGCTTGAAATACGCCTCCCAGCCGCCGGCGTGCTGCGCTCCGAGCGCTCTGTCGTCGAAGCCGTGTGTAAAGACGAGCAGGCAGCCGTCGCCATCGCGGCGGAGCTCGAAGCGGAAGTCATCGGCGCCGAACGTCCAGGCGATGAGGTGCGGCGGGTCGAGTTCCGTGATCTCCCCGCGCCGGCCCTCCGCCTCGAACGCTTCGCCGAGCTCGGGCTTCCAGTCGACGCTGCCTGGGAACCACTGGGCGAGCTCCGCCGGCTCGCTGACCGCCCGCCACACGCGCTCGACGGGGAAGTCGAGGCGACGCTCGAAGCGCAGAGCAGGGCGATCGTTGACGGTCTCCAGGCTCGCGTTCATTCCCGGTTCTCCTCCAGGTGTCGTTCGAGGGCGTCCAGCCGGCCCTCCCAATGCGCGCGGTATGGCTCGAGCCAGGCGTCGAGTTCTGCGAGTGGCTGAGCGCGCAGGGCGTACAGTCGCCGCCTCCCGTCCGGTCGGACGTCGACCAGCCCAGCCTCACGGAGCACTCTCAGGTGCTTCGAGACGCCCGGCTGGCTCAGCCTCACCCGCTCGACCAGTTCGTTGACGGATCGTTGGCCGCCCCGAAGCAGATCGAGGATCTGGCGGCGCGAGGGCTCGGCCACAGCTACGTAAGCCGTCATCGGCGAGATATATTACCACTCGGTTATATTTTGTCCGCGCAGTGCCTCATCCGGGTGGGCCGGCAGCCCCACCAAATGACCCACTTCCGACACGCGCGGCTGGCCCCCTTGACTTCAAGTGCAGTTGAAGTTGCATCATCCAGACCATGAGCACAACACGCACAGCAAGCCAGCAGATCACCGAGGAGGTCACCTCCTGGCCTGGAGTCGAGGCGGGCCCCGGCCGGCGCGGCGAGTTCGCGTTCAAGGTCGGCCGCCGCGAGATCGGCCACCTCCACGGCGACCACGCCGCGCACTTCTCGTTCCCGAAGCATGTCTGGCACGAGCTCTTCGAGCAGGGCCGGGTCGTGCACCACCCTGTCTTCCCGGGCAAGGAGGGGCCGGCCGCGCGGCGGATCGGGGACGAGGAGGACGTCCGGGACGTGATCGCGTTGATGCGGCTGAACTACGAGCGCTTGGCCCGGCGTTAGTTACTCGCGGGCGGGGATCGCCTGCACGGCCCAGCCGTTTCCGTCCGGGTCGCTGAAGAAGACGAAGGATCCCCAGTCGAACTCCTGGACGTCGCTCACGTCAACCCCGCGCTCGGCGAGCTCCGCTCGCGCGGCATGGATGTCCGGCACTACGAGCTGGAGGCCCTGAACGGAACCCGGCGGCATCTCGCTGAGGCCGGTGCCGATGGCGATCGAGCAGCCCGAGCCAGGAGGCGTCAGCTGCACGAACCGAAGCTCGTCGCCGAGCCGGTGGTCGTGGTCGGCGTTGAAGCCCGCCTTCTCGGTGTAGAACGCCTTCGCGCGATCCACGTCCGAGACGGGGACCTGAACCAGTTCGAGCCGCCAGTCCATGCGCGGACGCAAACTAGCGCACCGCCGGCTTCGCCCGGGCGGCGGCGAGGATCACCTCGGCGGAGCGGTCCACGTCCTCGGCCGTGGTCTGCCAACCGACCACCGAGACGCGCATGACCGCCTGGCCTCGGAACGTGCTGCCGCCAAGCCAGCAGGTGCCGTCGCGCTGGACCCGATCGATCACGGCGTTCGTGACGTCGTCGTCGTCGTCGAAGCGGACCAGCACCTGGTTGAGGACCACGTCGTTCAGGACCTCCACCCCGTCCGCCGCGGCCAGCCGCGCGGCCAGGCGCTCCGCGTGGTCGCAGCAGCGGTCGATCAAGTCCGCCAGGCCGGCACGACCGAGGAAGCGCAGGGCCGCATAGACGGGCACTCCGCGCGCCCGGCGCGAGAACTCGGGCGTCCAGTCGAAGCCCCACGGGATGCCCTCGTGTGCCGGGATGTAGGCCGAGCTCGAGGTCATCGCGGCGCGGTGCGCCGAGGAGTCCGCCACGGCCGCGATCCCGCAGTCGTAGGGCACGTTCAGCCACTTGTGACCGTCCGTCGCCCACGAGTCCGCTCGCTGGAAGCCCTCGATCAGATGCCGGCGGGTGGGGCTGACGGCGGCCCAGAGGCCGAAGGCGCCGTCGACGTGGCACCAGGCGCCCCGCTCCCGGCAGGTCTCGGCGATCTGGGCGATGGGGTCGAACGCGCCCGTGTTGATCTCGCCGGCCTGGGCGCAGACGATCGTGGGGCCGGCGGCCCGGCTGAGCTCCGTGTCGAGCTCGGCCATCCGCATGCGGCCCTGCTCGTCGCTCGGCACGAGCCGCACCCGCTCGGACCCCAGTCCGAGCATCCGGCACGCGACGTTCACGGTCACGTGCGCCTGATCCCCCGCGATCACGCGCACCTCCGGTGCACCCTGGAGACCGTCGGCCTCAACATCCCAGCCCGCGTCGCGCAGCACGGCGTGCCTCGCCGCGGCAAGGCAGGTGAAATGGGCCATCTGGCAGCCCGTGACGAACCCGATCCCGCAGCCGGCGGGCAGGCCGAGCAGCTGCCGCACCCAGTCCGACGCGACCTCCTCCACCACGGTCAGGGCGGGCGAGGCGACGAAGCCGCCGCCGTTCTGGTCCCAGGCCGAGGTGAGCCAGTCGGCGGCGACGGCCACCGGGAGCGCACCACCGATGACGAAGCCGAAGAAGCGTGGTCCCCCCGAGGCGATCAGCCCCGGCTCCACGTCCCGGGCGAGCTCCTCGACGATCGTCGCCGGATCATCGCCCTGGTCTGTCAGCGGGCGCGCGAGGCGCGAGCGGAGCTCCTCGAGCCCGGCCGGGGCGCCCACCGGACGCGAGGGCAGGCTCTCGAGGAACCCGTGGGCTAAGCGCGCGGCGTCGTCGAGGACTGCGTAGCGCGGATCCATCGGCCGACTCTAACCGCGATTAGCTCTCCAGCCACTCGGTGACCATGCGCGGGCTCAGGTGGATCGCAACCAGGCGCAGGCGGCCCTCCCCCGAGCTCGTGAACCCGTGCGGCTCACCGGCGGGGACGACCACGACGTGGCCGGCCGTGACCGTGCGCTCCGCGTCGCCGAGGCTGAACGTGGCCTCGCCCTCCTGCACGATGAAGAGCTCCGCGTAGGCGTGCCTGTGGAGACGGGGGCCGCGTCCCGGCGGAGCGTCGATGAGGAATAGCGAGACCCCCACCTCGCCGTGCTCCTCGCCGATGAACTCGCGCCCGATCGAGCTAGGCGGCAGCTCCGCGGCCGGTATGACGGTCGCCCGGCTCATGGCTCGAAGACCATGTGGGTCGAGACGGCGAGGCGATTCCAGCCGTTGATCAGGACGATCGCGTAGAGGAGCGCCGCCAGCGGCTCGGGCTCGAAATGCCGCGCGGCGGCCTCGTACTCCTCGTCCGGCGAGCCGCGGTCGGCGATCAGCGTGACGGCCTCCGTGAGCGCAAGCGCCGAGCGCTCGCGCTCACTGAAGAGCGGCGACTCACGCCAAGCGGAGACAGCGAACAGACGGCGCTCGCTCTCTCCCCCGGCGAGGGCGTCACGGGTGTGCAGGTCGACGCAGTACGCGCAGCCGTTGATCTGCGACGCCCGCAGCCGCACGAGCTGCGAGAGCGCCGGGTCGAGCGCCGACTCGCTGACGGCGCGGACGAGCCCGAGCTGAGCGCGGTAGAGCTCGCGTGCGTCGCGGTGGATGTCGACGCGGTCATGGAGGTTCGTGGTGGTGTTCATCGGCCGCACGATAGTGTCGAAGTGACTCGGTCAGAAGGGCCAGTTCGATGGAGAAATCTTGGGCCAGTTCGCTCGACCTGCTCGTGCCGCTCGAGGGCGGGGGCGGGCGCCGGGCGGCGCTCGAGCGGGCGATTCGCGACGCCGTCCGCGCCGGCCGTCTCGGCGCCGGCGAGCGGCTGCCGTCGAGCCGGGCGCTGGCGCGGGATCTCGGCCTGGCGCGGGGTACGGTCGCCGAGGCGTACGGGCAGCTCGCGGCCGAGGGCTATCTCTCGACCCGCCCGGGCGCGCCCACGCGAGTCGCCGCCGGGCTGCATCCGGCCGAGCCGAACGGCGCGGCCCCCGACCCGCTTCCCTCTCCTCCGCGGCCTCGCTTCGACCTCCGCGCCGGGCTTCCGGACGTCGGCGCCTTCCCGCGCTCGGCATGGGCGCGAACGCTCCGGCGGGCGTTGGCGGATGCGCCGGACGACGCCCTCGCGGGTGGCGATCCACGGGGCCGGGCCGAGCTGCGCGGGGCGCTCGCCGGCTACCTGGGACGGACGCGCGGCGTGCTCGCCGATCCGGAGCGGATCGTCGTCACCTCGGGGTTCACTCAGGGGCTGCTCGGCCTGTGCCGGGCGCTTCGCGAGGAGGGCGTTCGCTTCCTCGCGATGGAGGACCCCTGCCTCTGGCACCAGCGGGACATCGCCGCGGGCGCCGGGCTGCGCGTGGCGCCGCTCGCCGTGGACGACGAGGGCGCGGTCCCCGAGGTCCCCGCCGGTGCCGGGGCGGCGGTCGTTACCCCCGCCCACCAGTTCCCGCTCGGCGCGACCCTTGCGCCCGCGCGGCGCTCGGCTCTCGTGGGCTGGGCGCGCGACAACGGAGCGCTCGTCGTCGAGGACGACTACGACGGCGAGTTCCGCTACGACCGCCAGCCGGTCGGGGCGCTCCAGGGGCTCGATCCCGAGCACGTGGTCTACGCCGGCACCGCCAGCAAGACGCTCGCTCCCGCGCTGCGCCTCGGCTGGCTCGTGCTACCCCGCCGCCTGATTCAGTCGGTGGCCGAGGCCAAGCAGCTCCTCGGCGGCACCCCGAATCTCGAACAGCTCGCGCTGGCCGAGCTGATTCGCTCCGGGGCCTTCGACCGACACGTGCGCCGCATGCGCCAGCGGTACCGGCGCCGGCGCGACCTGCTTCTCGAGCTGCTGGCGAAGCGGGCATCGAAGCTCCGCACTCGTGGGGTTGCCGCGGGACTTCACCTCGTGCTCGAGCTGCCGGGCGGCGGCGACCGCGAGGACGAGCTGCTCGCCCGGGCCGCGGAGCGCTCGCTCGGATTGCTCGGCCTAGGCCCCTTCTGGCACGGGGCGCGGCCCGAGCGGCAGGGCTTGGTCGTCGGTTACGCCGCTTCTCCCGAGCACAACTACCGGCGCTCGCTCCACGTCCTCGGCGACGTGCTCGGCGCGTGACCGCACCTTTCGGCCCACGCGGGTGTCGTTAGGGCGATGCGACCGAGGCTGGCCCTTCCCTTCGCACTCGCCCTCCTCGCCCTGTCGGCAGGCCCGGCGGCCGCGGCAGGCGACGGCTCGCCCACTCGGCTCAAGGGCAAGGCGGGCTGCCTGAGCGTGGGCGGCACGCACGGCTGCGCGCCGGCGCGCGGGCTGCGGGCCCCGGTCGCGCTGGAGGTGGTCCCGGGCGGGCGCAACGTGTACGTGGGTTCCGCCCGCGCGCTGGCCGTGTTCCGCCGCAACACCGTGACCGGCGCGCTCCATCAGCTGAGCGGCCGCGCCGGCTGCGTGCGAGCGCGCCGCACCGCCCTCTGCGCGGGCGCGCGCGGGCTACGCGGCGTCCGGGACATCGTGGTGAGCGGGAACGGCCGCTACCTGTACGCGGCGTCTGGCGCGTCGGGCGGCGCGATCGTGGTCTTCAAGAGAAACCGCAGGACGGGTGCGCTTCGCCGGCTTCGCCGCCGCGCGGGCTGCGTGGCCCGGAACGGTGGCGGCGCCTGCCGCGACGGCCGGGCGCTCGGCGACCCCTCGAGCCTGGCGCTCAGCCCGAGCGGGCGCGTCCTCTACGCGGGGTCTCACCGCGGCGGCGTCGCCGTCTTCCGCCGCAACCGGCGCACCGGCCGGATCCGCCAGCTCGGCGGCGCCGACGGCTGCGTGACTGCGAGCGGGCTCGGGGCCTGCGCGACGGGCCGCGCCCTCAACAACGTGGTCGACCTGGCCATCGATGGGAACGGCCACAACTTGTACGCCTCGTCCTTTGGTGCGAATGCCGTGGCGGTCTTCGAGCGCCGGAGCGGCGGCGTCCTCGAGCAGTTGCCCGGCGCCGCCGGCTGCATCGCCGAGGGCGGCGCCTCCGGCTGCACACCCGCGAGCACGCTGCTCGGCGCGTTCGGGCTGGCGTTCGCGCCGGGCACCGACAACCTCTACGCGGCCGCGAGCCTCAAGGCGGCGGTGGCGATCCTGAGGCGCGATCCGGCCACCGGCGCGCTCACGCAGCCGCCCGGACCAGCCGGCTGCATCCGGGACTCCGGCAGCTTCGGCTGCGCGGCCGGGCACCGAATGACCTCGCCTGAATCCATCGCCGTGACCGGCGACGGCCGCAACGCCTACGTGACCACGACGGAGGACGGCTCGCTCGTGACCTTCGCGAGGAATGCCGCGACCGGCGAGCTGAGCCAGCTCCCGGGCAAGTCGGGCTGCCTCGCCCCGCCGCCCTCCGCGGACTGCGCGAGCAGCCAGGGCCTCCGCGGGCCGATCGACGTCGCGATCAGCCGTGACCTGCGCAACGTGTACGTCCTCTGGGCCGAGAGCAACGCGCTGGCGGTCTACGACCGCACGGGCTAGACCCGCCGCGCGGTATCTCGCCGCGGATCCCCGGACGGCGGTCCCCTCGAAGGCCTTTGGGGACCCGTCGACCCCCCGCGTGGATCGCAGCGATTAGTTTGCGGGCCGGCCGCGGTCCTTAGACCAAATTCGCGGAGCGCCGAGGGTATGGCGTGGAGAGGAGAAACACATGGGACAGCCGGTAGTCCACTTCGAGGTCATCGGGAAGGACGGAGAGAAGCTGCAGAGCTACTACTCGGAGCTCTTCGATTGGAACATCGACTCCGACAACGAGATGCGCTACGGGTTGGTTCCACGCGACGGGCACACCAACGCGGACGGAGTCGGAATCGGCGGTGGGGTCGCCGCCGGCCCGGAAGGCTATGAAGGCCACGTCACGTTCTATGTCGAGGTTCCCGACGTCGAGGCGACCCTGGCGAAGGCCGAGAGCCTCGGCGGATCCAGGATCTTCGGTCCCGAGACGATCATGGAGAGGATGGTCCTCGGGCAGTTCACGGATCCCGAGGGTCACGTGATCGGACTCGTCCAGGGCGGCTCGTAGCGGCTCGGGGCAGCCCCCGAGGGCCCCGCGCCTGCGGGGCCCTTTGCGTGCGCGTTGCGCTCCGCGGCCTCCCGTAACGTTGCCCGCGGCGCTGTCCTGGATTGGGGGGCTCCTGGCCCCCCTAGGTAGGACAGTCCGCGAGCCGGTCCCGTTGCGGCGCCCGCGTCGCGGCGCCGCGGCACCCGGCCCCGCGCTGCGTTACTCGTCCCTCGGCCCGGACCAGAAGGCGTCGCCGACCGTCACGGCGCCGGCCGTCTCTGCCTGGTGGCGCAACGAATGCTCGTCGCCGTCCTCGAAGGCGAACATGGCCTCGGCCGTGACCCGGCGCACCTCGCCTGAGCCGCCCAGGTGGAGGTCCACGACCCGGGCGCAGCGGCGGCCCTCGGCGATGGCCGTGACCACCAGCGACTGGCCGACGCGGGCGTCCCCGCAGGCGAACACGCCCGACTCGGACGTCTCGTACACCGGCGCCTTGACGTTCCCCCGGCGGTCGAGCTCGAGGCCGAGGTCCTCCACCGGTCCCTCGTGCTCGGGGTGGCTGAAGCCGATCGCGATCAGGACGAGGTCGGCGGGCTCGTCCCAGTCGCTGTCGGGGATCGCGCGCAGGTCGCGCGAGGAGGTGCCCTCCACGCGGCGGGCCCGGACCCCGGTGACCCGTCCGCCGGAGCCGAGGATCTCCGTGACCTCGGAGCCGAACTGGCGCTCGCCGCCCTCCTCCAGGGCGTAGGTCATCGGGGTGCGCTTGAGCGGCAGGGGCCACGGCGTGCCTTCGGGGCGACCGCCCGGGGGGAGCGGCGGGTAGACGTCCAGCATGCGTGCCTCGGCCGCCCCCTCGCGGAGCGCGTTCGAGATGCAGTCCATGCCGGTGTCCCCGCCGCCCACGACGAGCACCCGCTTGCCGGCCGCGCTGATCACCTGGTCGGGCGGCGTCTCGCGCGCGGGGCGCCCCTCCTCGCGCGCCACGTGCCGGTTGCGCTGGTAGAGGTAGTCCATGGCGAAGTGGACGCCGTCGAGCGAGCGGCCGGG
>JBKPFJ010000065.1:0-8529 GCA_046728795.1 Actinomycetota bacterium | reverse complement strand
GCCAGAGGGCGGCGCTACACTGGGCGGCCGACTACGAGCTTGGGGCTGTAGCTCAGGGGAAGAGCGTTCGGCTGGCAGCCGAAAGGACGTGGGTTCGAATCCCACCAGCTCCATCCGATGATCCGTGCGTGATCGGGGCGCATGAGTTTCGTAACCGCTTCGGCTGGTATTTGGAGCGAGCGGCCGCGGGTGAGGAGATTCGTGTGACGCGCCGTAGGCGCCCGCACGTTCGTCTCATCGCCGAAACGCGCAGCTCGAAGGCGGGCTACGCCGAGGCGCCTGAGGCGTCGGGTCGCGTGACGGCACCGCGGAGGCGTGTTCGAGGCCGGCATGGTGCGCCCCGGCGACGGCGACTGAGCGCTTGCTCGACGAGCGGTGCCGCGGAAGAAGTAGCGTCCGTCCGCGGTAGGAAACGCTTTTCCGAGGAAGCCGGATGACCACAGCAACGGAGACCCGCGAAACCACCCCCAGCCACCCGTTCGCCGCGGCCATAAAGGGCCGCGACCAGACGGCCCTGGTCGAGACGCTTGCCTCCGACGTGGTGCTGCACTCGGCGGTCACACTCGAGACGTTCAAGGGACGGGAGACCGTCGGCAAGGTCTATGCGAGCGTGATCGACTCGTTCGAGCAGCTCGAGATCGTCGACGAGTTCTCGGACGGTGATGCCTACGTCTTCTTCTGGCGTGGGCGAATCGAGGGGCGGTTCGTCGACGGGGCGGACCGGTTTCGAATGGACCGGTCCGGGAGGGTCCGCGAGATCACGGTGTTCGCCCGCCCGTTGTCCGGGGTCTCGACGTTCCTCACCGCGATCGGCGGGCGCTTCGCCCGCGGGCGCCGCGGCCCGGCTGTAGGGACCGCGCTGGCGCTGACCGCGCGCCCGCTCCCTCCCCTGTTCTCGGCGCTCGACCCGATCACCCGCTGGCTCTCCAAGCGAGGACGTCGTTAGATGCGCCCCTGGGGAGAGGACACCGCCGGCCGCTTCGACGAGCTCGTCTTCGAGAGCCGGGCGCTGCGGGACAACCCGCTCGGAGACCCGCACGACCGCCCGTTGTGGGTCTACCTGCCGCCCGGATACGACGACGACCCGGAGCGGCGCTACCCGTCGGTCTACATGATCCAGGGGCTCACCGGCCAGCTAGACATGTGGCGCAACCGGGCCGCGTTCAGGCGCAACTTCCCCGAGCTGGCCGACGAGCTGTTCGCGGCGGGTGAGGCTCCGCCCTGCGTCGTCGTGTGGGTGGACTGCTGGACGTCGCTCGGCGGGAGCCAGTTCCTCGACTCGCCTGGGACCGGTCGCTACCACACGTACCTCTGCGACGAGGTCGTGCCATTCGTCGATCAGCGCTATCGAACGCTGCCCGACGCGGAGCACCGGGGGATCGCGGGCAAGTCGAGCGGCGGCTACGGCGCGATGGTCACCCCGATGCTGCGGCCCGACCTCTTCGGCGGGCTCGCCACACACGCCGGCGACGCGCTCTTCGAGACCTGCTACGTGCCCGGCTTCCGCGAGTCGGCGCGCGCCCTGCGCAACGAATACGACGGCTCGTTCGAGCGCTTCTGGGAGGACTTCCGCTCCAGGCCGGCGCTGTCGAAAGACAGCGACATGTCGCTGCTGAACGACTGGTGCATGGCCGCCTGCTACTCGACCGACGAGGACGGCACCGTGCACTTGCCCTACGACCCAGCCACCGGCGAGCTGATACCCGAGGTCTGGGAGCGCTGGCTCGAGTGGGACCCGGTGCGCATGGTCCCGGCCCACACAGAATCCCTGCGCGGCATGCGCGCGATCTACATCGACGCCGGCAAGCGCGACGAGTGGTTCCTCGACCTCGGCGCCGAGGCATTCCGCCGCGCGCTCCAGGAGGTCGGCGTCACCGACGTCTTCTTCGAGCTCTTCGACGCCACGCACATGGCCATCGAGTATCGCTATCCGAAGTCGCTCGGGTACCTGGCGGAGCGGCTCGCCCCGGGCGGCTGACGCCGCGCGCTACCTTTGTCGCGTCGATATGGCCCGCTACGGATCGCTGCGCGCGTCGGACGCCGACCGGGAGGCTGTCACCGCCCGGCTGGGCGATGCCGCTAGCGAGGGGAGGCTCGACCCGGACGAGCTCGAGGAGCGAGTGGAAGCCGCGCTGCGTGCGCGAACCTATCGTGACCTGTCGCGGCTGGTGGCCGACCTGCCCGGCGAGCGCGGACGACCGGGTCAGCGGGCGACGTCTTTGCTGGGGCCGCTCGTTCGGTTCGCCCTCGTAGCAACCGTCGTGTTGGTCGCCGCGATGATTGTCGTCGCCGTGGTCGCCATGCTGCTCCTCGCCGCGACCATGTGGTGGATCGGGTGTCTCGTCGTCTGGCTCGTCTGGTGCCGGTCGCGGCGGCGATTCGCCGCGGCCTCGGCACGCGTGCATCACACGCGGCCGGCGGGCCTCCTCTAGAGGACGCCGAAGCAGTCGCAGTCGTGCAGACAAGCCCCGGGTTCGGCTGCTGACACCGGCCTCAGGCCGAATCGCGGCGGTCCCGACCGTGTTCATGACGAGTCGATGCCGCAGGGGCTCACACGCATGCAGGTGGCGGCCATCGCCGGGCTCGCCCTCGCGCCTGCTCTGTGCGGCCCGGCCAAGGCCGCCGTCGAGAACGGCCGCGTGGCCTTCTCGGGCAAGCGCGGGGACGCGCGCGTCATCTACACGCGCGAGGCGAACGGGACGCGCGTGCGCGTGGTGCCCACCGGTGAGGGCTCTGCCGAGAACCCTGCCTTCTCCCCGCGAGGCCGGAGGATCGCATTCACCAGGTACGGTCCGCTCGGCGCGCAGGTGTGGATCTCGTACCTCGACGGGACCGGCCTCCGGCAGCTCACGAGCGGGCCGACCGACGGAGAGCCGACCTGGTCACCAGCCGGCGACGCCGTCGCATTCGCCAGTGGGGTCGTGGGTGCCCGCGACGTCTACACGATCGCCGCCGACGGCTCGGGCCTACGCCGGCTGACCCGCCGCGCCACGGACGACCACTCCCCCGCCTGGTCCATGCGCAACCGGCTGGCGTTCGTGCGCCGTTCGGGACGTCGGAACCACGTCTACTTGATCCGGCCAAGCGGCGGCGCGGCGCGACGCATCACCTCCTGGAGGAGCGACGATCAGGACCCCGCCTGGTCTCCCACCGGGCGCACCCTCGCCATCTCCCGCGGACGCCCCGGCCACCGCGATCTCTACGTGATCTCCGCCGACGGTGCCCACAAGCGCCGGCTCACCCGCGTGCGCGGCGACGAGAGCGAGCCCGCCTACTCGCCGGACGGCACCCGGGTCGCGTTCACGTACCGGCGCGGCAAGCGACGGCTCGTCTACATCGTGAAGGTGAAGGGCCGCGCGATCGCCAGGCTCCCACGCCGCAGCCGACGCGTGCGCCGCCTGACCACGAGCCGGTCCGCCTCCCAGCTGCCGAGCTGGCAGGCCACCGGTCTCGACCCGATCGTCGCAGCGGCCGGCGACATCGCTTGCGATCCAGCGAGCCCCTCCTTCAACGGCGGCCTAGGGGTCCCGGGCGCCTGCCGGCAGCGCATGAGCTCCGACCTCCTTATGCGGATGGACCTCTCGCGGATCCTGGTGCTCGGAGATGCTCAGTACGAGGACGGTGCGATGCCGAAGTTCGAGCAATCGTTCGACCCGAGCTGGGGCCGGCTCAAGCCACTGATGCGTCCGGTTCCGGGCAACCACGAGTACGACTTCCCGTCTGCCTCCGGCTACTTCGACTACTTCAACGGGCACGGGCGACAGTCCGGGCCCGCCGGGGATCGCGGCGCCGGCTACTACAGCTTCGACTTGGGCGGCTGGCACCTGATCGCCCTCAACTCCGAGTGCAAGCACATCGGCGGCTGCGGCGAGGACTCGCCCCAGATCCGGTGGCTCCGAAGCGACCTGGCGGCGCATCCGGCCGACTGCACGCTCGCGTACTGGCACACGCCCCGCTTCAGCTCCGGAGGGCACGGCGACGAGGACAACGACGGCGACGGCGTCGGCGACATGGTGCCCGCCTGGGACCTCCTCTACCAGGCCGGCGCGGAAGTCGTGCTGAACGGCCACGAGCATTTCTACGAACGCTTCGCGCCGCAGCGGCCCGACGGCGCCTACGACCCGCAGCTGGGGATCAGGGAGTTCATCGTCGGCGTGGGCGGCAAGAGCCACTTCGCGTTCGTGAGCCTCGTGCCGAACAGCGAGGCCCGCCTGACCGGAGTGGGCGTGCTCGAGCTCGAGCTGGGTGACGCGCACTACGGCTGGAAGCTGCTGAGGGCACCCGACGGCCGGCAAGCCGACGCCGGCTCCGAACCCTGTCACTGACTCGGGACGCCGAGGGTCTTGCCTCAGCCCACGGAGCGCACCGGCGCCTCTCCCCAGAGGTTCTCCAGGCGGTAGTAGTCGCGCGCTTCCGGCGTGAAGATGTGAACCACGCAATCGAGGTAGTCGAGGAGGATCCAGCGCGCCTCGCGCTCGCCCTCCGAGCGGCGCGGGAGGAGACCCTCGTCGTCCTTAAGGGTCCGGTAGACGGCGTCGTGGATCGCCTTCGTCTGGCGCTCGGTGTTGCCCGAGCAGATCACGAAGAAGTCGGTGTAGCTCACGACGTCGCGCAGGTCGAGCACGCGGACGTCGACCGCCTTGCGATCGGCGGCGATCGCGGCGATCCGCTCGGCGAGGAGGGCCGACTCCGTCACGGCGTCGCCGGCGAGGGGGTCGAGGCGCCGTAGAGGCTCTGGGCGGCAATGAAGCCCGCGACCTTGTCCGGCACCAGGTAGCGAATCGGCTTCCCGGCTCGGGCGCGCTCACGCACGAGAGAGCTCGACACGTCGACCCGCGGCATCTCGAAGAAGATGACCGCCTCGGCGCCCGGCAGCCCCGCGAGCGCGGCGTCGACGCGCTCGCGCGACCAGTTCGTGCGTGCCGCCACCGCGACGCTGGCGAGCCGGAGCAGCTCGTCGGGCTCCCGCCAGGACGGGAGCGTTGCCGCCTGGTCGCCGCCGAGGATCAGCACGAGCTCGTCGCCGGGCGAGCGATCGCGGAACGCGCGCAGCGTGTCCACCGTGTACGAGCGCTCGGGGCGGTCCACCTCGTAGCGAGACAGCGCGAAGCGGTCGTCGGTCGAGATCGCCTCGTCGGTCATCCGCAGCCGGACCTCGGCCCCCGGGTCCTGCTCGATCTCGCGGTGGGGCGCGATGCCCATGGGCAGGAAGACGACCGTCTCGAGCTCGAGCTGGAGGTACGCCTCCTGGGCGCACACCAGATGACCGATGTGCGGCGGGTTGAAGGCGCCGCCGAGGATCCCTACCCGCAACTACTCGCGTACCTGCCCGGAGCCCTCGACCACGTACTTGTAGCTCGTGAGCTCGCGCACCCCGATCGGGCCGCGCGCGTGGAGCTTCTGGGTGGAGTTTCCAATCTCCGCGCCCATGCCGAACACGCCTCCGTCCGTGAAACGCGTGGACGCGTTTACGTACACACAGGCGGCGTCGACGCCGGAGGTGAAGGAGCGTGCCGAGTCCACCGAGCCCGTGACGATCGCCTCGGAGTGGCCGCTGCCGTAGCGGTTCACGTGCTCGACGGCCTCCTCGACCGAGTCGACGACCTTCACGGCGAGGATCAGGGCGTGGTACTCGGTCTCCCAGTCCTCCTCGCCGGCGACGGCCAGCGAGTCGGCCAGCTCGCCCGAGAGCGAGCGCGCGCGGCCGTCCACACGCAGCTCGACGCCGGACTCGCGCAGCTCGCGCAGCGCGCGTGGCAGTAACGCGCCGGCCGCGTCGGAGTGCACGAGCAGCGTCTCGGCGGCGTTGCAGACGCTCGGCCTCTGGACCTTGGCGTTGACGATGATCGAGACGGCCTCCTCGAGATCCGCGTCGCCGTCGACGAACACGTGGCAGTTGCCGGCCGCTGCGTAGATGACAGGGACCGTCGCGTGTTCCTTGAGCGCCGCCTTGAGGCCCTCACCGCCGCGGGGGATGATCAGGTCCACCACGCCCTCCTGCGTGGCCAGCTGCCGGAGCTCGTCGCGGTCGCCGCCCGTCACGATTGAGACGGCGTCCTCCGGCACCCCCGCCGAGGCCACCGCGCCGCGCGCCACCTGCGCGAGCACCGCGTTCGAGTGGGCCGCGGTGGACGAACCGCGGAGCACGATCGCATTCCCGGACTTGAGGCACAGGGCGGAGCAGTCGATGGTCACGTTCGGGCGGGCCTCGTAGACGACGGCCACCACGCCGAGCGGCACCCGGACGCGGCGCACGTCGAGCCCGTTCTCGAGCCGGTGTCCCTCGATGGTCTCGCCGACGGGGTCGGGCAGCGCGGCGATGGCTCTCACGTCGGCCGCCATGCCGGCCAGGCGCTCCTCGGTGAGCCTCAGGCGGTCGAGCAGGCCGGCGCCGAGCCCGGCCTCCTCACCGGCCTCCATGTCGCGAGAGTTGGCCTCGAGGATCTCGGGCGCGCGCGCCTCGAGGGCATCCGCCATCGCCACCAGAGCCGCGTCCTTCGTGGCCCTGCTCAGGCGGGCTAGCTCGCGTGACGCCCCCTTCGCGGCGGCGCATACCTCGGCGACCGATCGGGTGGTCGTGGCCATGGGGCGATGGTACCGACAGTCATGCCGTCCGCCCGGCCACCGGCAGCTCGAGCTCGACCAGCCCACCGCCGGCCGAGACCACGGTCGCGCCGGCGCGCCGGGCTACCTTCACAGCCCGGCGGTTGTCGCCGATCGCGCTCGCTCGAAGCCGCCGGATGCCCTCCTCGGCGGCCCGCTCGCGCAGCAGCTCGAGCAGGGCGGGCCCGAGGCCCCGGCCCTGCCACTCGTCGGCGACCGTGAGGGCCAGCTCGGCGACTCCCGGCTCGCCGGGAAAGCCGGCGTAGCGCGCCACCGCGAGCCCGCGCCCGCTCACCGCGTCGTACGCCACGAGCGCCTCGCGCTCGTGGTGGTCGAGGTCGAGCAGCCGGTCGAGCTCCACGGGCGGCAGCCGCGGCTTCGGGGTCCCGAACCGGAGGTGGCGCGAGTCGGGGCTGAGACGGGCCACCCCGGCGGCGAGGGCGGCGCGATCGCGTGCCTCGAGCGCACGCGCCAGAAGCGTCGTGCCGTCCCGCAGCCTGAGCGGGACCGCCGCGCTCACGCAGCCCTACCTTCCGTAGTCGGTGGGACGGGGATCGAATTCATGCTGGCTGCCGTCCATGGCTCTGGAGGCTGATCGCCCCGTCCCGCTGCTTCTCGCACACCGCTGATTAGGCACCGCGATCCATCGCTATGTAGGGCAGAGTCGGGATCGAGAAGCGCGAGATCACCGCGACCGAGAGGAGCGAGATGGGGGTTGCCGTCGGGATCGACGTGGCGAAGGAGTTCCACTGGGTCAGGGCGATCGGCAGCGAGCGGAGCGAGCTGCTGATCGATCGCCGCGTCGACAACGCGCCTGCCGCCCTTCAGGGCCTCGTCGAGGAGCTCGAGGCCCTGCGTCCCGAGCACGGTGGATTGCGCGTCGGCATCGACGTCGTCGGCGGCGTCGCCAGCCTGCTCGCCGCGATGCTGCTCGAGGCGGGGATCGAGCTCGTCCACGTCTCGGGCCTGGCGGTCAACCGGGCCCGTCAGGGGACGACCGGCGGCGAGCACAAGAGCGATCCCCGCGACGCCGCGGTCATCGCCGACCAGGTCCGCCACCGGCGCGACCTGCGCCCGGTCGAGCAGGGCTCGGAGCTCGACGCCGAGATCCGGCTGCTCGTCGGCCGCCGGCGCGAGCTGGTGGTCGAGCAGACGCGGCGCGTCAGCCGCCTGCGCGACCTCTTGGCCTCGATCCACCCCGGCCTCGAGCGCGTCGTCGATCCCACCCAGAAGGCCTCGCAGCGGCTGCTTCAGCGCTATGTCACGCCGGCCGAGATCCGCAGGGCGGGCAGGCGCCGGCTGCTCGAGCACATCGCCCGGGCCGGCCGTCTGCCGCGCCGACATGTCGAAGAGCTCGCCGAGCGAGCGCTCGACTCGGCTCGTGCACAACTGGTCGCCGTCCCCGGCGAGCGCGTTGCCGCCGGCCTGGTGCGCGAGCTGGCGCTCGAGGCCGAGCGGGCGAGGGAACGGCTCGCCGACCTCGACCGAGAGCTCGAGGTCGCGCTCGAGCGCCACCCTGACGCGGCCCTCATCCGCAGCCTGCCGGGGATGGGGGTCGCCCTCACGGCGGAGTTCATCGCCGAGGCAGGCTCGATTGGGCGCTTCCCGACCCCGGACCGGCTCGCTGCCGCGGCGGGACTCGCGCCGGTGCTCAGGCAGTCGGGGAAGGTCCGCTACCTCAAGCGCGCCACCGGCGGCAACAAGACGCTCAAGCGCGTCTTCTTCCAGTCGGCCTTCTGCTCGCTGAACCACCCCGCCAGCAAGGCCTTCTACCGGCGAAAGCGAGCGGAGCGGAAGACCCACCACCAGGCCGTCATCGCGCTCGCACGTCGACGCGTCGACGTGCTCCACGCCATGCTCCGCAACCGCGAGCCCTATCGACATCAGGTCGTCATGGCTGCTTGACAAGAGCATTAGGCAGCCTCC
>JBKPFJ010000010.1:0-4570 GCA_046728795.1 Actinomycetota bacterium | reverse complement strand
AGCTTGCCGACGAAGCCAGTCGCGCCGAAGAGGACAACATCCAGGTCGCGCGTGGCGGCCATGGCTGGCGGATGCTACCCCCGGCGCGGCCTTCTGCAGGCGCCGACCTCACCGCAAGACACCGCAAGAGACGGTCCTAGTGGTCACGCACCGCGACGAGCTTCACGGCGCCGGACTTGCGGGCACGTCTACCGGGCTTGGACGCACCTCAATCACTTACTCATGCGATCCGGGCTCCTCCTTCGCGCGATAAGCGGGCGTCTCGGCCGGTGCGCAACACGCTCCTGCAACGGACGATTCGCGGCTCGCGCGAAGGAGAGGGGCGGGTCGCGCCCCTAAGCACCGGACTGGTCAAGCAGCTTCAAAGCCGTCTCCGCGCCCCGCGCGAGGAGCTGATCGGACAGGGGGCGGTCCGTCAACGCCCTGGCGAGCTGCAGCGTGCCGACCATCAATCCGAAGACGGTGAGCGCGTCCGCTCGAGCAGCCTCGACGTCTGTCGGGTCGAGGCGCGAGGCGATGTCGTCGACGACCCCCATCACCTCGTCGGTAAAGACATTCCTGATGTCGCTCGGTCGCCGAGCTATCTCGTCGAGCAGGGCGGCCGACGGGCAGCCGTCCGCAAGCTGGTCGCGGTGTTCCGGAGATAGGTAGGAGCGAACGAACGCCTCGAGTCCCGCCCGATCCGAGGGCTGGTCCTCAAAGCTCTGGCGTTGGGCGCGCAGCTGGTCGGCGAGGACGTTCGCGACCAGATCCTCCTTCGACGCGAAGTGCGCGTAGAAGGCGCCGTTCGTCAGGCCGGCGTCCGCCATCAACGTCGCCATGCCCGAGCCGTCAATGCCGTCCTGCTTGAAGCGTCGCCCGGCGGCTTCGAGGATTCGTCGTCGCGTGGCCTCCTTGTGGTCCCGGCTGTAGCGCATAGCTCATCCCTCCCTCGACCGCTCCCGAGTGTGATGGATGTCTCACCATTATATTACGATCGTACGATACTATTACGACCGTCATTCAACAGCGGAGGAGCAGACCATGGCGGTCAAGACGGATCGGGTAGCGCTTGTGACGGGAGCATCGTCCGGGATCGGTGAGGCGGCCGCGCAGGCGTTGGTCGGCGCCGGCTTCACCGTGTATGGGACGAGCCGTAAGGCGGCTGCCGGAGAAGAGCGAGGCGGGGTTGTCTTCCTACCGCTCGACGTCACCGACGATGAGTCGGTGGACGGTGCGGTGCGCGACGTGCTCGACCGGTCCGGCCACATCGATGTCCTGGTGAACAACGCGGGCTTCGGTGCCGCCGGCGCTGCGGAGGAGAGCTCCGTGGAGCAGGCTCGAGCACTGTTCGAGACCAATCTCTTCGGTGCGATGCGCATGAGTCGGGCGGTGCTGCCCCACATGAGGGACCAGGGCCGCGGCCGGATCATCAACGTCAGCTCGATCGTGGGTCTCATCCCAGTCCCGTTCATGGCCTTGTACGCGGCGAGCAAGCACGCCGTCGAGGGATACTCCGAGTCGCTGGATCACGAAGTTCGCGAGCACGGCGTCAGGGTGCTGCTGGTCGAGCCCGGCTATACCAAGACCCCGTTCGACGCGAACCGCGTCGCGGCGGACGAGCCCCTTCCGCTCTACGCGCAACGCCGCGAGGCCCTCAACGTGCTGCTCGCCGATGCACTCAAGGCCGGCGACGAACCATCGGTCGTTGGCGAGGCCATCGTCGCTGCGGCCACCGACGCGCGGCCGAAGCTGCGATACCCGGCCGGGCCGCTCACGCGCCGGGTGAGCAAGTTGCGCCGCTACGCCCCCTCGGGCGTGTTCGACAGGCAGATCCGCAAGTTCAACCACCTCCCCGCGTAGAGATGCTTCAGCGGAGGACAGGTCCACGCCGCGCGGCGATCTCAACGGTTCTCGCCGCGCAGGCGGCCGGGCGTTGTCGCCCGCGAGCACAGGCCGCCGCGGAATGGCGTAAGTCGCCCGCGGCGTCGGTGCGCCGGCGCGCCGCTCATCCGGTACCACACCGATCGAATCCGCGGGGGGACCCGACTACGGGACCGGTCGTCGTGGCGGTGGCCCCTCCGCCTGCTCGGGCACCGACGGAGCGCCCGTGGCGCGATCCAGCACGCGATTGCGGCGCGCCTGGAGGCGCGCGTCGCGCGCCACGGCGCGGGCCAACTTCTCGCCGCCTGGGCGGTACCGCCAGCGTGCCCAGGGCGAATGCGGCTTTCCGAGCCTGACGGCGGCCAGCCAGGCGACCGGGGGTACGAACAGGCCGACGACGCTCAGCTTCACCTTGCCCTTTAGCAGCGCGAGGCAGATGAAGGGGAGGGTGGTGAGGACCGCAGCGATAATGCCGGTGGCGGGACCGGCATCCTCAATTCCGAACGGCGCGCCGCCGAGAACGACCATGCCCCCGATCAGGGCGGCCACAATCACTGCGTCGACCGACCTGCGTCCCTCCTGGGACCAGTAGACATCCTCAAGGCGAAGCCAAAGGGCGAACTCGTCGAGCGTCAGCCCGGCGCCGATTCCGAACACCGCCGCGAAGGCCTCTCGCACGGGACTCTCTGGTTGGAGTGCAAACTCGAGGAAGCCGACCAGAAGCAGGAGGACAATCCCCCAAACGAGGTGGTGGATGTGGACGCCGCCGGCCACTTTCACGCTGCCCGGCCACCAGGGCACACTGGGGCTCCGCATCAAGCGCGCACTCGTCCGAATGAAGGCGAAGGAGCCGAGGAACCCGGCAAGCACAAAGAAGCCCGCGCGCTGGCCATCGGCCGCCAGCACCGTGGCGGTCACCATCGCCCCGAGTGCACGAACGGCTTCACCGCCTCGCCGTGGTCAGCGCGCTCCTGGGGCGACCGGCTGGGGGGCGCCTCGGCCGGGGACGGGGGTAACGGCGGTCGGTGGCGCCGCGGCTCCCTGGCGCTCGCGTTCCTGGCGCTCCATGTAGCGGATCGTGATGAGCAGCAAGATCGAGATCAGCAGACCGGTAACCGCGCCGAAGGACGACTCCACGAAGATGAAAACCTGGGTGATGAAGATCTGGATCAACATCGCGCGGTCGAGAATGCGGTAGGCGCCGAGCCGGTCGCCGCGCCGGAGCTTCACGACCCCCACGGTAATGAGCGCCGCGGTGACCGTCGACGAGGCGATCGAGGCCAGATTGGGGATCGAGGGGTCGTCGAGCGCGTCCGAGCGGAAGTCGGCTTCGGCCCCGCCGAGCTTGAAGCCGAGCGCGGTCACAAGCACTAGTACCGAGAGGAACTGCAGAGCCGCCCAGAGGCCGAACGCCCACACCAGCAGGCGCTGGAACCAGCGCCGCCCGACGAGCTTGGAGCAGTAGCCCATGAAGCGCTCGCCGGCCCGACGCACGCGCCCGGGCGGCTGAGCGGGGATCGCCTCCGTCTGCCGGACGAGCCCTCGCAGAGGTTCGACCAGCGGGCCGCTTCCCGCGCCGTCGAGCAGCGCAAGCACCCGCGCTCGGTCGTGCTCGTCGAAGCTCCCGCGCGCCGCCTCCGCGAACAGATCGACGGCGTTGAAGAGGTTTTCCCGCTCGGAGAACCCGCGCCGCGTCTGCATCCAGCGCGTGGCGAAGAAGAGCAGGATGAAGACGATGTAGATCATCGCCGCGGTCGGCTTGAAGAAGTAGTCGTTGTCGGAGGTGACGAACTTGCCCAGCTCGTCGATGAAGAAGCCGAAGCCGATCCCGCCGATCACCGCCGCAGGCCGGCGCCACCCGCGCCCGAGAAACGACAACAGGAGCCCGATCGCGATCAGCATGAACAGCCCGCCCCAGAGAAGATGAGCGATGTGCAGCCTGCCGCTGCCGAGCTGCGGGTAGTTCGTCGCCCAGAGCTGCAGCCGGATGACGATGATCATCGTCACCGCCGAGATCAGAAACGTGTCCTGCAGCCGCCCGATGTCGGCGCTGCGAACCGGCCGGAGCGCGAAACGCGGCTGCCGGATCCGCCGACCGTCAAGCATCACGGCGTGGGGTCCGGCCGAGATCGCCGGCAGCGCACGGACGAGCCCGGTGCCACCCCCGCCCTGGGCGTAGCAGCCGTCGCCATCCAAACCTCCTCCGGCCGAGAAAGACTCCCGAGCGCCACCGTGACCCTACTCGAACGGGCTACCGGGTAGCAACATCGGGACTGGGCCGTCCCGGCTTGGACGAGCCACAGAAGTATCGGCCGCGCAAGCCCAGCCTTCCGCTATCGCTGACAAGAGCGGGCGCGCGCCGGGCGGCGGCTCGCTCTCCTCCAAATCGTCCGGAGCGAGAGCGGCGCGAAGCTGCGTGGGACGGCTGCTTCAGCCGCGAGAGCGGGAGCGCCGGGTGTCCCGGTTGACGCCCGTCACCGCCGACACATCACCGGGCGGGTCTTATGGGACACCCGGAGCCGAGGCCGCCGCGAAAGGCGCCCGCATGCAGGCGGAGTGCCCGCAAGGGGTTCCCTTCCGTACGCAGCATCCGCTTGGCGCGGTGGTCAACCGGCCCTCGGTGTGGTCTGACCGATGAATTTTCCGCGCCGTGTTGGTCTGTACGCCGAATACCGACTCACGGGAGGCTGACGCCATGCGGAAACTG
>JBKPFJ010000138.1:0-35018 GCA_046728795.1 Actinomycetota bacterium | reverse complement strand
GAGACGAGTTCGCGCGCCTCGCGTGGACGGGTTCGTGGTCCGCATGCACGCGCGGGTCGTGAACGCCCGCGGCCGGCCGATCCCGGTGAGGCGCGTGATGTTGCACCACATCGTCTACAAGAACGCCGGCCGCTTCCGCGGAGATCGGCGCGACGGGACCTGCGGTGGGCACAGCGAGAGCTTCTACGGCACCGGCGAGGAGAACGCCACGCTGCGCCTCCCGCCGGGGTACGGCTACCGCATCCGCAGGGGCGATCGCTGGCTGACCGGCTGGATGGTCATGAACCACCGCAACCGCAGGGATCGCGCCTACATCGAGTACACCGCGGTCGTCGACACGTCGAGGCATTTGCGGCCCGTCAAGCCCTACTGGCTGCGTGTGACGGACTGCGTCAGCGCGCGCGACCCGATCTTCAACGTGCCGGGCGGCGGCGCGCCGAGCTCGCGTTTCGTCAAGTCCGCCCACTGGCGCGTGCCGGTCTCGGGTCGCATCGTCGCCGCCAACTCGCACGTCCACGGCGGGGCCGCGACGATGCGCCTGACGCAGCCGGGCTGCGGCGATCGAGTGCTGCTCGAGTCGAGGCCGCGATGGGGGCTGCCGAGCCATCCTTACTATAAGGTGCTGCCGGTTCTCCACGAGCCCGGGCCGATCGGCACGGACTGGGTCGAGATCGGTCAGGGAATCCCCGTGACAGGCGGCGAGCGCCTGCAGGTCTCCGCGGCATATGACAACGAGGTGCTGCACACGCGCGTCATGGGGATCATGCACGTCTATGTCGCGCCCGGGCCGCCGCCCGCCTCGCCGTGCGGAGCGCTCCCGAACGACGTGCGCACGTTCCGGCCAGCTGGACCCGGCACCGATGTCGCGCCCAAGGTCACAGTGCCTCTCACCGGCCTGGACGCGAGCGGCAAGGCGCATACGATTCTGAGGCCGCCCGGACCGACGGTCCCCTTCACAGGTACTCGCACTGCGAGCGTGGTGGCGCGTGACAGGTCGTTCAGCCTGCGCAACCTCTCCATCCCGCTCGGCGGGCTCGTCCGATGGCGCTCGCTGGACCACGGTTTACACGACGTGACGGTGGCCTCGGGCCCGCTCGGTTTCGCCAGCTACTGGCTTCGACGTGGCGAGCGCTTCGGCCACCGCTTCCGAACGCCCGGGACCTACCGGCTCTTCTGCTCGCTGCACCCGATCGACATGACCCAGACCGTCGAGGTTCGGCCGGGGCCGTGAGAGGCGTGCGCCGGGCATTTCGAAGCTGTGCGCTGCCACTCGCGGCGGCGGGGTGGGTCGCGCTGGCCGTGCAGGGGCATGAAACGAGCGCCGCTTCGGTTCCGTCGGCGCGGGTCGCGACCGCTTCCGTGGCGATCGGAGACAACTACTTCAACCCGCGCAGGGTCCGGGTACGACGAGGGGCGAGCGTCACGTGGAGATGGAGGGGCCGGCGGCGCCACAACGTCTACTTCACGGCCGGCCCTCGCCGACCAAGGACCTGCGGCGCCCGCCACAGCGGCCGCTGTACCCGGCGCTTCCGGCGCGCGGGGGTGTACGAGTACGTCTGCACCTTCCACGGGTCGATGGCCGGCCGGGTCTTAGTGCGCCGCGGCTGAACACACCGCGTTGACCCGCGTCCCGCCGCGCGGTAGCGTCGTCACGATGGACGCGCGATCGCTGGTCCGCGATCCCGCCTCCCGGTCCGACACGGCCTCGAGGCACGGGCTGCAGATCGTGGTCCACGACCTCAGCAAGACCTTGCCCGGCGGGGCACGCGTCCTCCAGCACGTGTCGTTCCGGGTGGAGCCGGGGGAGCTCGTCGCGGTTGTCGGCGGGAGCGGCGCCGGCAAGACGACCCTGCTCGAGGCGATGGCCGGCATCAGGCCCGCGGACGAGGGGCGGGTCGCTTTTGACGGGGTCGACTCCTATCTCGAACCGGAGCGCTTCCGGACCGTCCTCGGCTACGTGCCGCAGGACGACATCATCCACCTCGAGCTGCCGGTCGAGCGGACCCTCCACTACGCGTCGCGCCTGCGCATGCCCCCGTCCAGCAGCGCCGCAGAGGTCGACGAGACCGTGCAGGGCGCGCTGTCCGCTCTCGACCTGAGCGAGCGGGCCGACATCCGCGTGGGTGCGCTGAGCGGCGGTCAACGAAAACGCACCAGCATCGCCGTCGAGCTGCTCACGGATCCGCGCGTCTTCTTCCTCGACGAGCCGTCGTCCGGCCTCGATCCTGCGACCAGCGCCCAGCTGATGGGTCTGCTGCGGCGACTCAGCGACGAGGGCCGGACCGTCGTGTTCACCACCCACTCGGTGCAGGACCTCGCGTTGTGCGACCAGATCGTCTTCCTGGCGCGCGGCGGCCTGCTCACCTTCGCCGGGCCGCTCCAAGCCCTGTTGGGGCATTTCGGCGTCGGCGAGCCCACCGAGGTCTACGCGCTGCTGGCCGGGGAGGACGCCCCGGAGCGGTGGGCGGCGCGCTTCGCCAACGGGTCGAACGGCTCTCGTCCGGTCGACGAGGAGGCTGCCCTACCCGTGGCCGAGGAGGTGGCGGCGTCCCGCCCGGGGGCGCTGCGGCAATGGGCGGTTCTGACACAGAGGACGCTCGAGACCATCGTGCGAAACAAGCTCACCCTGGCCATCCTGCTCGGCTCCCCGGCGCTCGTGGTGGCGATGTTCGCGGTGCTGTTCAAGCCCGGGGCGTTCGACTTCGCGGACCCGAGCCCGAGCGCCACGGTGATGATCATCTTTTGGATCACCTTCGGCGCGTTCTTCTTCGGCCTCACGTACGGACTGCTCCAGATCTGCACTGAGCTCCCGGTCCTGCGCCGAGAACGGCTGGTCGGCCTGAACCTCGGCGCTTACCTGATGTCGAAGGTCGCCGTCCTGCTCCCCTTCCTGATCTTCGTGGTTGTGCTGATGCTTGGCGTGCTGCGAGCGCTCGACCGGCTCCCGGGGGCCGATCTGGGTACGTATGCCTCGCTCGGCGTCACGCTCTCCCTCACCGCCGCGGCCGCGCTGGCGCTGGGTCTTCTCACCTCGGCGGCCGTGTCGACGCCCGCCCAGGCGACCCTCGCGCTTCCGATGCTCTGCTTCCCCGCCGTGCTGTTCTCGGGCGCGATCCTGCCCGTGCACGTGATGGCCAAGGCCGGGCAGTGGGTGAGCACGCTCATCGTGGACCGATGGGCGTTCGAGGCGGTCGGCAACGCGCTCGGGTTGCGTCATCTGTTCGCGGAGGGCGGCTCCGATCTGGGCCCGCCGTTGCTCAAGGCCTATGGCGACGCCGGCACGAGCGCGGTGGCCACGTACTGGCTGATCCTGGCGGCGTTCCTGGTGGTCTTCCTGGCCGCCGCCTGGGCGACGCTTCACTACCGCGCCCGCACCGCCGCGCGCTGAGGCGACGGCAACGGTCAAACTCTCCGGCTGCGGCCAACGACGGTAGGCGCTACCGCAGCGGCACGCTCGTGACCGAACTGCGCTGTGCTCTGGCGGGCTCGCTGCCAGGCCCTCATCGCGCTCAGTTCGGCGCGACCGGACAATCTCGTGCTCCGCCGATTGAGCGTGACGGCGAGCTGCCCGGCCTCAGCCCGCGTGGCTGCGCGAAGGTCTTGCACGAGCCGCCCGCGCCGCCCGCGGGGTGCGCGCCTCAATGCGTGTTCCCAGTCTTACCCGCGCCCGGTAAGACCTGCCAGCTGGGCGCTGCTAACGGGACATGCGGCGGAGCTCGCCCAACTTCGGAGGGACAGCGGCGATCAGCGTCGTCGTGGCCGCCTGCGCCGCGAGCGCAGGTGCCCACGTCGCGCTCGTGCCGGGGCACATGCGCGAGGCGCCGGGAGTCGGGGTGGCGTTCGTCGTCGCGACCGGGCTGCTGGTGGCAGTTGCGGTCGCGCTCGCGATCGTTCCTGACAGCCGGGCCGCCGCGCGCTGCGCGGCGCTGCTGCTCGCCGCCCTGATCGCGGCGTACGCGGTCAGCCGCACGGCCGGCCTTCCGCTTCTCGAGCCGCACCGGGAGCCACTCGACTCGGTCGGGGTGGCGACGAAGCTGGTGGAGGCGCTCGGCTTGGCCTTTGCCTTGCAGCTCAATCGACGCGTGGGCGACCGCCGGTCGCCCCTGATGCAGGAGGTAACACGATGACCAGCAACACCATTGCCGGCCGGCGCATCACCCTGACGCTGGCCGGACTGATCGCCCTCGCCAGCATGGCGCTCGTGCTGGCGGTCTCCAACCCGGGCGAGGGCCACGCCGCCGGTGAGCATTCACATGGCACGGTCCTGCAGTCGCGCACGAGCCAGCGGCTCGCGTTCCACGACGGCATGCGCAAGCTATGGGAGGATCACATCACCTGGACCCGGCTCGCCATCGTCAGCTTCGCGGCGGACCTGCCCGACTTCGACCGCACGGCGGCGCGTCTGCTGCGCAACCAGACCGACATCGGTAACGCGGTCAAGCCGTATTACGGTCGCCGCGCCGGCAACCGCCTGACCGCGCTTCTGATGGAGCACATCAACGGCGCGGTGGCGCTCCTTCAGGCCGCCAAGGCCGGCGACAATGCGGCCTTCAGCTTGGCCAAGGACGCCTGGTACCGAAACGGCCGGCAGATCGCCCGGTTCCTGAGCCGCGCCAACCCGCGCTTCCTGCCCTTCGCCAAGATCCGGCGCCTGATGAAGGGCCATCTCGACGAGACGCTGGCCGAGGCCGCCCACCGCCTCGGCGGCGAGTTCGCGGCCGACATCCGCGACTACGACCACATCCATCACCACATCCTGCGGATGGCCGACGCCATCAGCGGCGGGATCATCAAGCAGTTCCCGCGCCGCTTTCGCTGAGCGGCCGAGGTCGGGCCCGGCCGGTCTTGCGAGACCGGCCGGGCCGCCGCCTTACGGGTCGACGAGCCCGCGGGCGGATCGCGTAGCCGGTGAGCTCCACGCGGTCGCGCATGCCCCGGGAGGGGCGCAGCGCGCTTTGCAACCCGAGATCGCCGAGGGCATCCGGCCGGCACCCCCTCCCGCGTACCGCGAGGTAAGGAACCGGCGGAGGGCGACGCAAAGGGAGGCATGGAAAAGCGCACGTTCGTGATAGTCGGAGCCAGCCTCACTGGCGCAAAGGCGGCCGAGGCCCTCCGGGAGGAGGGCTTCGACGGGAGGGTCGTGCTGATCGGAGCGGAAGCCGAGCGCCCGTACGAGCGCCCGCCGCTGTCGAAGGACTACCTGCGGGGGGAGTCCCCGCGCGAGAAGGCTTACGTCCACGAGGCTGGGTTCTATGACGAGCACGAGATCGAGCTCCTTACGGCCACGACGGTGCGCTCGATCGACCCCCGGGCCGCGACGGTCAAGCTCGCCGGCGGCGACGATGTGCGCTACGACCGGCTGCTGCTCGCCAGCGGGGCCGAGCCGCGCAGGCTCCCGGTGGCCGGCGCCTCGCTGGACGGCGTCCTCTACCTGCGCGAGATCGGCGACTCCGACGTCATCCGCGAGCGCCTGCGCCGCACGGGGCGGCTGGTCGTGGTCGGGGCCGGCTGGATCGGAGCGGAGGTTGCCGCCTCGGCGCGGCAGCTGGGGGTGGAGGTAACACTCGTGGAGGCGGCGGCGCGCCCGCTCGAGCGAGTCCTCGGGCCGGAGCTCGGCGGGATCTACGCCGACATCCATCGTGATCACGGGGTCGAGCTCCTCACCGGCGTCACTGTCGACGCCTTCGAGGGAGCGGACGCCGTGGAGCGGGTCCGGCTGGCGGACGGCCGCAGCCTGGACTGCGACGTCGTCGTCGTGGGCGTCGGCGTGGAGCCGCGCACCGACCTGGCGGAAGCAGCCGGGATCGAGACCGGCAACGGGGTCCTGGTCAGCGAGCGGCTCGAGACGAGCGAACTCGGCGTCTTCGCCGCGGGCGATGTGGCGGCCGCCTGGCATCCCTTCTACGAGCGACGCCTGCGAGTGGAGCATTGGGCGAACGCGCTCCACCAGGGACCGGCCGCGGCGCGGGCGATGCTCGGCAAGGGCGACCCCTACGACCGCCTCCCGTACTTCTACTCGGATCAGTATGAGGTGGGCATGGAGTACACCGGCCACCCCACGGCGTCGGCCGAGGTCGCCTTCCGCGGCGACCCGGCGACGCGCGAGTTCGTGGCCTTCTGGCTCGAGTCGGGCAGGGTGGTCGCCGCGATGAACGTCAACGTCTGGGGCGTGACCGAGGCGATCCAGGCGCTGATCCGCTCGCGCCGACCGGTGGACCTCCGACGGCTCCTCGACCAGGACGTCCTGCTGGAGGAGTTGGCCGAGGCCGCGCAGGTCCCGGGCCGTGCGTAGGGAGCTCCAGAAGCCCGTGCAGTAGAACGGGGACATGCGCGTCGAGTCGAGCGAGTTTCGAAAGCTCGATCTGCGCTGTCACGCCTTGCTCTCCGACGCGCGCCTCCACGACGTCTGGGCGATCACACTCGAGGACGGTGGCAGGGGCCGCACCATGCGCGACGTCCACGCGGTCCTGCCGTCTGCTCTTTCCTCAGGCAACCGTGCGGTCCGCTCGCTGTTCGCGCTTCGTCTGGCCATCGGCCGCAGATTCGGGTGGGACGAGGGGCGCCACGACCCATCCGCGCAGTCCTACGTTCAGCGGCTCACCGACGAGGACCAGGCGCGCTCGCTCGTCCCACCCGCCACCCGCATGGCCGCGTTCCGGGTGCTCTACCTGTTCGCCGACGAGGCCGTCTACGAGGTTCGCAACGCGACCGCGCATGCGTTCCTCGCCGCCGCGCTCGCCGCCCGAGCGGATGGCTATGTCCTGTACTGGGCCATCTACGTGAAGCCGGTCAGCCGCCTCACCAGCCTGTACATGGCCATGATCGACCCCTTCCGGCGCCTCGTGGTGTACCCGGCGCTGATCAGGCAGGTTGAAGCGGCTTGGGAGCGGACTTACGGCCCGACGGGCGGCGCCGGACGGGATCCGGTTGCGACGTCGTGACCGGCCCGCTCGACCGTGGGCGCGGGCGGGCGGATAGCTCCGGGTGGATTCGAACCACCGACCTCACCATTATGAGTGGTGCGCTCTAACCGCTGAGCTACGGAGCCGCGTCGGTCGAGTTTAGTGCTCGCCGAGTCAACTACCGCCCCGCTCAGGCGGCGAGCACTTAGCCTTCACCCTGTGACCGAGCCTCCGTTGCTGTTAGCCGTACCGAACGTCAGCGAGGGGGCGGACCGGGAGGTGCTGGAGGCCGTCGAGCGGGGCTTCGAGCCGGCGCGCTTCCTCGATCTGCACAGCGATCCCGACCACGGGCGCTCGGTGTTCACGCTCGCGGCGCGGCAGGGGGAGCTCGCTGCGGGGTTGCTCGGTGGGGCGACGGTGGCGGTCGAGCGGATCGACGTGCGCCGGAACCGGGGGCTTCATCCGCACGTCGGTGCGATCGACGTGATGCCGGTCGTGTATCTCGACGACGAGCGCCGCGGCGCGGCCTGCGCGGAGGCGCTCACGGCCGCCGCGCTGGTCGGGGAGGAGCTCGAGGTGCCGGTGCTCCTCTACGGGGAGCTGGCCACCCGGCCGGAGCACCGCGAGCGGGCGTTCGTTCGCCGCGGCGGAACCGTCGAGCTCGCCGAGCGGATCGCGAGCGGGGAGCTCGTGCCCGACTTCGGCCCGCGCCGCCCGCACCCGACCGGAGGCGCCCTGCTGGCGGCGGCCCGCGCGCCGCTTGTGGCATTCAACCTCGACTTGGCGACCGACGACGTCGAGGTGGCCACGCGGATCGCCGCAACGCTGCGTGAGTCGGGGGGCGGGCTGCCCGGCGTGCGGGCCATAGGCCTCTATCTCGCCGAGCGCGGCCGCGCCCAGGTGTCGACCAACGTGCACGATTTCCGCGCCGCGCCGCTCCGAGAGGTCGTGGAGCGGGTGCGGGCTAAGGCGGAGGTGGTCGAGGCGGAGCTGGTCGGCCTGGCGCCGCAGGCCGCCTTCGCCGACTTCCCGGAGGACCTTCCGCTGCGCGGCTTCTCCGCTGAGCGCCATCTTCTCGAGAACGCGCTCGAATCCCTGCGATAACGTCGCCTGTCGAATGGCTCAGACGAGGCGCAAGCGGCGGCGCAAGCACCGAGGCACGCAGGCCGGCACGATCGAGCGGGCCGGCCGGACCGGCCGCACGCGCACGCGCGAGGAGGCAAAGGCGGTCACCCGGGAGCGGCGGCGAGCGCGGCTCGACCGGCCACCCAGCTGGAGGGCGTCCACTCAGCGCGCGGGGATCGCGGCCGCGCTGTTCGGTGTTCTGATCGTGCTCGCGTTTGGCCGCAGCCTCGAGCAGGGCGCCTTCCTGGCGGCCTTCATGTTCCTCTTCTACATCCCGCTCGGTTACCTCACCGACATGGGCATCTACCGCTACAGGCGCCGGCGAAGGGCCGGGTAGTCTGCGGGCGATGGAGGTGCGCATGTTCACCGTGGGGCCGGTGCAGGAGAACTGCTACCTGTTCCGCCGCGACGCCTCCGACCGCGCCCTGATCGTGGACCCGGGGGCGGAGCCCCCCCGGCTGATCTCGGCGATCGAGACGCTTGGCGTGACGCTCGACGGGATCCTGCTCACGCACACCCATTTCGACCACGTCGGCGCCGTCGCCCCCCTGGCCCGCGCGACCGGTGCGGAGGTCTGGGTGCCGGAGGTAGAGAAGCCGGTGCTCGCCGACCTCAACTCCTACGTGCCGTGGCCCGGCCTCGGCACGTTCGAGGACTACGAGGCGGAACACACGCTCGAGGGCGGCGAGCGGCTCGAGCTCGCCGAGTTCGAGATCGACGTCGTCTTCACCCCCGGCCACAGCCCGGGGCATGTGACGTTCTCGCTCCCCGACGAGCGGGCGGTGTTCTCGGGCGACGTGCTCTTCCAAGGGTCGGTGGGTCGTACCGACCTAGCCGGGGGCGACTGGCCGACGCTGCTCGACTCGATCCGCGGGCTGGTGGAGGGCCTTCCCGCGGACACCACGGTCTATCCCGGACACATGGGCATAACCACCCTCGGCGCCGAGCGCGCGAGCAACCCGTTCCTGGCCGAGCTCGCGCGGTGACGCGCCTCAGCGCGCCGCGCGGCACGTTCGACGTGCTGCCCGACGAGGGCCGCCGTCGCCGCGCTCTCGAGCGCGCGGCCGAGGACGTGCTCGGGCGCGCCGGCTACGGGTTCTTCGAGACGCCCGTCTTCGAGGACACGGAGCTTTTCGCGCGAGGAGTGGGAGAGGCCACGGACATCGTCCAGAAGGAGATGTTCACCTTCGAGGACAAGGCTGGCCGCTCGCTCACCCTGCGCCCGGAGCAGACCGCCGGCGTCTGCCGCGCCTACGTGGAGCACGGCATGCACAAGCTCGCGCAGCCCGTGAAGCTCTGGTGCTGGGGGCCCTTCTTTCGCCACGAGGCGCCGCAGGCCGGCCGCTTCCGCCAGTTCACGCAGCTGGACGCCGAGGCGCTCGGCTCCGACGATCCCTCGATCGATGCCGAGGTCATCCTGCTGCTGGCGGAGCTGCTCGAACGGGCCGAGGTCGGGGAGACCCGCCTGCGGCTGTCCAGCCTCGGCACGCCCGAGACCCGGCGCGAGTACCTCGACGAGCTGCGAGACCACCTGCGAGCGCACGAGTCGCATCTCTCCGAGGACGTGCTCGGCCGGATCGACGCCAACCCGCTGCGCGCGTTCGACGCAGAGCACCCGGGAACGAAGGCGGTGATGGAGGCCGCCCCTCGACTTCTCGACCGGCTCGACCCGGCCGACGCCGAGCACTTCGCCGAGGTGCGGACGCTGCTCGACGCCGCGGGGTTCGGCTACGAGATCGACACGACGCTCGTGCGAGGGCTCGACTACTACACGCGCACGGTGTTCGAGTTCGAGAGCCCCAGGCTCGGCGCCCAGAACGCCCTCGGCGGCGGCGGGCGCTACGACGCGCTCGTCGAGGAGCTGGGCGGACCACCCACGCCGGCGATCGGCTGGGCCGCCGGGATCGAGCGCATCCTGCTGGCGAGCGAGGCAGCCACCGAGCAGCCGGCGCCGGTGTTCGTGGCGCTGGCGAAGCCCGACCGCGAGAGAGAGGCCTTCCTGCTGCTGCGCGAGCTGCGGCGGAGCGGCCATCGCGCGGAGATGGAGCAGGCCGGCCGCTCGGTGAAGGGACAGATGCGACACGCCGACCGGATCGGCGCCCGGGCGGTGGTGATCGTGGGCGATGGCCTGGAGGTGAAGGACATGGCGAGCGGCGAGCAACGGCCCGCCGCCGACGCCGGCGAGGTGCTCCGACTGGTGTCCGTGTGAAGGAGCCGCGCGCCAACCGCTACCGCACGCACTGGGCCGGCGCGCTGCGCGCGGACGACGTGGGCGGCGCGGTGCGGGTCGCGGGCTGGGTCCACCGGCGCCGTGACCACGGTGGGCTCATCTTCATCGACCTGCGCGATCGCACGGGCCTGCTCCAGCTCGTCTTCAGGCCCGAGGAGGCACCCGAGGCACACGCGGCCGCCAGCCGGCTGCGGGCGGAGGACGTGCTCTCTGCGGCGGGCCAGCTCGTACGCCGCGAGGAGGGCACCGTTAACCCCGAACTGCCGACGGGGGAGGTCGAGCTGGCCGTGGCGGGCTTCGACCTGCTGGCCGACGCCGAGACGCCGCCCTTCCAGATCGACGAGGACGACCCGGTGGGGGAGGAGCTGCGCCTCCGCTACCGGTACCTCGACCTGCGCAAGGAGCGGATGGCGGACACCCTGCGGCTGCGCCACGACGTGATCACCGCGATCCGCCGGCACCTGAACGCCGAGGGGTTCCTCGAGGTCGAGACGCCGATCCTCACGCGCTCGACGCCCGAGGGGGCGCGCGACTTCCTCGTGCCGAGCCGCTTGGTCCGGGGCTCCTGGTACGCGCTGCCCCAGTCGCCGCAGCTGTTCAAGCAGCTCCTCATGGTGGCCGGCGCCGAGCGGTACTACCAGATCGCCCGCTGCTTCCGAGACGAGGACTTCCGCGCCGACCGCCAGCCCGAGTTCACCCAGCTCGACATGGAGATGTCGTTCGTCGAGGAGGACGACGTGATCGACACCGTGGACCGGCTGCTCCAGCGGGTGCTCGCCCTGCGCGGCGTGGAGCTCGAGCTGCCGCTCGAGCGCGTGTCCTACGACGAGCTGATGCTGCGCTACGGGTCCGATCGGCCCGACCGCCGCCTCGGCACCGAGATCCACGAGCTGACCGAGGCCTTCCGAGGCTCCGAGTTCAAGGTGTTCTCCGGGGCGATCGAGAACGGGGGCGTCGTGCGCGGGCTGCGCGCGCGCGGTGAGTTCCCGCGCTCGCGCTTCGACGCGCTCACCGAGCAGGCCCAGGCGCTCGGCGCGAAGGGCCTCGTCTGGGCGGTCGTCGAGCCCGAGGGCTGGCGCTCCCCGGTGGCGAAGTTCCTTGGAGAGGAGGAGATGCGGCGCGCCACGGGCGAGCTCCGCGCCGAGGAGGGAGATGCGATCCTGGTCGTGGCAGACGCGCCCGACGTCGCGGCACGGGTGCTCGGAGTGCTCCGCCTCGCCGTCTCGGACGGCAGTCCGCAGGGCGACGACGTGTACTGGGTCGTGGACTTCCCGATGTTCGACTGGAACGAGGAGGAGGCGCGCTGGGATCCGCTCCACCACCCCTTCACCGCGCCCACGGGGGACCTCGACGGGGACCCCGGCGGCTGGCGAAGCCGCGCTTACGACGTCGTCTGGAACGGTTGGGAGCTCGGCGGAGGCTCGATCCGCATCAACACCCCGGTGGTCCAGCAGAAGGTCTTCGACGCGCTCGGCATCGGGCCCGACGAGGCGCGCGAGCGCTTCGGGTTCCTGCTCGAGGCGTTTCGCTACGGCGCGCCGCCACACGGGGGGATCGCGTTCGGGATCGACCGCTGGGTGGCGCTCATGGGGGGCAGGGAGTCGATCCGCGAGGTGATCGCCTTCCCCAAGACCGCCAGCGGCTCCGATCCGATGACCGGCGCCCCGGCCCCCGTCGACGAGCGCCAGCTGCGCGAGCTCGGCGTGCGTAGCGTTGCCGGGCCGAGGCGACCCGGGTAGGGTCGCGGGCGATGGAGACCGGCTACGCCGTCCGCTTCGACGTCGAGTACCCCGACCGGGAGCTGAACCGGCTGACCACGGGACTGCGGATCTTCACCGTGATCCCGATCGCGATCGTGCTCGGCACGGTGTCAGGTTCGAATGTCTGGTACAGCCCGGGCTGGGGCCGCGCGGTGGTCGTGGGAGCTGGCGGCTTCCTCTTCCTGGGGCCGCTGCTGATGATCCTCTTCCGCCAGAAGTACCCTCGCTGGTGGTTCGACTGGAACCTCGAGCTGCTGCGCTTCACGGCCCGCGTGGGAGCCTACCTCGCCCTCCTGGACGACCGCTATCCCTCGACGGACGAGCGCCAGTCCGTGACCCTCGATCTGCCGTACCCCGCCGTGGAGCACGACCTGAGCCGCGGCCTCCCGCTCGTCAAGTGGTTCCTGGCCATCCCGCACTACGTGGTGCTGTTCTTCCTCTACCTCGGGACGATCGTGATGGTGGTCGCCGCCTGGTTCGCGATCCTCTTCACCGGCCGCTATCCCCGCGGCATCTTCGACTTCGTCGTGGGCGTCTTCCGCTGGCACACCCGGGTGGTCGGGTACGCCTTCGTGCTCGTCACGGACCGCTACCCGCCATTCACGCTCTCCGCCTGACCCACGTCGTGCGGCAGACGCGTGGCGGCGCGAAGGCACGTGCAAACGTCGCATCACAGGCGCGCGGGGAGAGTCTGCGCCCAAATGCGCACCAGAGCGGCACAACGTTCGCGAGTTGCCCGCGGGGTCGTTTGATGAGTTATGTAGGTGGATCCGAACGGCAGGCGGACCGCTGGGGCAGTGCTAGCGTTGGCCGTGGCCCGAGCTTGTTCGCCAGCCGACTCAACACGTTGAGCCAACACCGACGGGAAGGGAGTCCGGCTCGGGGCGAACCGTGGTTCGTCCCGGAGGACACCCGAGCTTGCAACAGCAGGCCCAACTCCCGGTTCGGCAGCGGCAAGCTGGGGCCGCCTGTTTGCCACAGTTGACCTTGTGTTGAAGGACCACTTGAGCTCACCGCGCGGGCGAGGTGCTCTGGCGGGCGCGCCGCACTCCGGCGCCGCCGGCGGAGCAGCCTGCGGAGACCTCGTTCGCGTCAGCGTCCGGGTCGAGGACGCCCGCGTTGCCGAGGCGGGCTTCGACGCCGACGGCTGCGGCGCGGCTGTCGCCGCGGGCAGCGCGGTCGTCGAGCTCGTGGAGGGCGCGCCGCTGCTGATGGCGGCCCGGATCGGCCCGGGCGACGTCGCCGACGCGCTCGGAGGGCTGACCCCGCCGAAGCGTCACGCGGCAGATCTGGCGGCGGACGCCCTGCACCGCGCCCTAGGAAGCGCTGCCCGCGGGGCCTCGCTCACGCCGAATCCTCGCCGCACACTCGTGGCGATGAGCGGCGGGGTGGACAGCGCCGCCGCGGCTCAGCTAGCGCTCGACGCCGGTGACGAGGTTGTCGCGGTGACGCTCGAGCTATGGGCGGATCCCGAGACCGACGGCGCCGCGAGCTGCTGCTCGCCTCAGGCGCTCGTAGGCGCGCGGGCCCTGGCCCACGGGATGGAGATCCCGCACCTCACGCTCGATCTGCGCGATCGCTTCCGCGCCGAGGTGGTGGACGACTTCCTTGCGGGATACGCCGCCGGGCTCACCCCGAACCCCTGCGTGCGCTGCAACGGCTTCGTCCGCTTCGACGCGATGCTGTCCCTGGCGCAGGCGCTGGGTGCCGCTCGCCTCGCCACCGGTCACTACGCGCGCGTGTGTCATGACGAGGAGGGCCCGCTCATCCGCCAAGCGGCGGACCCTGGCAAGGACCAGAGCTACATGCTCGCACGGCTCGATCCCGAGCTGCTCGACCGGCTGAGCTTCCCACTCGGCGGCCTTGCCAAGCCCGCGGTGAGGGCGCTCGCGCGCGACGCCGGGCTGCCGGTGGCCGACAAGCGCGAGAGCCAGGACCTCTGCTTCCTCGCCGGGGTGGGCAGGCGCCGCTTCCTCGAGCGCCGGCTACCGCAGCGGCCCGGTGAGATCGTGACCCGCGACGGGCGAGTGCTCGGCCGGCACGACGGCCATGCCCATTTCACGGTGGGCCAGCGCCGGGGAGTCGGCGTCGCGGCGCCCGACCCGCTCTACGTGCTCGAGAAGGACGCCGGCTCGGGCCGGGTCGTGGTCGGCCCCCGCTCGGCTCTCGCCACCGAGCGGGTCGAGCTCGAAGATGCCCGGCTCCACCGCGACGGCACCCGTGTCGACCGCGCCAAGCTGCGCTACCGCTCCCGCCCGGTCCCCTGCCGCGTGGCGGGCGGCCCGGGGCGCCACGATTCGCTCACCCTCGAGCTCGGCGAGCCGGTCGAGGGCGCCGCCCCGGGGCAGACCGCGTGCCTCATGGATGGCGAGCGGGTGGTCGGGCATGGGACGATCTCGGGCTGATGGCCGCGGCGCTCGCCCAGCGGATCGTGCTCGAGGCTCCCCTGGCAGCGGCCTTCCAGCCGGTGATCCGCCTGATCATCGGCGGCATCGCCGAGCGCGTGGACTTCGGCTTCGAGGAGATCGACGACCTCCAGCTCGCCGTCGAGCGATTGCTGGCGGAGGCGGGCGACGAGGGCACCGTGCGCCTCTCCTTCGAGGTCGGCGACGGCACCGTGCGCACGCGCGTCGGGCCGCTGCGCGAGACAGCCATCGCCGAGGCCCTGCAGGGCCCCGCACACCGGCCCGGCGAGCTCACGCTGAGGCGAATCCTGCAGACGGTCGTCGACTCCTTCGGCGTCGAACAGGCGGCGGACGGGCGCATCGTCGTCCGCCTGGAGAAGTTGAAGGGGGTGCATTGAGAACGACCCCCGAGCGACGCCCCGGTGACCCGCGGGCGCGCGAGCAAGACCGTGCGCTGCTGCGGCGCTACCACGAGGGCGGCGACACGAGCGCGCGTGACGAGCTGATCGAGCGCCATCTGCCGCTCGTGCGCTCGCTGGCGCGCCGCTACGCCGGGCGCGGCGAGGCGCTCGAGGACATCGAGCAGGTGGGGGCCATCGGGCTGATCAAGGCCATCGACCGCTTCGAGCTCTCGCGCGAGGTCTCGCTCGCCACGTATGCCACGCCGAACGTGGTCGGGGAGATCAAGCGCCACTTCCGCGACAAGGGATGGGCGATCCGGGTCCCGCGCGCGCTCCAGGAGCTGAACGCGTCCATGTCGGGCTCGATCGAGCGACTGACCGTGAAGCTGTCACGCTCGCCGAGCATTGCCGAGATCGCCCAGGAGCTGAAGACCGCGCCGGAGGAGGTGCTCGAGGCGCTCGAGGTGGGCTCGGCCTACTCCACGGTCTCGCTCTCGAGCGGGCCGGCCGGCGAGGAGGAGCTCGACCCCCTCGAGACGATCGGCCAGGAGGACGCCGAGTTCGAGCGCTCGGAGGACCGGGCCGCGCTCGCCCCGGCGCTCGAGCGCCTGCCCGAGCGGGAGCGGGAGATCCTCCGGATGCGCTTCGAGGAGGGGCTGCCGCAGACCCAGATCGCCCAGCGCATCGGGCTCTCGCAGATGCACGTCTCGCGCCTGATCCGCAAGTCGCTGGCGATGATGCGCGACGAGTTGACTTGATCCGGCCGGCCGCCGCCTGTCTCGCGGCCGCCCTCGCGCTCGGCGGCTGTGCGGGGATTGGCTCGAAGGGCAGCGCCCGGGAGGGCGGCACGATCGAGATCGGGGTGAGCCGCTCGCTCGGCTCGCTCGACCCGGGGGTGGCCACGACCCCCGCCGCGCGCGAGGCGCTGTGGCAGGTCTACACGCCACCGGTGACCTACGCCCACGCGGACCAGGTGAAGCTCGTCCCGGGAGTGGCTGCCGCCCTGCCCAAGTCCGCCGCGGCGGGAACGCGCTACGGCTTCAGGCTGCGCCCAGGGCTGCGCTACTCGAACGGCAAGCCGGTGCGGGCCGCCGACGTTGCGTACGCGCTGCGACGCTCGCGTGCCCTAAGCCCCGAGGCGCGCCGCATCTTCGCGGGCGTCAGGCGCGTCGTGACGGACGAGCGCGGCCGGCGGGTGCAAATCGACCTGCGCCGGCCGGATCCGGGCTTCCCCTACGCGCTCGCGACCACCTTCGCGGCGCCGGTGCCGCGCTCGACGCCGCTACGTGACATGACCCGCCGCCCGCCCCCCGGCGTCGGTCCCTACGCGATCGTCCGCTCGCGGCCCGAGCGCGGCTTCACTCTCCGGCGCACCGAGGGCTTCGAGCTGCCTGGCTTGCCACGCGGCTACGTGACCGAGATCTCGGCCCGGCCGGGCGGCACCGCCCAGGAGGTCATCGACGGGCAGCTCGACTACATCCAGGATCGCCCGCCGGCGGCGCTGCTGCCCGACCTGCGCTCCAAGTACGAGGACCAGTACGCGGAGCATGTGGGGCTCGCGACGGTGGCGCTCAAGCTCGACGCGCGCCGCCCGCCACTCGACGACGAGCGCGTGCGCGAGGCGGTGGCGCGAGCGACCGATCCCCACGAGCTCGGGGTGCTGGCCGACGGCTTCCTCGAGCCGACCTGCAATCTCCTGCCGCCCACCCTTCCCGGCTACAAGCAGCTCGACCCCTGCCCCTGGGGGGATCCGGAGGGCGAGCCGGACCTCGTCAAGGCGAGCAACCTGATCGAGAACGCGGACGCCACCGCGGCCGAGATCAGCGTGGGCGCGGGCTCCGACCTCCGGATCGCGGGTGAGATGGTCTCCACGTTGCGGAAGATCGGCCTGCGGCCCCGCCTCGTGAGGCGAGGCGGGCAGGTGCGAGTCGTCCAGATCGCCCCCACGCTCCCCACCGCCACCGCCTTTCTTGGGCCGCCGGCCCTCTTCACTCACGCGGACGCGGGGCTCCCGCCGCAGGCGGTCGAGCTCCGCCGCGAGCCGGACCCGGACCATGCCGCGGAGCTCGCCGCCGATCTCGACGGCGCGATCGTACAGTCCGCGGGGGCCGTGCCGATCGGCTACGAGAAGCGGCCCACACTGCTCTCGAGCCGCATGGACGCGCGCAACTGCGCCCGCTTCAACCCGGTCTACGGGAACGACTGGGCGAGCTTCTGCCTGAAGTAGAGGACGCAGGTTGCGGACTGCGAAGGTTGCGTTAAGCAGCGGTCCACTCCCTTGACCAAAGGAGTAGATTGCCGCCCCGCAGGGGACCTTGTGATCGGGAAGCGAGTCTGGAGGGATTGAATGGGGAAGCTCGGTAGACGCGCGGCAGCGCTGCTCGTCGCCGCCTTCGCGGTGACCGGCATCGCTGCCTGTGGGGGTGGCGACGACAACGAAGGAGGCGGCGGCGGAGGAGGGAAGTCGGGCGGCTCGATCAGGATCGGGACCGTCGGCCCCGACTCCTACGACCCCGCCCTGATGCAGACGGTGCAGGCCTTCCAGCCGCTCCACACCGTCTTCACCGGCCTGCTGGCCTACAAGGACGAGACCGGCAAGGCCGGGAACGAGCTGCTCCCGGCTCTCGCCGAGAAGCTCCCCGACGTCTCCTCGGACGGCAAGACCTACACGTTCCAGCTTCGTAAGGGGCTCAAGTACAGCGACGGCACGCCCGTGAAGGCGAGCGACTTCGAGTTCGCCATCAAGCGGCTGCTCAAGCTGGCGGGGCCGTACTCGTCGTTCCTGACGACGATCGACGGCGCCACCGAGTTCCAGGAGAAGGGGGATACCAAGGCGGACATCCCCGGCATCAAGCCCGACAACAAGACGGGCAAGATCGTCGTCAATCTGACGGTCCCGGACTCGAAGTTCCAGTACGCGGTCGCCGAGCCCTACGCGGCTCCCGTGCCGGAGTCCAAGGCCAAGTACTCGAGCATGACCAAGGACCCGCCGCCCGGCCTCGGCCCGTACAAGATCGACGTGGTCGATCCGAGCCGCGAGTTCATCCTGACCCGGAACAAGAACTTCAACATCCCCGGGATGGCCAAGGGCAACCTCGACAAGATCACCGGCGAGGTCTCGACGAACGTCACGAAGATGACCCAGGACGTCATCAACGGGAACCTCGACTTCATGACCGAGGACCCGACCGGCGACCAGCTGCCGGAGGTGAAGGCGAAGTACAGCGATCGCTTCTCGCTCAACCCGTACCCGCCCAACACGTACTACTTCTCGATGAACACGAGCATCCCGCCGTTCAACGAGGAGAAGGCGCGTGAGGCGGTGAACTACGCGGTCGACAGCACGGCGCTGCAGCGCGTCTTCAGCGGCCGGCTGAAGCCGACCTGCACGTTCATCCCGCCGGGCACGATCGGCTACAGCGAGGAGTCGGACAAGAACTGCCCGTACGGGGACCCGAACGGCCCGGGGCAGATCGACAAGGCCAAGCAGCTCGTGAAGGAGTCCGGCACCGCGGGCCAGTCGGTGACCATGTGGACGAACACCAAGGATCCGCGGCCGGCCATCGGCGAGTACATGCGGGACACGCTCAACCAGATCGGCTACAAGGCCAAGACGAAGCTGCTCAACCAGCAGGTCTACTTCGACGCGATCGGCACCAAGAGCCGCAAGGCGCAGATCCACTTCAACGACTGGTTCATGGACTTCCCGGACCCGGCGGATCTGTTCCAGCCGCTCGTGACCGGCGAGGCGCTGAAGTCGACGCCGACGTTCAACGTCGGGTTCGTGAACGACCCGCACGTCAACTCCGAGGTGGCGAAGCTCTCCAAGGAGCGCGACCCGGCGTCGAAGGCGAGCGACTGGACCGATCTCGACAAGTATCTGGTCGGGCCCGGCAAGTCGTACGTGGTGCCCTACGGCAGCGAGCTGTCCTCGACGTTCATGTCCGAGCGCATGGACTACGCGAACTGCAACGGCATCCACCAGGTGTTCAAGAACGACTGGACGTTGTTCTGCCTGAAGTAACCGCCGTCGTGGGAGGGGAGGGCGTCCGGAAGGACGCCCTCCCACTCCTCGCCGTTTCGGCGTAGAGTGGCGCTAGCGAAGTGGCGACTGAGCCCGTAACGGATTACGCCTTCGAAGGTCCGGCGGCTTTCGAGCTGGAGGCCGAGCGGGAGCACGTCGCTGGTCTCGGGCCCTGGCGACTCGCCCTCCGCCGGCTGCGACGCAACAGGGTGGCGCTCGCCTTCGGAGCGCTCTTCCTGGTGATACTCGCGATGTGCTTGCTCGCGCCGGTCTGGGCGAACGACGTGGCCCACACGGACCCGTTCGAGAACCACCTCACCGACAAGGTGACGATCAACGGCGAGAAGAAGGATGTCGTGTCGCCCGACGGGGTGCCGATCGGCCCGACATGGCACGGGCGCTTCTTCCTCGGTGCCGACGCCAACGGCCGTGACACCGCCGTCCGGCTGCTCTACGGCGGGCGCACCTCGCTCCAGATCGGGGTGGCCGCGGCGCTGATCACGGCGTTCCTGTCCGTCGTCGCCGGGCTGCTGGCCGGCTACTTCCGCGGCTGGACCGACACCGTCATATCCCGCTCGCTCGACGTCATCTGGGCCTATCCGGTCGTGCTGCTCGGCGTGGCGCTCGGCACGGCGCTTAGCCTCGGAGGCCTCCACATCGGGCCGATCAGCATCGGTGCCGACTCGAAGCTGATCCCGATCATCATCATCGGCTTCGTCTACGTGCCATACATGGCGCGGCCGCTGCGCGGCCAGGTGCTCGGCCTGCGCGAGAAGGAGTTCGTCGAGTCGGCGCGGGCCCAGGGCGCCGGCCCCCTGCGGATCATGTTCACCGAGGTGCTGCCGAACCTCTCGTCGACGATCATCGTCTTCCTGCCGCTCATGATCGCGAACGCGATCCTCCTCGAGGCGGCCCTGTCGTTCCTCGGCGCCGGCGTCCAGCCGCCCAACCCGTCATGGGGGACCATGATCAGCGAGGGCGTCGAGAAGATCATCACCGGGCCGAGCCTGACGATCGCGCCCGGCCTGATGCTGGTCCTCGCGGTGCTTGGGCTGAACGTTTTCGGGGACGGCGTGCGGGACGCGCTCGACCCGCGCGCGAAGATCCGGTTGGAGCACTAGGGCATGGGGCGTTTCATCGTGAGACGCCTGATCGCGATGTTGCTCGTGCTGTTCGCCATCTCCGTGCTCACCTTCTTCATCTTCAACGTCATCCCGGCGGGGGACCCGGCGGTGCGCATGGCTGGGAAGAGCGCGACCCCGACGACGATCAACGCGATCCGCCGCGAGTGGGGGTTCGACGAGCCCGTCTACGTCCAGTACGTGAAGACGATGGGCAAGGTCTTCTCGGGCGATCTCGTCTCCTACATCAACCAGCGCAACGTGCTCGACGAGATCCGCTCGCGCATACCGCGAACCTTCTCCCTGGCGATCGGGGCGGCGCTCTTATGGATGTTCGTGGCCACCATCCTCGGCCTCTACACGGCGGTGCGAGCCGGTCAGTTCTCGGATCGCTTCCTGACGGTTCTCGCGCTGGTCGGCATCTCCATGCCGGTGTTCTGGGTTGGCGCGCTGATGGCCTATTACCTCGGCTTCAAGTGGGAGATCTTCCCCAACGGCGGCTACACGCCCCTGACCGACGACCCGGCGGACTGGGCCTACCACCTGATCCTGCCGTGGACCGCCCTGTCGATCCTCTTCATCGGCGTCTACTCACGCCTGCTGCGCTCGAACGTGCTCGACACGATGAACGACGACTACGTCCGCACGGCGCGGGCGAAGGGTCTATCGGAGCGGCAGGTGCTCGTGCGCCACGTGCTGCGCAACTCCCTGATCCCGATCGTCACGCTGTGGGGGCTCGACTTCGGCGCGGTGCTTGGCGGCGCTGCGATCCTCACCGAGACCGTGTTCGACATCCAGGGAGTAGGCCAGTACGCCGCCGAGTCGGTCTCCCAGCTCGACGTCCCGCCCGTCCTGACGGTCACGATGTTCGGCGCCTTCTTCATCGTCTTGCTGAACGCAGTCGTGGACATCGTCTACGCCTACCTCGACCCGCGGATCCGGCTCACGTGAGCGAGCACCTGCTCGAGGTGCGCGACCTAAAGGTCTCGTTCACGACCGAGGAGGGGGTGGTCCAGGCGGTGGACGGCGTGACCTTCGAGCTCGAGGCGGGCGAGGTCCTGGCGGTCGTTGGCGAGTCCGGCTCAGGCAAGTCGGTCACCGCGATGACCTTGATGGGGCTGACGCGCGGCCCGAACGCGCGCTTCGAGGGAACCGCGCGCTACAAGGGCACGGAGCTCGTGACGGCGTCCGACGAGGAGCTCCAGCGAGTGCGCGGCGCCGAGATCGCGATGATCTTCCAGGATCCAATGACCTCGCTGAACCCGGTGCAGCGCATCGGGCACCAGATCGTCGAGCAGATACAGGCGCACGAGGAGCTCTCGGACCAGGAGGCGCGCGAGCGGGCCATCGAGCTGCTCGACAGGGTCGGGATCCCCCGGGGGGGCGAGCGCGTCGACAACTACCCGTTCGAGTTCTCGGGCGGCATGCGACAGCGGGTGATGATCGCGCTGGCGCTTTCCTGCGACCCCAGCATCTTGATCGCCGACGAGCCGACCACCGCGCTCGACGTGACGATCCAGGCCCAGATCCTCCAGCGGATGCGCAACCTGCGCGACGAGACGGGTGCCGCGGTGATCCTCGTGACCCACGACCTTGGCGTGGTGGCCGACATCGCCGATCGGATCGCCGTCATGTACGCGGGGCGGATCGTGGAGCAGGGAACGCTCGACGAGATCTTCTACGACCCACAGCACCCCTACACCTGGGGCCTGCTGGGTTCGATCGCGCGAGTCGATCGCCCGCGTCCCGCGCGGCTGCCGGCGATCGCCGGAATGCCGCCGTCGCTGGCCCACAGGCCCCAGGGGTGCCATTTCCGCCCGCGCTGCCCGCACGAGTTCAGTGAGTGCGTGAAGACTCCGCCGCTCGAATCCCGCGTTCCCGCGTCGCCCGGGCACCGGGACCGCTGCTGGCTGTCGGTGGAGGACAAGCGCCGCGAGCGCGAGGTCGCGCCCGGCGAGATCGGACTGGGCGAGAAAAAGGGCGCGGAGGCGGCGGCGTGAGCGACGGTCAGGCGGATGGCCGGCTGCTCGACGTGGAGCACCTGAAGCTCTTCTTCCCGATCAAGGAGGGGATCCTCATCGACCGCGAGGTCGCCCGGGTGCACGCGGTGAACGACGTGACGTTCTCGCTCGACGAGGGGGAGACGCTCGGGCTCGTTGGGGAGTCGGGCTGCGGGAAGACCACCCTGTCGCGCGCCCTGATGCGTCTCGTCGACGCGACCGAGGGGTCGATCCGCTTCCGGGGCGACGACATCACGCGCGCCCGGCGCAAGGAGCTCGAGCCGCTGCGGCGGCAGATGCAGATGGTCTTCCAGGATCCGTTCGCGTCGCTCAACCCGCGCAAGCGTGTGGTTCAGATCATCGGCTCGCCGCTCCGCCTTCATGGAAGCCCCCGGGAGGAGATCGAGCCCAAGGTCCGCGAGCTTCTCGGTCGCGTCGGGCTCGCGCCCGAGCACGTGAACCGCTTCCCACACGAGTTCTCCGGCGGCCAACGCCAGCGCATCGGCGTCGCCCGGGCTCTCGCCCTCGAGCCTCGCCTGATCGTGCTAGACGAGCCCGTTTCCGCGCTCGACGTCTCGGTGCAGGCGCAGATCATCAACCTGCTCGACGACCTCCAGGACGAGTTCGGCCTCACCTACATGTTCGTGGCGCACGACCTCAGCGTGGTCCGCCACGTCTCTGACCGGATCGCGGTGATGTACCTCGGGAAGCTGATGGAGGTCTCGCCGGCGGAGGAGCTCTACACGAAACCGATCCACCCGTACACGGCGGCCCTGCTGGGCGCGGTGCCGATCCCCGACCCGCGCGAGAACCGCGCCCGTGAGCGGATCGTTGTGTCGGGCGAGCCGCCGAACCCGCTCGACCCGCCACCCGGCTGCGTCTTCCACCCCCGCTGTCCCCGTGCCACCGAGATCTGCAAGCGGGTCGAGCCGCCCCTGGTGAGCTACCCGAATGGCCATCTCGCGGCCTGCCACCACCCGCTTAACGTGAGCAACGACGAGATTCGGGGAGCCGAGCGCTCAGATCAGAGTCCGCTGAGCGCGGGCGACGAGCTCCCGGAAGCGGCCTAGCCGGGCGGCCCCTTGCATCGCGCGGCGCGCTCGCGGCGCCGCGGACCTTCCGATCCCCGCCCCCAAATCGCCTCCCCGGCCAGGACGGCCTGGACGAATGTTAGTGCGCAACTTCTTGCCTAGAACTGGCACTCCACCGGCCTGTATGAGACTCTCTCCCCAGTTTCAGCACAGGAATCTGTGCCAAATCTGTGCAAATGACCTCAAGGAGACCGTGGTCTTCGTAGGAAGGAACCCCCATATGGTCTACCGCCACTAGGGAGTTGTTTGGCGACCGGGACCGCGCTTGAGCGCGGTCCCAGTCGTTAGGCGGTAGAAAGGGGAAGACCATGGGGCGGGCGATTCAGCTGCTACGGACGGAGCCGCGAGCGCGGCTCTTTTTCGCGGCGCTGGCGCAGTCTTCTCTCGGAACTGGCGCGGCATACGTCGCGCTGCTCCTTCTCGCCTACCAGCGCCTCGAATCACCGTGGGCGGTCTCGCTCATCCTGCTTGCCGACTTCCTCCCGGCGATGTTTCTCGGCCCGGTGCTCGGGGCGGCCGCCGACCGCTGGTCGCGTCGCGGCTGTGCGGTGGTTGCGGACGTCTTGCGGGCGGGCGCCTTCTTGGCGCTGACGGTAGTGGGGAGTTTCGAGCTGACCGTCGTCTTTGCGCTGCTGGCCGGGGTGGGCACGGCGCTTTTCAAGCCGGCCGTCCTGGCAGGGATGCCGGTCCTCGTCAGCCGTGAGCGGACCGCGTCGGCGACTTCGCTCTACGGCGCGATCACCGATATCGGCTACACGGCCGGGCCAGCCCTCGCGGGCGCGGCGCTGATCGTCATGAGTCCGGGCGCGCTCCTCGCAGTGAACGCCGCGACCTTCGCTGTGTCGGCGGTGGTGCTCGCGCGTCTGCCGCTCGATGGAGCGGATCGCCGCGCCGAGCGGAGACGCGCTCCCGCATCGCTGCTTGCCGAGGCCCGTCGGGGCCTGCGAGCCACCGCCGGGATGCCGGGCATACGGGTCGTAATCCTCGTCTCGGCGGCCGCAATGTTCTTCGGCGGCATGTTCAACGTCGCCGAGCTGCCCTTTGCAAAAGTGGATCTCGGCACGAGCGGCTCGGGCTTCTCAGCGATGGTCACGCTCTTCGGCCTCGGCTTCGTGCTCGGCTCCCTGCGAGGCTCCGCTGGCGGAGTCGCCGGCTCGTTGAAGCGCCGGTACCTGGCTGGTCTGTTTGTAATGGGAGCGAGCGGCACGGTGGTGGGTGTGGCGCCGTCGCTCCTCGTGGTCGCCCTTCCCCTCGCGCTCGCGGGCTTCGGCAACGGGCTGTCTCTCGTTCACGAGCGGCTCCTGATCCAGTCCGAAGTCCCGCAGGAGCTGCAGGGACGGGTGTTCGCCGTCACGGACTCGCTGGTCTCTTGGGGCTTTGCCACTGCGTTCGTGTCGGCCGGCGCCGTAAGCGACGCGGCCGGAGCACGCCCCGTCGTCCTGGCGACCGGGCTCGGCACCCTGGCCCTTGCCTGTGTCGCGACCCTCGCGCTGCGGCGGCAATGGCGTGACGAGCCCAGGGGGGCCGACGTCGTCGCCGCGTCGGCGCCGGGCCTAAGCCACTAGGAATCAGGGAAACTCAGGCAGCGCCGACGCGCTGCGGCGCATGCATCCCGGCCAACAGCGCTCGCACGCTCTCGACGGGCGCCAGCACGGGCTCGCCCTCCTCAACCACCTTTATGAGCGCCGTGATGACCCGCGGGTCGAACTGCGTCCCTGCGTGCGAGCGGAGCTCCTCGAGGGCCGCATCCTTCGACATCACGGGACGGTAGACGCGATCGGTCGTCATGGCGTTGTAGGCGTCGCAGGCGAAGACGATCCGAGCGGCGAGCGGGATCTCGTCGCCGACGAGGCCGTCCGGGTAGCCCTTGCCGTCCCAGCGCTCGTGGCAGGAGCGGACGATCTCGCCCACGCGGCCTAGCAGGCCGCCCACCCGGTCCAGCATGAGCTGGCCCTCGATGGTGTGCGTCTTGACAATCTCGAATTCCTGCTCGGTGAGCTTTGCCGGCTTGTTGAGGATCTCCTTGGGGATCGCGATCTTGCCGACGTCGTGGAGCAGCGCAGCGAACTCGAGCTCCTGGCGAGCGTGCTGGGGGACCTCGAGGTCGTCGGTGATGCCCTGCACGAGATCGACCACCGAGCGCGAGCGGTGCGCGGTGTAGGGATCCTCGAACTCGACGACGTCCGACAGCAGCATGACGGTGCCCCGGTACGCGCGATGGAGCTCGAGGGCAGCGGCGTAGCGCTCCTGACGGTCGCGGGCGAAGACGTCGAGAAGCCACACGAGCGGCCCGATCGTCAGAAGAAGCAGCGGCTCCTCACTGCCCACCAGACCGATGACGAATCCGACGGCGGACAGCACGGCGGCGACCCGGGCGGTGGCGAGGTAATTGGCGCACAGCTCCTTCACCGGGATCGGGTTGAGCAGCCTGTTGCGGGCGAAGGCCCACCCGAAGTCACCAGCCAGCTGGGCCCCGAAGGCGGCCGCATAGATCGGCGCATCCCCCACCGTGGGGGTCCCGCTCGCCAGGGCCGCGACGACCAGCACCGGCCCGATGCTGAACCACGAATCGCTGATCGGAGTGATCCATCGGTGGTGATGCCAGCTTCCGGAGGTGAGCTCGGGGAGCGTGCTGGCGAGTGCTGCGGTCGCGACAAGGAGCGGCACGTACGGGAGGGGCACGAGGAGCAGGATCGGAAGGAAGACGAGTTCCTCGGGTGAGACGTATGCCTCGCCGAACTCGAAGCGAACGCGCGAGACAAGTGCGTAGCCGACGACGAGTGCAGCGACCAGGGCGAGGTCCGGGTGCCGGTCGTTCGGAAGCCCCAGCGCAATGACCGTGGCCACCAGCAAGAACAGCAGCGCCGACGCCCCGTCCACCGTTCGTTCGCGCACGTCCATGCGTCGTTTACGGCGTTCGCGAGCCTCCCCAACCAGCTGCTCGGCCAGCATGATGGCCATGGTGCGGGTCACCCCTCTGGGGCGGGGTCGGCCCGGTAGATATTGCATAGCTTAGGCCCGGATAAGTCCAGGGGTGCCGCAGCCTTTGCGGGAACGTGGGCCCTTATTGCAGCCTAGACTGCGATCTCGGGCATGCAGTCGACCGAGATCCGCGAGCGATTCCTGTCGTTCTTCGCAGAGAGGGAACACCGGCGGATGCCCTCTGCGTCGCTCGTCCCTTCGACGTACGATCCGTCGGTCCTGCTCACCACGGCGGGGATGCAGCCGTTCAGGCCGTACTTTCGTGGCGAGGAGGAGCCGCCGGCCAGGCGACTGACGTCCTGCCAGAAGTGCTTCCGGACCACGGACATCGAGAACGTTGGGCTGACCGCGCGGCACCTCACCTTCTTCGAGATGCTCGGAAACTTCTCGATCGGCGACTACTTCAAGCAGCGGGCGGTCGAGTATGGCTTCGAGCTCTCGACCGATGGCTTCGCCTTCGACCCGGAGCAGGTGTGGATCACCGTCTTCGGCGGAGACGAGGACCTGGGGCTCGGGCCGGACGAGGAGGCGATCGAGTGCTGGCGCTCCGTGGGCGTCCCCGACGAGCGGATCGTCCTCCTCGGGCGCAAGGACAACTTCTGGCAGTCCGGGCCGACCGGCCCCTGCGGACCCTGCTCGGAGCTCTACCTCGACCGCGGCCCCGAGTTCGGCGGCGAGGAGGACCGGCCCGGTGACGACACCGAGCGCTTCCTCGAGTACTGGAACCTCGTCTTCATGCAGTACGAGCTGCACGGCGACGGCGCGCTGACTCCGCTGCCCCAGAAGAACATCGACACGGGGCTCGGCCTGGAGCGCATGGCGGCGATCCTCCAGGACGTCCCGAGTGTCTTCGAGACGGACCTGTTCGCGCCCTTCGTCGCGCTAGGCGAGGAGCTGAGCGGTCGCAGCTACGGGCAGGACTTTCCCACCACCCGCGCGCTGCGGATCCTCGCCGACCACGGCCGCGCGGCCGCCTTCCTCCTCGCCGACGGCGTTGTTCCCTCGAACGAGGATCGCGGCTACATCCTGCGCCGGATCATGCGCAGGACGATGCAGCAGGGGCGTGCGCTCGAGATCGAGGGGCCCTTCCTCGAGCTCCTCTACGAGCGCGCGGTGGAGGTGATGGGGGGCGTCTATCCGGAGCTGCGCGCGCAGAGCGAGGTGATCGCGAAGTGGGCGCACGCGGAGGAGGAGTCGTTCAGCCGCACGCTCGCCCAGGGAGAGCGGATGCTCGCCGAGGTGGTCGCGCGTGCGAGGGAGGCGGGGACGTCGTGGGTCTCCGCCGAGGACGCCTTCCGGCTGCACGACACCTACGGCTTCCCCTACGAGATGACCAAGGAGCTGCTCTCCGAGGAGGGGCTGTCCGTCGACGACCAGGGCTTCGAGGCGCTCATGGAGCGCGCGCGGGAGGTGTCTCGCGGCGGCGCGGCGCGCGGCCCGGCCGAGGACGGCCACGAGCGCGTGATCAGCTTCGCGCGCGGCGCGGGCTTCGCCACTCGCTTCGTCGGCTACGAGACGACCGAGGCCGAGACGCGCGTGGGCGCCGTGGGGGACGGCAGCGGCCGCGTGCTCGCGAAGCTCGAGGAGAGCCCCTTCTACGCGGAGGGCGGCGGCCAGGTCTCCGACAGGGGCGTCGTGGAGACGCCGTCGGGGCGCGCCGAGGTACTCGATGTCTACCGGCTGGGGGACGACCAGGCCCTGGCGCTGCGCTCGCTCGAGGGCGAGATCGGCGCGGGCGAGGACGCCCACGCGATGGTCGAGCGGGCCACGCGGCTCGCCACGATGCGCAACCACACGGCCACGCACCTGCTGCACGCCGCGCTGCGGCACCGCCTCGGCACGCACGTCCGCCAGGCGGGCTCCTACGTGGGCCCCGACAAGCTGCGCTTCGACTTCACGCACGGCGAGCGGCTCTCCGAGGCCGAGCTGTTCGACGTGGAGGAGACCGTGAACGCGTGGATCTCGGACAGCCATGCGGTACGGGCGATCGAGACGACCCGCGCCGAGGCCGAGGCGCTAGGGGCGATGGCCCTGTTCGGCGAGAAGTACGGTGACTGGGTGCGCATGGTCGAGATCGAGGACGTCTCCCGCGAGCTGTGCGGCGGCACCCACACGGCGACCACCGGCGAGGTGGGCCTGTTCCACGTGACGACCGAGACCTCGAGCGCCTCCAACGTGCGCCGTGTGGAGGCGGTCACCGGCCCGGCCGGCGCCGAGCTGTTCCGCCGGAGGACCGGCGAGCTGCGTGAGATCGCGGCGCTCCTGCGCGTGCCCGAGCCCGAGGTGGTGCGGGCGGTCGAGCGCCTCGAGGAGCGTGCGCGGGAGGCCCGCAAGCGCCCCGCGGAGACGGACCGCGCGCTGGCCGACCGGCTCGTCCAAGGGGCGGACGAGCTCGCGGGCGTGCGCGTGGTGGTGGAAGCCGTCGAGGTGCCGGACCCGAGGGCCCTGCTGCAGCTCTCGGACACCGTCAAGCAGCGGCTCGGCGAGGCCGCCGTGGTGCTGGGCTCAGCCGGAGACGGGCGGGTGCACCTCGTGGCGAATTTCGCCGACGCCGCCGTGGGGCGCGGCCTGAAGGCCGGCGACGTGGTGCGCGCCGCGGCTCAGGTTGCGGGTGGGGGCGGCGGCGGGCGCGACACCATGGCGCAGGCCGGCGGCCGCGATCCGGAGAAGCTCCCCGAGGCACTCGCGACGGCGCGGGTCGAGATCGAGAAGATCCTCGCGTGAGGGTGCTCGCGCTGGACCACGGCGCCGCCCGCTGCGGGTGCGCCGTCTCGGATCATTCGGGGACGGTGGCAACGCCGCTGCCGGCGATCGCGGGGCCGGACACCCGCCGGGGGCTGTCCGCGATCCTCCGCCTCGTGGAGGAACTGGGACCCGAGCGCGTGGTGGTCGGTTTGCCGTTGACGCTCGCGGGGGAGGAAGGCAGGCAGGCCGCCCAGGCTCGCGCGTTTGCCGAGCGGCTCGGCCGGAGGGTCTCGATTCCTGTGGAGCTCTACGACGAACGGCTGACCACGCGGCTCGCCGAGCGAAGGGGCGGCGGCGCGGACACCGACTCACGGGCCGCCGCGCACCTGCTCGAGGGGTGGCTGGCCGCGCACCGCGTCCCCCGATGAGCCCAGGACCTCCGCCGGTACCAGGGGGGCGCACGCCCGAGGAACGCGAGGCCGCACGCCGCGAGCGCGAGTCGCGCCGCGTGGCCCGCGACGACGGCGGGCCGACAGTAGCCGAGCTCGAGCCGCCGTCCAGGGACGGGGGCGGTCCGCCGCCGAGGGTGCGGCGGCACAGGTGGGGTCCCCGGATCGGGGCGCTGGTGGTGGTGCTGGCGCTGGTCGGGGCGGCGGCCTGGTTCCTAGTCTCCCTGTTGCAGCCGTTCGCCGGCGATGGCGGCCGGGCGATCCGCGTGTCCGTGCCGAAGGGAGCCACGCTCGGCCAGATCGGAGACCTCCTGGCGGAGCGCGGCGTGGTCTCGAGCTCCTTCTTCTTCCAGGCCCGCGCGCGCCTGGCGGGGGACAGCGGCGACCTCAAGCCGGGGAGCTACAAGCTCCGTGAGGACATGAGCTATGTCGCCGCGCTCAGCCGTCTCGAGAAGGGGCCGCCGCAGAACATCGTGGCGGTGGTGATCCCCGAGGGGCGCTCCCGGCGGGAGATAGCGCGCGACCTGCCGAGCGGGCTGAAGGGGAGCTATCTGCGCGAGACACGCCGCTCGGACCAGCTCGACCTGCGCCGTTACCGGGCGAGCTCGGCGCGCAGCCTCGAGGGCTTCCTCTTCCCGGCGACCTACGAGCTCAGGCGGGGCCGGCCCGTCAGTGCCCTCGTCGACCAGCAGCTGGCGGCCTTCGAGCGCGAGTTCGCCAAGGTCGACATGCGCTACGCGCGCAGCAAGAAGCTGACCCCGTACGACGTCCTGATCATCGCCTCGATGGTCGAGCGCGAGGCGCAGGTGGCGAAGGAGCGGCCGTTGATCGCGTCGGTGATCTACAACCGGCTCAAGCAGGGGATCCCCCTCTACATAGACGCGACGATCCGCTACGCCACCGGAAACTGGCAGCGACCGCTGCGCGAGTCCGAGCTCCACGTGGACTCGCCCTACAACACTCGGACCCACCGCGGGCTGCCGCCGGGGCCGATCGGCAATCCGGGGCCCGCGTCGATCAGGGCGGCGGCGCACCCGGCGCGGACGCACTACCTCTACTACGTCGTAAAGCCGGGCGCCTGCGGCGAGCACGCCTTCTCTGCAACCGACGCGCGGTTCCAGCGCGACGCCGCTCGCTACGAGCGGGAGCGCCAGCGTCGCGGCGGCAAGTCGCCGACGAACTGTTGAGAAACCTCGCTGGTGTCCTCGGCTTCCCGGTCGGCCACAGCCGCTCGCCGGCGATGATGGCCGCCGCCTTCGCGGAGCTAGGGCTCGACTGGCGGTACGTGAAGCTGCCCGTGCCGCCCGAGCGCTTCGCGGAGACGGTGCGCGCCCTGCCGGGGTCGGGCTACGTGGGCGCCAACGTCACCGTGCCCCACAAGCTCGCGGCCCACGACCTGGCGCACGAGCGCACGCCCGCCGCGGCGAAGATCGGCGCGGCCAACACGCTGAGCTTCGCCGACGGGCGGATCGAGGCCGACAACACGGACGCCTCCGGGTTCCTCGACGCGCTCGGTGAGCCGCCGGTGGGATTGCGCGCGCTCGTCCTCGGCGCGGGCGGGGCCGCCCGCGCGGTCGTGTGGGCGCTGCGCGAGGGCGGCGCCGCAGAGGTGGCGGTCTGGAACCGCACCCCGGACCGCGCAGAGGCGCTCGCCCGCGAACTCGGCGCCCGCCCGATCCGCCGACCGGAGCCGAGTGACCTGCTCGTGAACGCCACCCCGGTGGGCCTCGGTCCGAGCGACTCGCTCGCGGAGCTCGGCCTCGACATCCTCGACCCCCCGGCGCTGGTGGTCGACCTCGTCTACGGCGCCGAGCCGACGCCCGTGGAGCGCTGGGCCTCCCGCGCGGGTGGGCGGGTGGTCGGCGGGCTCGAAGTGCTCGTGCGCCAGGGGGCTCGCAGCCTCGAGCGCTGGACGGGCCGCGAGGCCCCCCTGGCGACGATGCGCGAAGCGGCGTCCAGCGCCGAGTAAACGGTTCAACCATCCAGGAGGTGCTGCCGATAGGGAGCGCATGGCCGTCCAGCGTCCGGTTCTTCCCGCTCTCATAGGCGTCCTGCTCCTCGGCGTCACCTTCACCGCCAGCCGCAACGCGCGCGAGCGCTCGGACTCCGACTCGGAGACGAGCACCGCGCAGAGCGCGCCCGCGCCCGCCAAGCCGAAGGCGACGGCCGCGAAGCCCGAGCCGAGCGCGTCGAAGCCGAAGGCCGCCGCGGCGGAGCACAAGGGCGCCGCCGCTAAGCCGGAGCCGGCCCGTCCCGCCCACCAGGCCCGGGCCCGGGCGGAGCACCGGGCGAGCGCGGTGCGGGCGATCTTGGGCCTCGACGGGCGTTTCCTGGAGCTCAACCCCGGGTTCTGCGTCCTCGTCGGATACGAGGAGCGCGACTTCCGGTCGGCGCGCTGGCCCTCGCCTCTTGCCGCCGAGGACAGCCGTTGGGCCAGCAGCGACTCCTGCGCGCCCTCGCCGAGGGAAAGACGGAGCGCGGGCGCCTCGAGAGCCCCTACTTCCGCAGCGAGGGCCTGCTCGTGTCCGTCGAGGGTGAGGTCTCCCTGATCCGTGACGCGAACGGGGAGCCGGAGGGCCTGCTTCTAGTCTGCGCCCCCGTCGCGACGCCCGTGGCGGCTACCTGACGACGAGCGTGCCCACCTGCCGCGGCCGCTCCTCGTCGGCTGGCGCGAACAGCACCGGATAGCGCGCGGGGGCGTCCACATGCACCGGGAACGAGGCCGGCGTGAGCGGTTCCGCTGGCGCGACCAGGCCAAGCCCCTCCACTCTCACCTGTCCGGGCTCGTCAACGGTGACGGTCACGGTCGCGGCGCTGCCACGGGCCAGCATGCGCGTCCGGGGTGGGCCCTCGGCGAAGAAACGGAGCTCCTGCTGTCCCTGAGGCTCGGCAGGCGGAGCGGCGGTTTCCGGCTGGCTCGACTCGGCCGGTGTGCGCACCTCTTGTCGCGGTTGGCTGAGTGAAGCGGTGAGCGCCGCGAGGCCGAGGACGATCGCGAACAGGAGCAGGGCGCGGCGGAGATGCACTCGAAGCGATGCTAGTCGGCGCGCTTCTGGACGGATTATCGAGCGGTTTGCAGGCGGATTGCTGAAGAGACCTCGGGCCCGGGTCGATGAACCGTGAAAGCCGGGGCCACGGTAAAAGGCAAACCCGTCGCGAGGCGGGGGACGCAAAGCTCCGGGGCTCCCGTGGGAGCCGGCCGAGCTACCACCGGGACTCGTAGAGCAAACCGAGGGCAGCGGCCGCGGCGACTGGCGAAGAAACCCAAACCAGTCACCTCAGAAGGAGGAGGCAGATGCTGCGGAAGCTCCGCGCGCGTATTCCAGCGAGGAGAAGGCTTCACCCTTATCGAGCTCCTCGTGGTCATTCTGATCATCGGGATCCTGGCCGCGATCGCGCTGCCGGCGTTCCTTGGTCAGCGCCAGAAGGGTCAGGACGCGAGCGCCAAGTCGGATGCCCGTAACCTGGTCTCGCACGTCGAGTCGTTCTACGCGAACGAGCAGACCTACGTGGGCGCACTGGTCAGCAAGGACGTGACTAACAGCGGCCTGGATCTCGGCGGCGGCCGGGGACAGGTGACGGTCACGGCCGCCGGTGCCGACTCGTAAACCGTCGTGGCCACCTCGCAGTCCGGTCACACGTTCACGATCGACAAGGATCTGAACAGGACGCCGATCACTCAGCGGACCTGCACGACGCCGGGCGACGGCGCTTGCCCGTCCAGCGGTAGGTGGTAGTCAGCGACTTCGCTGACTGCTGAGGGGGCGGGCCTTCGGGCCCGCCCTCTTTCTTTTGACAGTTGTCCGTCTCCGATGCGAGCGGCTAAACGCGCCCCAGGCTCAGACCGATCTGGTGATCATGCCCTCCGGGGGAATCTGGAAGGACGAGCGCGGCTTCACGTTGATCGAGCTGCTCGTGACGATGGTCATCCTGGTGGTCGGTCTCGCAGCAGCCCTCGCGATGATCGACACGGCGAACCACACGACGGTGGTCACGAAGGAGCGGGAGGCGGCCACCTCCCTCATCCGCGAGGCCGCCCTAACAGGCGCCGTTGCCGGCAGCTTCCTCAACGTGGTGATCCACCGGCTGCCGCGCGGCGAGTCGCTCGTCCGGACGCGCTCGCGCTGCCCGGGCTGCCTGGCGCCGATCGCGACGTACGACAGCGTTCCGGTGCTGTCGTGGCTGCTCCTGCGGGGGCGCTGTCGCGGCTGCGGTGCACGAATCTCCGTGCGGTACCCGGCCGTCGAGCTCCTCACCGCGGTCACGTTCCTCGCCGTGGTGCTCGCGCGGGGCCCGAGCGACGACCTCTTCGTCGAGCTTCCCTTCGCGGCGGTGCTGATCGCCGTCGCCGGCATCGACGTCGAGCACCGCATCGTGCCGAACAGGATCATCGGCCCGGCGGCGCTCTACGGAGTTGCCGCCAGTGCGCTCGTGAGGACGGCCGACGTCCCCGAGCTGCTGATCGCCGGAGCTGCCGCCTTCGTGTTCCTGCTCGTCGCCGCGCTCGTCTACCCGGCCGGCATGGGCATGGGCGACGTGAAGCTCGCCGGCGTGATGGGGCTCTACCTCGGCCTGTCGGTCGTGCCCGCCCTGCTCACGGCGTTCCTCGCCGGGAGCGTGGTGGGCGTGGCGGTGATCGTGAGGCACGGCGGTGGTGCCCGCAAGCGCGGCCTGCCCTTCGCGCCGTTTCTGGCGCTCGGGGGGATCGTCGCTCTGCTCGCGGGCCCGGAGCTGGTCGATCTCTACGCCGACCGGTTCCTTTCCTGACGTCCGTCCACGCGCCGTCCGCCCGGAGTAAAGGGATCGGCTCGGCAACCGATACCTGACCCCGACCAAGCCGAACCCTTGGCCCTCCGTCTCTCCACCAACAAGCCTCGCGGAACCGTCGGACTCGACATCGACGGTCGCTTCCTCGCTGCAGTGCAGGCCGGCAGCGGGCGGCTCGAGCGCGTCGCTAGCGCCGAGCTAACCCAGGGCACAATCCACGATGGCGAGGTCGTAAATGCCGACGGCCTCTCCCGCGCGTTGCGCTCCTTCTTCAAGGACAACGAACTTCCGCGGAACGTGCGGCTGGGGATCGCCAACCAGCAGATCGTGGTCCGCCAGATCGAACTCCCGCAGATCGACGGTGACGCGGAGCGCGCCGCGGCGGTCCACTTCCAGGCCGCCGAGGCGATCGCCATACCGCTCGGCGATGCGGTCCTGGACTACCAGATCGTCAGCCGCGAGCCCGACGCGGACGGCCGCCCGCGCATGCAGGTCGTGATCGTGGCCGCCCGTACGGGCATGGTGGAGCGCCTCGTGGAGGCCGTGACGGGCGCCGGCCTGAAGCCGTCAGCGTCGATCTCGACGCGTTCGCGCTTGTGCGCGCGCTGGCGCAGCACGACACGGGCGGCGCGGGGGCGCACGTCTTCCGCCACCTTGGCGGCGTCACGAATCTGGCGACTCGCCGTCGGCGACCTCTGCCTCTTCACTCGGCCGCTCTCGGCGACCTGGGACGGCGAGGCCGCCGCGAGCATGATCGCCGACGAGATCCGGCTGTCGCTCGACTACTACATGACCCAGCCTGGCGCGCGCGCGGTGGGCGACTCGTGTTGTCAGGCCCGGGGTCCAAGGACGCGGCCTTCGTTCACGAGCTGTCCGGCCACATCGGCCTGGACGTGAGCGTGGCGCAGCCCCTGGGTCGCTTCCGCGAGGCCGACCTGCCCGGGGGCGAGATCCCCGAGCGCTTCACGGTGGCGGTCGGACTTGCCATGGGAGAGACCGCGTGAGGCCGGTCAACCTCCTTCCCGAGGAGCATCGCCAGCGGCGGCCCTCCGGCAGCCTGTCGGGCAGCGCCTACG
>JBKPFJ010000136.1:0-5070 GCA_046728795.1 Actinomycetota bacterium | reverse complement strand
GAAGAGGTCCGCCAGAGGCCCCTCACGCATGCTCGCCCGCTTACCGCTTGCCATTTGCGAGGACCTCCTTTGCCAGCTGACGGTAGGCGTAGGCCGCCTTGCCGTCCGGGTCGTACTTGAGCACCGACATCCCCTTCACCGGAGCCTCTGCGAAGCGGACCGTCTTGTTGATGCGGGAGGCGAACACACGGTCACCGAAGTTCTCCTCGAGGATCTCGACGGCCTCCTTGGCGTGCACCGTGCGGTTGTCCACGAGCGTGGGGAGGATGCCCTCGATCTCGATGTCCGGGTTCAGCTCCTCGCGGACCATCGCCAGCGTGTTCTGAAGCTGGATCAGCCCGCGCATGGAGAGATACTCGCATTGGACGGGGACGATCACCTTGTCGGACGCCGCGAGGGCGTTGATCGTGAGCAGCCCCAGGCTGGGCGGCGTGTCGATGAAGATGTAGTCGTAGTCCTCGAGCACCGGGGCCAGGCCCTTCTTGAGGGCGCGCTCCCGGCCGATCATCGTGGACATAGCGATCTCGGCCCCGGCGAGGTCGATCGAGGAGCAGGCCACGTCCACCTCGCGCTTGCGGATCACCTCGCGGATCGAGAGCCCGTGGACCAAGACGTCGTACATCGACGACTCCAGCGCATCGGGGTCGATCCCCTGGCTCATCGTCAGGTTGCCCTGGGGGTCGAGGTCCACGCATAGGACCCGCATCCCGCGCTCGACGAAGGCGGCCGCGAGGTTGAGCGTGGTCGTCGTCTTGGCGACGCCCCCCTTCTGGTTGGTGAAGGCGATGACGGTCACGCAGTGCCTATTCGCACGTGCGATGGTGAATCCTTCACGCGGATGCTCGACAAGCGCCTGCTGTTCGTGACCGGGAAGGGCGGGGTGGGCAAGACCACCGTCTCGGCGGCCCTCGGGCTGAGGGCCGCGTCGGCCGGAAAGCGCACCATCGTCTGCGAGGTCGGCGAGCAGGAGCGCATGCCTGACCTGTTCGGCGCGCGCACCGGCGGTCACTCGGAGATCGAGCTGGAGTCGGGGCTATGGCACATCTCGGTGAACCCCGAGCGGGCGAAGGAGGAGTGGCTCCGCTACAAGCTGCGCTCGGTGACGCTGGCCGGTGTCGTCGGGCACAGCCGCCTCTTCCACTACCTCACGGCCGCCGCCCCCGGCCTCACGGAGCTCGTGACGATGGGCAAGGTCTGGGAGCTCGCCCAGCTCCAGCGCAAGACCGCCCGGGCCTCGCCGTACGACCTCGTGATCCTGGACGCCCCGGCCACCGGCCACGCGCTCGCCATGCTGCGCGCGCCGCGCACCTTCTCCGAGGTCGCCCGGGTGGGTCCCGTCCACCGCCAGGCCGGCACGATCCACCGCTTCCTCTCCAACCGAAGCCTGACCGGCTACGTGGGCGTGGCGCTGCCCGAGGAGATGCCGGTGAGCGAGACGCTCGAGCTGGAGCGCGAGCTCGCCTTCGACGCCATCTATGTGAACGCCGTCCTCCCCCAGCGCTTCAACCGCGCGGAGGCGGAGCGAATGGCGAAGCTCGACGGCCGCGGCTCGCCGGAGGCGAGCGCGGCGCTGCGCGCCGCGCTCGCCGAGCACGCCCGCGCCCAGGCGCAGCGCCGCGAGCTGCGGCGCCTGCGCCGCGACGTGTCGGCGCCGATCAAGACCCTCCCTTACGTCTTCCGTCCCGAGCTCGAGCGCGGAGACCTGGACCTGCTGGCGGCCCGGCTATGAGCGTCGCGCCGCTGCTCGAGCGCAAAGAGGTCTGCATCGTCGCCGGCTCGGGCGGGGTCGGCAAGACGACCACCTCCGCGGCGGTCGCCGCGGGCATGGCCCGCCGGGGGCGCAAGGTGATCGTGCTGACCATCGACCCGGCGCGCCGCCTCGCGAACGCGCTCGGGCTCGACGCGCTGGGCAACGAGGAGCACCGGGTGCAGGGCGACTTCGCCAACGGCGAGCTGTGGGCCATGATGCTCGACGCGAAGCGCACCTTCGACGAGCTCGTCGAGTGGCACGCGCCGGACGCGGAGACGCGCGACGCCGTGCTCGGCAACCGGATCTACCAGCAGCTCTCGAACGCCGTCGCGGGCTCGCAGGAGTACATGGCGATGGAGAAGCTGCACGAGCTGCACCAGGAGGGGCGCTTCGACCTGCTGGTGCTCGACACCCCGCCTACTCGCAACGCTCTCGACTTCCTCGAGGCCCCGCGGCGACTCGGCGCCTTCATCGACTCGCGGGCGCTCCAGTTCTTCAGCGCGCCCGGCCGGCTCGGCCTGCGGGTGCTGGGGCGGGGCAGCGGCCTCCTGTTCGGTGCCCTGCGGCGGGCCACGGGCGTGGACCTGCTCGAGGATCTATCCGGTTTCTTCCGCTCCTTCGGGGGCATGGCCGAGGGCTTCCGCGAGCGGGCGGGACGCGTGGAGGCGCTGCTCTCCGACAGCCGCACGACCTTCCTGCTCGTGACCTCTCCGCGCCGTGCCGCGATCGACGAGGCGGTCTTCTTCCACCACCGCCTGCTCGACTCGGGCCTCCCCTTCGGGGGCGTGGTCGTCAACAGAATGCATCCCGAGGCGCCCGCCTCCGCCGGCGAGGTCGACGAGCTGCTGGGCGAAGAGCTCGGGCGCAAGGTGGCCCGCAACCTCGAGGATTTCCGCCGGCTCGCGGAGCGCGACCGCCTCAACCTGGCGGCGCTCGGCGAGCGCCTCGGCCGCACGCCGATGATCGAGGTGCCAGAGCTCGACGACGACGTGCACGACCTGGACGGCCTCGCCCGCATGAACGAGCATCTTTTCGGCTGATGTCCCGCGAGAACGTGGAGATCGTCCGACGCAGCTTCGAGGCCTTCGCCCGGGGCGACTTCGAGGCCGCCTTCGCCGCTCATGACGCGGGGACGGAGTGGCGCACGGCCGCGGATGAGCCGGACCAGCAGACCTACCAAGGCATCGCCGGGTTGAGGAGGTTCGTCGACTCGCTGCTCGACCATTGGGAGGACCGGTTCGCGGACGTCATGGAGTTCGAGGCGTTCATCGACCGGGGCGACTGGGTGATCGCTCCCTGGACCGCGCGTCTGCAGGGAAGGGCGAGCGGGGTCTCGGTCCAGGTTCGCGAGACCTACGCGGCGCAGGTGCGCGCGGGAAAGATCGTGCGCGTCGAGGAGTACCGAACGAAGGAGGAGGCCCTCGAGGCCGTCGGATCGCACCCGCAGCCAGACTCCGCGGCCGTGAGGATCGGGATCGTGGTCTTCGATGGCTTCGACGAGCTCGACGCCCTCGGCCCCTACGAGGTGTTCCGCAACGCCGGCCTCGACGCCCGGCTCCTGACCCGCGAGCCGGCGGAGCGTGTAACCGGCAGCCACGGGCTGGCGATCGAGGCGCAGGGAAGGCTCGACGGCTCCTTCGACCTGGTCGTGGTCCCGGGCGGCGGCTGGAACGACCGCGCGGAGCGGGGCGCCTGGGGCGAGGCCCGGCGCGGCGACCTCCCGCGCGAGCTCGCCCGGCTGCACGGCGAAGGCACCCCGCTCGCCTCGGTCTGCACCGGCGGGATGCTGCTGTCGGCCGCCGGCCTACTGCGAGGGCGGCCGGCCACGACGCACCACGAGGCGCTCGACGAGCTTGCCGAGGCCGGCGCCGAGACGAGAGAGGAGCGCGTGGTCGATGACGGCGACATCGTCACCGCCGGCGGCGTCACCTCGGGAATCGATCTGGCGCTGTGGATCGTCGAGCGGGAGCTCGGGCTCGAGGCGGCCGAGAGAGTGGCGCGTGAGATGGAGCACGACCGGCGCGGAAGCGTGGCTCAGACGGGCGCGGAATAGCTGTCCGGGTCCTCCGAGAAGCCCCAGTCGTCACTGGGGGTGACGCCGTCCGGCATCCCGCTCCCGGCTGCCGCGGGCGGGTCCGCCACCGACCCCTCCGTCTTCGGTGGGTCCGGCTCCGGCTCCTCCGCCTTGGGCGCCCCGGCCTCGGGCTCCCACGCCTCCGGCTGCCCCCCCTCCGGCTCCGGTTCGGGCTCTCTCGTCGGCTGCTCAACCGGCGGCTCGACCGCTTCGATCTCCGTCGTGTCGTGCTCGCGCAGGTCGCGCGCCTCGATCTCGATCGGCTCCGCCGACTCCAGCAGGATGTCGTCCGCTATCGACTTCAGGTCGGCATCGAGGTAGCCGCAGGCCACGTCCCGTAGGAGCGCCCGCAGGTTGCGCTCCAGCTCGCCGACGATGGCCGCCGGAACCTCCGTGTGGCCGCCACCCATGACCATCCGCTCGAGGTCGAGCGCGAGCTCCACCCGGCGCCGCAGCTCGCGGCGCTCGCCGTCCTCCGCACACAGCGCCGCCAGCCGCAGGGAGAGGCTCGCCTCCCCGACCTCGGTCGTGGCGTCGAGCAGCGACCGGAGCGCCAGAAGGTAGTCGGACAGGGCCTCGGCCGCGAGCTCGCGGGCGCAGCCGAGCTCGAAGCGCGCCAGCGCCCACGAGGGCCGGACGGCCGCCATCAGCTCGCGAAGCTCGGTGCCGGCGTCGGCTCCGAGCACGAGCAGCGGCCCCCGCCCCGGACCGTCCGTCACCAGCTCCACCGGCGTCCAGCGACCCTCGCCGGCGCGCCGCCAGGCCACGCCGCCGAGCGCCGGGCCACCCGGTCCCACGAGCCGCAGCGCGGTCATCAGGCGGGCAAAGCGTTCCCCTGCCTCCTCCACGAGTCCGGGGTCGTCCGGCGGCACGTCGCGTTCGAGGAGGCACAGGGCGTCGGCGTCGATCGGGGCATCCGAGAGGCCCGGGCGGACGAGCGAGAGGCCGTCGCCGAGGTCGATCCGCTCCGGCTCGAGGACGACGCCATACATCGGCGCCGCGACCGTGGTGGGCAGGGTGTCCTTGTAGAGCGTGCGCTCGACCTCGAGGTAGACCCGCTCGAAGCGCTCCTCGGGGAAGCCGAAGCTGGTTGCGTCCTCATAGAGGCGGTCGAGCATCGCTCGGAGCGCGGGCTCCGCCCGCTCTCCGCCCAGACCGTTCACGCGCAGGTATGCCGAGGCGCCGGCGCCAAGCGCGTCGGCGGCCGCCGCGCAGCTGGGCAGCTCGCGCAGACGCGCCCACCTCT